>CAZUAH010000046.1:0-44520 GCA_964617665.1 uncultured Pirellulaceae bacterium
TTCGCGGCACGATACCCGGCCTGCGCCGCCCCACGCTCTATGCGGAGAAATAGCGCACGGCGTTGTGGAACATCTGCATGCCGTCGCCCGTGTCGCCCAGGCCACGGCGTGTCCATTGTGGGTGATGGGTCGGGTCGATGTTGCGTTCGGGATGGGGCATCAGTCCGAACACACGGCCTGTTTCATCGCACAGACCGGCCACGTTGCTTTGCGAACCGTTGGGGTTCGCCGGGTATGGCACCTGCCCGTCAGCAGACTGGCCAGCGTAACGCAAGACAAGCTGGCCGGCTTGGTCAAGCGTCGCCAGAGTTGCTTCGTTGCGGACCACGAATTTGCCTTCCGCATGGGCCACCGGTAGGTCCAAGCGTTCGATCCCTTCCAGAAACACGCAGTTGTTTCCGCGCACGGCCAATTCCACCCAACGGTCTTCGAATTTTCCGGAATCGTTCCACGTCAGCGTTGCTTGGGCGCCCTGTCCATCATCTGGCAAGAGCACGCCGGACTTGATCAAGACTTGAAAGCCGTTGCAGATTCCAAGGATCAGTTTCTGGGAAGCTTTGAACTCGGCCAGGGTCTGACTTAAATGATGCTGAAGCTGATTTGCCAAGATGCGGCCCGCGGCTACGTCGTCGCCATAACTGAAGCCGCCGGGTACGCAGAGGATCTGGTAGTCGTTCGGTATGCTTGGATTCTCAAGGAGCCGATTCACGTGGATCAGGTCCGCCTTGGCGCCTGCCTGCTCGAAAGCAAAAGCGGTCTCCTGATCGCAGTTCGTCCCCGGGGCGCGAAGTACTAAAACGCGTGGTGTAGGCATTGTCGATACTCAAACGAGAGAACTAGGATGTCACACGATTACCAGCGAAGCGGCGATTGCCAGGCTTCCTTCAGGGTCCCGATTTCCGAACCGACCACGTTTGTTGCCGCCTCGTCGCCGCCGACTGCCGAAACGATCTCCAACTTGCCCGTGTCAGTCACGTCGCCGATTACGGCATACGGCACGTTGCCGAGCGTGCGTTCGAACTCGTCCCTTTTATCGGCGGGCACTTCACACAGGAACCGGGAGTTGGATTCTGAGAACAGCAGATTCGCGTCCAGACCACCGTCGCAGTCGGCCGGAACGTCGTGCAGTACCTGCTCCAGGCGAATCGTCGCACCCAAGCCTCCGGCAAATGCCATTTCGGCAGCAGCGACGGCCAGACCACCTTCGCTCAGGTCGTGACACGAACGCACCAATCCCGCTTTGATCGCTTGATACATTACGGTGAAGGTCTGACTGGCTATCTCGGTGTCGACCGTCGGTACTTGACCGCCAGACTGCCCTTCGACTTGACAGAAATGCGACCCGCCCAGTTCCGCCTTGGTCGTGCCGATCTGATAGAGCGGATTGCCCGACTGCTTCAGGTCCATGGTAACGCACGTCTGCACATCGTCCACTTGGCCAAGAGCACTGATCAGCAGCGAAGACGGAATCGCGATCGTCCTCTTTTTCCCATCTTTGTCTTCGTAGCTGAATTCGTTATTCAGGCTGTCTTTGCCGCTGATGAACGGCGTTCCGTAGGCGAGCGCAACGTCGTGGCACGCCAATGCGGCGCGCACGAGTGATCCCAGGGTCTCCGGTCGATCGGTATAGCCCCAACAGAAGTTGTCCAGGATGGCGATACGGCTCGGATCAGCGCCGACCGCAATACAGTTGCGGATCGCCTCGTCGATCGCACTAGCGGCCATGTGGTATGTGTCGAAGTCGCCGTAATTCGGATTCATGCCGCAGGAGATTACGATTCCTCTGCGCGAGGAAAGTACCGGCCGAAGAACGGAGGCATCGCCAGGACCGTCATTTTCCACGCCAACCAGCGGCTTGATCACGCTGCCGCCTTGCACTTCGTGATCGTACTGGCGAATGACCCATTCCTTGCTGGCGACGTTCAATGAGCCGAGAATCGCGAGCAACGTCTTCGTGTAGTCGATCGGTTGCTCCGACTGTGCGAATCGGACTCCTTCACACGAAGTCACAGGTTCAAGCGGCTTCGGGTTATAAACGGCATCGCGAACTACTGGCGGCTGACCGTCGTATAGGAAATCCATGCTGAGGTCCGCGACGCGCGAGCCGTTGTATTTCAACTCCAATCGACCAGTCGGTACGAACTTGCCGATGACCGTAGCTTCAACGCCCTCGGATGCACAAAGCGACGAGAATTCCTCCCAATGCTCGGGCGGCACGGACAGAACCATGCGTTCCTGGGCCTCGGAGATCCAGATCTCCGTGTAAGACAACCCTTCGTATTTCAAAGGTGCTGTTTCCAACCACACCTCTGCCCCAATCTTCTCGCCCATCTCGCCGACGGCGCTGGAGAATCCGCCGGCTCCGCAGTCGGTAACCGCGCTGTAGAGGCCACGATCTCGCGCAACCAGCATGACGTCCAGGAGCATCTTCTCGGTGATGGCATTGCCGATCTGAACGGCGCCGCCTGACACGGTTTCGCTGTGGTGGGTCAGCTCCGCCGAACTGAACGTGGCACCGTGAATCCCGTCGCGCCCGGTCCGGCCGCCGATGGCTACCACATGATCGCCTGCCTGCGGACGTTTGTGTGACTTATCCTTGGGCAAAATCCCCGCGTTACCGCAGTAGACTAACGGATTGCCAAGATAACGCGGGTCAAAGTAAAGCGCCCCATTGACCGTAGGGATTCCCATGCGGTTGCCATAGTCCCTGACACCCCCCACAACGCCCTTCATTACGCGGCGAGGGTGCAAAACACCCGGTGGCAGAGATTCAGGAGGCGTGTCCGGCGGAGCAAAGCAGAATATGTCGGTGTTGCAGATCGGTTTGGCGCCCATCCCCGTTCCCATTGGATCGCGGATCACGCCTCCAATACCCGTGTTGGCGCCGCCATATGGCTCCAAGGCAGATGGATGATTGTGTGTCTCGACTTTGAAGACCACATTGTGCTCGTCGTCGAACCGTACCACGCCGGCGTTGTCCTCGAAAACGCTAACGCACCAATCCTGATCGCCCAGATCGCTGCGGATCTTCTGCGTGACGGCGAAAATCGTCTCCTTCAGCATATTTTTGAAACGTCGCTCGCCATTCTCGTCGCGATAAGAAATCCGACCGGCCAGCGTCTTGTGGCTACAATGCTCGCTCCAAGTCTGCGCAATGGTCTCCAACTCGACGTCTGTCGGGTCGCGACCCAAATCACGAAACTGCTGTTGAATCGTCTGCATCTCGACCAGCGACAGGTACAACTGACCTTCCTTGCTCAGCTTCATCAACGCCTCGTCATCCAGATCACGAATCGGCACGGTGACCAACTCGAACTGATACGGCGATCCGAGGTCCAGTTGATCCAACTCCAGTGGTCCAATCACCACTTGTTCGATCGAATCATTGGCAAGGATCTTCGCGCACAGGCCTGAAACCTGATCGTCCGCGAGCCCCCCGATCCAGTACTTGCGCAGCGTTCGCACGGCGTCGACTTGAATGTCGAAGTCGGCGATCGCCTGTTCGGCACTTTGCGCGACCGGGTCCATCACGCCCGGCTTCAGCAAGACGTGAACTTGACGCAGGCTATCAGCGGCGCCATTAGGTGGTTCGTTCAGGCGATCGTCGCCGATACGGGCAACCACGGTGCTTTCCACCACGCCGTCCGCAAGAAGGTCCCCGGCGAGCAATTCGACTTGTTGCCGAGACAAGTCTCCTTGCACCAAATAGCCGCGGCCAGCATGAAGGTCCAGCTTTCCGTCCAGGCCAAGGTCCGTTGCGTCACTGGCTGCGTCTCGTCCCGCCCGATCCGGCTGTCCTTCGGCGGGGTAGATGTCAACTTCCCAAAGAGTCACGGTTGCGTTTCCCTACTTCCAAGAGTCTAGTGAGTTCCGTCTGATTCTCAGCCGCGAGGGCATTGCGAAATTCTGTCAGCACTTTTGCAAAGTTATCGAGAGACTGCAAGATGTGGTCCCGATTATCTACCAGGATCTGTCGCCACAACTCGGCATCGCCCGCGGCGACGCGAGTCGTGTCACGCCAGCCGCTACCCGCCAGCGTCGAATGTTCCTGTGAGGTGGACGCGGAAAGTGCCGCTGCAACAACGTGCGGGAGGTGGCTAATCGCAGCCACGGCCTGATCGTGTTCTTCAGGGCTGGCGCGTACCACGTCCGAGCCCAGCGACTTCCAGAACGCCTCTATCTGTTCGACATGTACTTCGTGCGTGTTTTCGGTTGGCGTGACTACGGTGAGGCTCCCATCGAACAAATCGGCTCGAGCGTGCTCCGGCCCGCTCTTGTGACTGCCGGCCATTGGGTGGCTGCCCACAAAGACCCCGCCCGAGCCCGGTTTGGACTCAATCGCCCGACAAATCCGCTCTTTCGTGCTGCCGGCGTCGGTTATCAGGGCGTTCGCCCCGCACGATCCGCTCACCTGCTTGACGTGATCGACCACGTGGTCCACCGGGGTACAGACGACAATCAACTCGGCGTTGCGCACACCCTCCGACCAATCAGTCGTTGTGGATGTGACGGCGCCGCGCTGCTCCGCAATGCCCAATCGCTCCTCGTTCCGCCCCACGCCTACCACGTTCCGTGCCAGATTGTGTTCGCGCAGTGCCAACCCAATCGAGCCGCCTATCAGCCCCACTCCGACGACGGCCACCGTGTCCCAAGACTTCATCCGTGTCTGGTCATTCACCGCCTTGCTCCGCGTCATGTCGGATGCTCTCGGGATCAAACGCGCGCCGCGCTGCTTCGTAAACGTCCTTCAGCGGAACCTGATTGTCAGTCGCCATTTGGCGGCAAGATTCATACTCCGGCGAGAAACTGACGACATTTTCAGCGGAGTAGGCGAGCTTGCCTTCGACTGGCCCCCATTTCGTGTCCACTTGATGAGCCGCCCGTTTCAGCTTGTGGCGACTGACCGGCCAACGCCGCACTCCTAATGTCGTTGTTTCGCGGAAGATAATCTCCTCCATCCGACGGATGGAATCCGCTCCGCAGATCACACTGAGCATCACGCCCGGGCGATTCTTCTTCATCTGGATGGGTGTCGTGTACGCATCCAATGCGCCAGCGTCCAGCAGCAAACCTGTCGTATGTCCGATCAGTTCGCCGCTCAGGTCGTCCAGGTTTGTCTCCAAGATCCAGACTTGGTCGGATTCCTCGGTCTCCGCGGTCACACCGACGATAAGCCGCAGAATGTTCGGCTGCGCGTCCAAATCACGCGAACCAGCACCACAGCCAATCGTTTCGATCTTCATCGCCGGAATCGTTCCGAAATCCTCGGCTACCGTGGCCGCGATCGCCGCACCAGTTGGCGTCGTGAGTTCGGCCTCGACGGTCGACGGGGCCAACGGGACGCCTTTCAGCAACTCGGCCGTTGCCGGAGCGGGGATGCTTACGCGCCCGTGCGAAATCTTGACGAATCCGTGGCCCGTCGGAATTGGCGAGCAGATGACGCGCCTAACGCCCAACAAGTCCAGCCCGATCGCGCTGCCGACGATGTCGGCAATCGAATCGACGGCACCGACTTCATGAAAGTGGACCTTCTGCAGCGTGGTACCATGGACCTTTGCTTCGGCCTCACCCAACCGAGTAAAGATACGCTTGGCCAGCTCCTTCTGCGTATCCGCAAGCGAACTGCCGTCGATCATTCCGGTAATGTGGTGCAAGTGGCGATGCGCGTGCTCCGGCTCGTACACCACGTTCACTTTGGTGGCACGAAATCCCTTCTTCCGAACTTCTTCGGCCTCCAGCCGACAAGTGGGCAAGCCCAACGAGTCGATTCCGGCTTGCATCGCGGCCAGATCGACGCCCGCGTCGACCAACGACCCCAACGTCATGTCGCCGCTAATGCCGCTCTGGCAGTCCAAGTAAGCTATGTTCATCGTCATTGCCTTCCAAAGGCAGGTTGGAGGCCGTTAGTGTACCACAGTGGCCCATATCCCCGCGAGGTGCTGGGAAGGCTGGTTTTCGAGCCTCCTAACCGAACGGGTCAGTATTGCGAGGCTTGAAAAGTCAGGAAAAAGCGGAGCACTCGGCTACCGTTAGTCATCCAGCGAACCGGGGTCGCTGGGGCGGGGGGATTCCAGGTAGGCCGCCAACATAATCTGAGCGGCCAACATGTCCAGACGCTTCTTTCGCTTCTTCCGCGTCATCTGAGCATCTAGCAGGTATCGCTCCGCTTCGACCGACGTGAATCGTTCATCGAAGTACTGCACCGGCAGCCCCGTGACGTCCGTCAGCCAAGCGCCGAACTGCCGAGATTCGATCGACTTCTGGCTTTCTTCGCCGCTGGCGTGGACAGGAAGCCCCACGACGAAACCGACAATACTCTCGTCGGCTGCTACCTGGCGGAAATAGTCGGCGTCCGCCTCCTTGCTGCGTCGTGTGTAGTTCGCGTATGGGCTGGCCAGCCGGCGCTGTGGGTCCGAGACCGCGATGCCCATTCGGACGGTGCCATAGTCAACGCCCGCGAGCCGTCCTTTCGCCGGGAATTCGTCCGTCATGGCGCAGCGTCCGTCTCTGGAATGATCGGCCTGCGAAGCGACTCGGAAACAAAACAGCCGTGTTCCAAGAACCGCAACGTATACTCGCGTGCCGTCGCGTTGTTCATAATAACGGTGTGATAGGTGGATATCACAACGAAGTCGCGAGCGCCGGCAAGCTTCGTCTCCTCGACAGTGACCACGAAATCATCATCGCCGGGAATCAAGCGATTGCGCCCGTCCGGTTCGTTCTTGCCACCCGCGATGATCGCAAACTGGCACTGCGGGATCGCCAACTTCTTCTGCAACGCGCCCCAGTTGTTCGCCAAATCCGCTCCGCTGCTGCCCCAAACCCATTCCGCGAGCTTGCTTCGTTTGAAGTACTCCGCCAGTCGCGCACCACGATTGGGCGGAGCCAGCATCACTATCCGATGGATACGACGATCCGCGCGGAAGCCGACGGAACCCTGATAGCAGCCGTCCAGGTATCGTCGAATCACAAGGTTGCCCAAACTGTGCGCCACGAAGTTGATCTCGGTTACCTCGGCCCCTAGATTCTCAACCACGCGGGCCAAGCCAGCCGCGTGGGTATCCAGTCCGCTACGCGTACTGGCGTAAGAGACGTTCAGCAGAGTGTAGTCGCCCTTTTCGGACAGGTACTCGCACAGGCCCGACATCGACGATCGGGAACGGCACAGGCCGTGCAACACAATCACAACCTTCCCGCTCAATGGTGGAAGAGCCAGTTCTTCCTTTAATCGCTCCAGCTTGGTCTGGCACTGCTCGAACGTGCCCCAGACGCGACGTTTGTTCGTTTCATCCAGAAGGCGACAGTGCTTGGTAATCGCGTTCCGCTGGATTCGCCACTCGCGAAAAATCAACTCGTCCGACCAGAACTGCTTGCCACCGAGGGTCGGACTCTGAAGATTGAAACGCCCGAGAGTTGATGCTGTCTCCGTCCCCTCTTCGGAGTTCGCAACTTCTTGAGCGCAGGACCAACTGGCACGGTAAAGCAGCAGATGACTGAACATCGTCGCTGCGAGTAGCCATGCCAAGATGCATGAGATTCGTCTTGACGGGACTCGTTTCATCTCCGTACCTCCTGTGTTCCCAACTCCTCATACGGGCGACGCCTGAACGTACCCTCCGTCCGCGACTGACTCTGCCAACACCTCCACCAACCTACCACAAACTTGCGGGCCACCCGGCAATTCGACAGGTGCATATCGGCAGGATGTGCCGACCACGTGATCAACGTGGCGTTTGCTCGGCGATTCGACCAAAACGCGGAGATTTCTGCCAATCAATGCGTCGAAGTACCCCTTTCGTAATTCTTCTTCGATCGCAGAAAGCCGCTTGCTTCGTTCGCTCCTTGTCTGCTTGGGAACCATATTTGGCATCTCGGCAGCCGGTGTACCCTTCCGCGGACTGAACGGAAACACGTGTATCTTGGAAAAACCCACCTCACGTACCACTTGGCATGTCTTTTCGAAATCCTCGTCCGTTTCTCCTGGAAAACCAACGATCACATCTGTAGTGAATGCCGGTTGGTCGAGAGCTTCCCGCAACTGACGACAACGATCCATGAACGAAGGCACCGACCAACGTCGCCTCATGCGACGCAACACGGCGTCCGATCCGCTTTGCAGGCACAAGTGTAAGTGCGGGCAGACCCTGTCGCCGTTGTCGGCCATCACATCCACCAACTCGTCGGTCACCTCGGTCGCTTCGAGGCTTGATAGCCGGACGCGGAAATCGCCTTCGATCCGAACGATTTCCTTGACCACATCCGACAGGCGTAGCCACTCGGATTTCGGCCTCTGCTGATTCCAATCTACTCCGTAGTGCCCAAGGTGCACGCCGGTGAGCACAATCTCGCGGTAACCGTTGTCAAGCAACCGGCGCACTTCCGCGACCACATCATCAATGGGGCGGCTGGCCAAACGCGGACGTACCTTCGGCACGATGCAGTAGCTACACTTCAGAATACAGCCGTCCTGTACTTTCACATAGGCTCGGCTACGGTTGCCGAAGCGGGATATTCCATTGGGAAGGTCGATCACGCCGAAACGGCCCAGAATGTCAGGCAATTCTCGTTTGTCGGCAATCACTTCGGCCACACTGGGCAGAGCAGCCAATTCTTGGGGTGCGCGCGTCGCATAGCAACCCATGACCAGAACCTCTGCGTCTGGATTGTCTCTCGCCAAGCGACGGATCGCCTGCCGGCTCTTTGAATCACCCTCGGATGTGACCGTGCATGTGTTGACAATACAGATATCGGCCGGCTCACCTGGCGCGGCGTCACGAAAGCCCGAACTCAGAAACGCTTCGCGCACGAGTTCGGTTTCGTACTGGTTTACTTTGCAGCCTAAGGTAAAGGTCTTCAGCGTGGCGGCCATCATTTATACGTTCAATTGAGGAACGACTCCCGTAAGAAACTTGGCCAGCCGATCAGAAGCCTTCAACGCGTCCTCGCGTAGACGCCAGAAATCCTTGACCGTCCCGGGACGTTTGAATAGCGCTCCCGTAGCAGCTCCAAGTTTCCCAGCAATTGTCTTCTGTTTCGTGAGCCTTTCGATCTCCGGCGGCAAGCGGTCGTCGACAGCATCGGTAATTACACGAACGGATAGAAACCTCACCTGCCGTTTGCGACACACTTCGGCAACGTACATCGTCTCCATATCGCACGCTGCGGCAGCATGGCGAGTACCAAGCTCTCTCCGCTGGCCGGGAGAGTCTACCAAACGGTCGGTTGTGAGCAACCTTCCCAGATGGAGGCCGCGAGTTTCCTTGACCACATCGCTGTCGATCTTGAATCCTATCGAAAGATGATTGTCGTGCGGGTCCACCAAGTCGTTTGCCATCACAACGTGTCCGCGACTGATGCCTTCGGTCAATGCACCGGCGAAGCCGGCCGAAACGACCCAGTCAGGCTTACTCATCGCGATCACGTCGTCGGTGGCTTTCGCAGCGGCTTTGGAGCCAACTCCCGATTCGGCAACCACCAGTGGTCGACCGCCAAGGTGGCCGGCGTGTTCGACGTACGAAGCGCAGCGCGTCGTCACCCGGTCCTTCAGCAGATTTACTAGCCCATCGGACTCCATCGCCGTTGCGAAGATGAACGCGATCTCGCACGGCGGAAGCTCACGCGCTTCGCTATCAGCACCGCCTGCCTGCGACTTCCGGCGAGCAGCCTCTGAGACAGCTTCGGAGAGCTTCTCACGAGCCGTCTGGCGTATGTAGTTGGCAACTAACCAACGAAGCATCATTGTCCAAACCTTCCAAGCAGCGACCCTTTTTGTCATCTTCTCACGGCGGCTAAGGCGGTAGCCGGCGTTCGTCCATTATCGTCGTCACCCGCCGTCCGGCCAAGGAGCGTCGCGTGACACATTCCTAGGCGAATGCGTTGCGCAGCAACAAGGAACTTTATGGGGGTACGTTAAGTCCAGTCGACCTGAAACCCGATGAGAATAGAGACCTCGCCCTATTGATTACTAAATAGATCATCTTTATGATATTAAATCTAAGGCACACGTCTATTGCTCCAGAAACTGCCAAAAGGCTATTGTCGTGAATGTTGCTGTTGCACAAAACAGGTCTGAATCACATTCCAAGTGCATAGGTGAGGAGATCCCTAAGCTCTTGAGGGAGAGAGACTTGCGCGAGATGGATCAAGATCCAGGGCGTTTGGAACTCACGCCGGATCTACTGGAGGAACTCGACCGCCGTAGCCAGGAGCTTGAGACGGCGACTCCGCAGGAGATTCTAGGTTGGGCCGTGCAGCGATTCGCGCCACGATTCACTATGGCTACGGCATTTGGGCCTGAAGGCATGACGATCATTCACATGCTAGCCGAGATCGCTCCAGATACACCGATTTTCAATTTGGATACGGGATACCAGTTTGAAGAAACGCTAGAATTGCGCGAGCGCGTTAAGCTGCGATACGGCATCGCTGTGGAATTGAAGAAGCCCGACCTGACCGTTGAACAATATGAGGCATTGCACGGTGGGCCGTTGTACGAGACGAATCCCAACCAATGCTGTTTCGACCGCAAGATCAAGGTTCTCCGCCAAGCGATCCGCGGCTTCCACGCTTGGGCCAGCGGAATCCGGCGCGATCAGAGCCCCGATCGAGCACTAGCGCCGATTGTCGCCTGGGACAAGAAGTTCAATGTGGTGAAGGTCAGCCCCTTGGTAAACTGGACCAAGAAGGAAGTCTGGCAAATGATCGTCGACCACGACATACCATACAACCCGTTGCACGATCAGGGCTACACCAGCATCGGTTGCTGGCCATGCACTCGCGCCGTCCTATTCGGCGAGGACGAGCGTGCTGGCCGCTGGAGCGGATCCGCTAAGACCGAATGTGGACTGCATACGCTGGACGACGACTCGTGAATATATCAGCCAAGACAGAATACGCTTGTATTGCCGTGTTGGAGCTGGCCATTCAAAACGACTCGGGGCAGCCAGTCCAGGTGCGCAGAATCGCCGAGGCCCATGGAATCCCATCACGATTCTTAGTGCAGATTCTCCTGCAGTTGAAGGGGGCGGGCTTCGTCTCCAGCACACGTGGTGTGTCCGGCGGCTATCGATTGGCCAAAGATCCCGATGAAATAACCCTGGACCAAGTCATGAACGTCAGCGACGGTAGGTCTGGTCGATTGGCAGGTAGTACTTCGGCCGAAACGCTGGTCTCTCGCGTGTTGCTGGACACATGGCAAGAGGCTTCGGACAACCTACACCAGTTGCTCGATGGTGTGACATTCGCCGAATTAGCAGAGCGGGCCAAGGGGCCAGCGGAGAACATGTACTTCATCTGAAGCCCTGCCGCCCGAAAAGCTAGCGTCGACAGCATAGCAACAAGCCCGCTCTAACGCGATTTGCCCTATCCTTGACCAAGATCCTCGAAGTCTTTGAGCATTCTGATTCTATTCACCTGTCCGATTATTCCGATCTTAACGGATGCACGGGTATGACTGCTGGGGATCTTCACGTCTGGGCTCATCACGACAATCGGCTTTATGAAGCGAGAAATGACCAAGACTGTTTGGCCAATCCTGCTACTGGTCATCACTCTATTCGTCCTGAGCGTACTGGCACCGAGCGAATGGCGTTCGGTCGCCGTTAGCCCAAGCGGTGAGACGAAACTTGCTGGGGATGCAAGTGCCTACGAGGAGCATCCCACCGGCGAGAGTCTGTTGACGTCCGACGGCCGCCGTGACAGAGTTCCCGTTCAGTTGCCGGAAGAGATTGACCTGCTGTCGCCCTTGGAAGTACGGACATTGGTGTCGGAACAGTTCGAGTCGTCTGCTCCTTCTGCCGATCCGGACCCCGCAATGGGGGCGTTAGATCGCTTCGCCGCGCCTAGACGCGTTGTGGAGATTGGGCCACGCATTACTAGTCAGTTCGTCCCCGAGGCTGCCGTCAGCAGAACCACGCCACCTGCGATAGCGGTGGGCCCCGACGTCGCCTCCCAACCTTCCGTTGGAGTTATTCGGCTTGCGCAAAGGGATGAATCACCGAGTACCGTTGACTCCACGCGGAAAGTCACCAAACGTCCATTGGAATCGACCCCGGCAGTGGTGACCAACTGGCCCTATCCCACCGAGTTGGCGAACCGGATTGAAGCTCTGTCATCACGCGACGACTGCCTTTCATGGTGCAAAGAGGTGACGGGGCATCTGCAGCAATTGGCTTCCATCGAATCGCCGGAATCCGATGAAGCCACTCGGCTGTTGGAGAGACTACGCGATCTTGCGAGCAAAGGCTTGGAGGTGGCGAACAGCTCGGACGATCTAGACCTACGTAGCGATCTTGGGCGCACAGCGCACGCCATCAAGAGACGGCTGGTGATTTGGGACCAAGTGTGCACGATCGTCTCTGGACGGAATGCACCCATCATCATCACCTTGACCGATCGAGACCGCTGTCAAGAGGCCATTGAGTCGCTGGATTCGAAACTAGAACAGATCCAATTCGGTCGGAAGTGGAACGAGTATCTGCTGCTGGACGAAGCGAAGCGTCTGCTATGCAGTGGCAGCACGAGGGAAACTGCCGAGTGTCGCAAAGTGGCGAAGCAAGTCCTCTTGCGAATGGAGTACGCTGCACTGACGCCAGCGCAGTATGGCTTCCTCCAACAACCAGAGATCGCGAAATACGCGGCCGAATTGAGGCGTCTGGCTGTCGAGCCCGTCGACTACCTACTTCTGATGGACGCACTAGAGCGGTACGAAAACGATGCGAAGACGGAGAATACCGTTCATATTGCCACAGCTCAGCAGATGTTGCGCTGGGCGGATTCCGGCCGAATCTCCAAATTGGGGTATGCGTTGAACGCGCATTACCGCAACGCCAACATCCGTATCGCTGTCTCGGAAGACCTGCTGAACCGTTACATACCTAAATCGGCTACCGAGAAACGAGAGGTTAATGATGTAATCCTTGGCAACCCCGTCTTTGGGCAGAGCGAGACGGTGACACAACTTCGTTTGAATATGCTACCAAGCTCTCGTTCCTGGCGGTTTGCCTTGGAGGCTTCGGGAGAGATCAGTTCGCACACGCATTCGTCCAGAGGTCCCGCGACTTTTTACTCAGCAGTCGAGGCCAAATTCCAGGCGGAAAAACGGATCGTCATGCAATCGCATCGCATCGTCGATCATCCTGCTTACGCCGTTGCCGAAAACTCGACTTCGCTGACAGGCATCGACACACGTCTGGATCCTCTGCCGATTGTGGGCGAACTGTCGCAGGCCATCGCGCGACGGAGTTATCAGCGCAAACTGCCGGCAGCTCGCTCGGCAGCCGAAAATAGAATCGCGTCGAGAGCCGGTACAGCGCTGGATACCACGGTCGCCGAACGGCTTGCCGAGAAACGCCAGAAACTTGCGAGACATTTCCATCAACCGATGCGCACGTTGGCGCTGAACCCGATCGCGTTAGAGATGCGCACGACTGAAAACGAAGCGGTAGCGCGAGTCCGGCTGGCCGCTCACGATCAACTGGCGGCCCACTCACCTCGCCCGACATCACCAAAAGGCAGTTGGCTCAGTTTACAGGTCCACGAGTCGGCGCTGAACAATTGCATTCAGCAATTCGGATGGCAAGGCAGGCGCGTGAAACTGATCGATCTGTTTGGCGAAGTTGGAGATCTTTTCGGCGTATCCGACATGGAGATACCAGAGGACCTTCCGGAGAACGTGACTGTCCGCTTTGCCCGACAGGATCCGCTGAGAGTGTCATTCCGCGATGGCCGAGCGACGTTGACGCTGGCGTTAGCGGAGCTTTCCGAGGGGCGCAGTCGGTGGAGGAACTTCATCGTTCGAGTCCATTACCGACCGGCGACGGAACAACCAGATGCAGACTTGGTCCGCGACAGCTACGTGGAGTTGATCGGCCGACTGGGATTCCGCGATCAGGTCGCTTTGCGGGGAATCTTCAGTCGGGTGTTCTCACGAACTCAACCCTTCAACGCGATCAGTAAACGGCTCCGGACCGACCCGGCCCTGGAGGGATTGCGACTCACGCAATTCGCGATTGGCGACGGGTGGGTTGGTATTGCGATCGGTCCGACGACGACATCTTCGCTATCTGCAGCGGGGAAACACCGTACGGACGGATGATCAGGAGACCGTCCACGTCTCACCGGACGAGAAAAGCGAGTCCAGATCACCATCACCCCGCTTTTCGTGCGCAAGTTCGATTTGCCGATTCAGTTCCTCGTCGTACTTCGGGGTATCGACAGCCCGGAACACTCCAATAGGTTCTGGAAACTCGTCTTCGTGACGCAAACGGCTGAGCAGATATGCCAAGCTGGGCTCTGGAGCTTTTTCGTCATGGACCAACAGGTCATCTTCCGTGATTCCATCGCCCAATTGGACGACCTCAGGATCCAAACCTCTCAGGCGGATCCCCTTGTCACGGTTCTTACCAAAGACAAGCGGTTCGCCATGCTCCAATTCGATGATATTATCTGACTTGACTTCGCGGTTGGTGGTGTAGTCCCAAGCCTTGTCGTTGAACACGACGCAGTTTTGGTACACCTCAACAAAGGCTGTGCCGCGATGTTCGGCCGCTCGCATCAACACCATTCCCAGGTGCCGAATATTCACATCGATCGAACGCGCGACAAATGACGCTTCACAGCCGATCGCAATCGATAGCGGATGCAAGGGATTATCGATTGCGCCCATGGGAGTACTCTTCGTGACCGAACCCAGCGGAGAGGTTGGCGAGTACTGCCCCTTGGTCAGGCCATAGATCCGGTTGTTGAACAAGACGATATTGATGTCCATGTTCCGGCGAATACAGTGCATCAAGTGGTTGCCACCGATACTTAAACCATCGCCATCTCCCGTGATCACCCAGACTTGCAGGTCCGGCCTCACATCCTTCAATCCTGTGGCAAACGCGGGCGCACGTCCGTGAACGCTGTGGATCCCGTAGGTGTTCATGTAGTACGGGAAACGGCTGGAACACCCGATCCCAGAGATGAAGACGATCTTCTCACGCGGCACGCCCTGCGCAGCCATTACCTTCTTCATCTGAGCCAGAATCGCATAGTCGCCACATCCCGGACACCAACGGACGTCTTGGTTGCTGGCGTAATCCGCAGCCTTCAGCACGGGAAGTTCTGTGTTTGGCATGTTTCGAAATCCGGGATTCGCGATTCGAGTCTAACCGAGGGTTTGCTTGATCCTCTCGGTGACTTCCTGGACGGAAAACGGTTTGCCTTGCACTTTGTTCAAGCACACCGGCTCGATCGAGTACTCGGCCCGCACCAGCATAGCAAGTTGCCCCCGATTCAACTCGGGTATGATGACCGTGCGGTAGCTCGACAATACCTCGCCGAGGTTGGCGGGGAAAGGATTCATATACCGCAAGTGCGCATGTGCCACAGACAGCCCCTCCGCGCGGAGTTCCTTCGCCGCAGTCGTGCACGCCCCATACGTACCGCCCCAACTCAATACCAGAAGCTCGCCATCCTCGGGGCCGTCGACGGACTGAGGTGGGATGTCGTTGGCAATATTGGCCACCTTCTGTGCCCGGAGATTCACCATGTGTTGATGGTTGTCCGGGTCGTAACTCACGTTGCCGGTGACGTCTGCTTTTTCTAGGCCACCAATGCGGTGCATCAGCTCCGGCGTGCCAGGCAAAGCCCAAGGGCGGGCTAGACGTTCGTCGCGTGTGTAAGGACGAAATGCTTCATCCTCAGCCTCTGGGTGTTCGATGGAAATCCCTCGAAGCTCGGAAAACCTTGGTATTCTCCACGGCTCTGCGCCATTGGCGATGTAGCCATCCGACAGCAGAATAACGGGAGTCATGAAACGCACTGCAAGTCGCCATGCTTCCATTGCAGCCTCGAAGCAATCCGCCGGGCTGCTGCAAGACACGATGGGAATCGGGGATTCACCGTTGCGTCCGAACATGGCCTGTAGCAGATCAGACTGCTCTGTCTTGGTCGGCAGACCAGTGCTGGGGCCACCTCGCTGAACGTTGACGATGACCATGGGCAGTTCCAGTATCATCGCCAGTCCCATGGCCTCGCCTTTGAGCGCGATACCCGGTCCGCTAGTCACCGTGACCGCCATCGCCCCGCCAAAGGAAGCACCAATGATGGCACACATTGCTGCGATTTCGTCTTCCGCCTGAAAAGTGCGCACGCCGAAGTTTTTGTGCCTACTCAGTTCGTGCAGAATGTCGCTGGCCGGCGTAATTGGGTACGTCCCAAGAAACAATTCTTTGTCGCTCAGCTTCGCCGCGGCCATCAGCCCCCATGCCAGGGCTTGATTGCCCATTATGTTCCTATACACGCCCGGCTCGAGCTTGGCCGGGGCCACTTGATAGCAAACGTCGAAGGCTTCTGTGGTCTCACCGTAATACCAACCCGCGCGGAGGGCCTTCTCGTTGGCCTGAGCGATCTCGGGCCTGTGGCCAAACTTCTCCTGAATGAATCGGAGCGTCGCATCCAACTCGCGACCATACAGCCAATAGATCAGACCCGTCGCAAAGAAGTTCTTGCAGCGATCCGCCAGCTTCTGCGACAACCCCAACTCTTCGACCGACTTGCGGGCCAGAGTCGTCATCGGGACCTTGATCACTCGGTACGCTTCCAGCCCCTCGTCCTCCAGCGGGTTCGTCTCGCAATTGGCCAGCTTCAAGTCCTTCTTCGCGAAGCCGTCCTCGTTCACGATCAGAATGCCGCCTGGCCGGAGATCGCCAATGTTGGTGACAAAAGCGGCCGGGTTCATCACGACCAGCGCATCCAACCTGTCCCCTGGCGTGAAAATATCTTCTGCGGCGAACTGGACCTGAAAGCCGCTGACGCCGGCACGCGTGCCTCGGGGCGCACGAATCTCGGCGGGAAAGTCGGGGAAAGTAGCCACATCGTTGCCCGCTAGGGCCGATGTATTGGTCAACTGGCTGCCGGTCAGTTGCATTCCGTCGCCGGAATCACCAGCCAGTCGAACCGTGGCAGATTGGACATGCTGTACCGTCTTGGATGCTCCGGCGGGCCGCTCAACAGTTGTCGTTGCCATCGTTCGCCCTGAATTTGTCGTCTCGAAGGCCGTCTGGTTTAGTAACTGTATCGTCCAATCAGGGCTGCGACAATGGCTAGAATCTTTCGCAGCCTTACGTTGTCGCGTCGCGTACTAACCGCTCTAGCAACCTGTCATGTAGATGAGATGTCGAAACAGACAAATCTACCAACGCCAATACGTATAAACAAGGCGTCAACACTGGGAATCGCCACGTGAAATCTGCGAGATGGGCGATTGAGGTGGAGTCGCGCGTCGGCCGCAACCAATGCACGTCCCATGCGCCAGCAAGAGCGTTCTGCTTCGCCTCGAATCGCTCGAAAAGGAGCTCGAATTCACCGATCACCGTCAAAGGGTGGTTGCAGCAACGGGCAAGAAGATATGTAATCTGAACATCAACCGTAATCCTACCATTTTTTTCCCATTGATTCGGATTTCGACGTGATTAGATCTGCAACTCAACGCCGTTAGAAAGTAGAAGACATGGCCAAGAAGACGATCCGAGACGTAGATGTGGCCGGCAAGACGGTTCTCATGCGAGTCGACTTTAACGTGCCTTTAGATGATCAACAGAACGTTACGGACGACCGCCGCGTGCGAATGGCCTTGCCATCGATTCGCTCGGTGGTTGACCGCGATGGGAGGCTGATTCTGATGAGTCACTTGGGACGCCCCAAGGGCGAACCCGATGCGAAACTGAGCTTGAAGCCCGCAGCCGACAAGCTTGGTGAACTGCTTGGCAAGGACGTGGCTTTCTCGAGCGACACGATTGGCGACGATGCTAAGGCGAAAACCGCCGCTCTGGCCGATGGCGACATCCTGGTCCTGGAGAATCTTCGATTTGACCCGGCCGAAAAAAAGGGCGGCGAGGACTTTGCACGGTCGTTGGCCGTTGCGGCGGACATCTACTGCAATGATGCGTTTGGGACGTGTCATCGGGCTCACGCGTCGATGGTAGCGGTTCCACAGGCAATTGGCGACGGGCCGAAAGTCGTCGGTTTTCTCGTCGACAAAGAGATCAAGTACCTGAGTTCGGCTATCGCCAATCCAGAGCGGCCATTTATTGCCATCCTGGGTGGTGCCAAAGTGTCCGATAAAATCAATGTGATCGAGAACCTGCTGGGGATTTGCGACAAGGTACTTATTGGCGGTGCCATGGCTTATACATTCGCGATTGCCAAAGGTGGCAAAGTCGGTGGCAGCCTGGTGGAAGAAGACAAGGTCGAGCTTGCCAAATCGTTAATAGAGAAGGGTGGCGACAAGCTGGTTCTGCCCTTGGACGACCACTGTGGTGACAAGTTCGCCGGCGACTGCAATAAGATGGTGGTGGCCTCTGGCGAGATCCCAGACGGCTACCAGGGCATGGATATTGGTCCGGAGACGGCGGAACTGTACAGTAACCTAATCGGCGACTCGAACACTGTGGTGTGGAACGGTCCGATGGGCGTATTCGAGATGCCGCCGTTCGACGACGGCACGAGGAAGGTTGCCCAAGCCATCGCCGATAGCTCGGCCACCAGCATCATCGGTGGGGGCGACAGTGCTGCCGCCATCAACCAGATGGGATTTGCAGACAAAGTTTCACACGTCAGCACGGGCGGGGGCGCGAGCCTGGAGATGCTTGAGGGCAAGAAGTTCGCCGCCGTGGAAGTGCTGGACGAGAAATAGCTGCCCCCAAAATACGCAACTGAGTGTCAAAGAAAGGACATCCTACGTGTGCAATGAAGCCTCAGAGCAAACACTCGTGCTCATTAAACCAGACGCCTTACTCAATTCCCTGACCGGGTATATCCTCTCGACCCTCTCGGAATTCCACAGCGGCCTTCGTTTTGCTGCGGCAAAGATCGTTCACGTCCATCGCATGCTGGCCGAAGAACACTACGAAGAACACCGAGGCAAACCGTTCTACGAACCACTGCTCGAGTACATCATGGGGCGGGTGCATTACCCTGAGGGCCCCGAAAGACGCAGGGTGATCGCGCTCGCCCTTCGCGGCGACAACGCCGTCAAGAAGATCCGGGATATCGTAGGCCCCACGGATTCGCACGTAGCACGAAAGGAAAGGCCCGGCTGTGTTCGCTCATTGGGGACAGTTGTGCCATTAACCGATGTTTCTGGCAATGTCGTCGGCCGACGCATCGAGAATCTCATCCACGCCTCCGCCACAGTGGAAGAAGCCGAGCGGGAAATCAAACTTTGGTTCAAGCCGAACGGAATTCCCCCGGCGATGCGTGGCTACCCTGTCGAAGTCTGCGACGCGCACTACTACTTCAAGGACGGTGAGCTGTTAACCGCCAACGAACCAGGAAGCACCTGTTTGCTGGCCCCGGGCAAAGCGGCGTGGAGTTCGGACCTTGAGACACTACGTCTTTTGTCCGAGGGATCTGAGGCGCCGTGCAGTCTGGAAGCGGTGGCCGCCAAGTACCTGATCAACGAAGTACAGGAAGACTGACAGACATCCACGCACACGCGAGGTGTCGTAATAGGAATGAAGGCTGGGGGGCGCGGAACTCCGCCTCCCCAGCAAATCCCTGCTAGTTTCGAGGCTGGAGACCACTCAGCACCCAGTCTTCGGCCAACTCTCCTTCGTGCGCCCCGTCCACGTCATCGGCTATATCGGACAGGACATCGTCAAATCCCGAGTCGTCCAAAGGCTCAGAGCCCCTACCGAGAATCTCGAATGCAGAATCGATCCTTGTTGGTCCGTCCGACTCGGCGACGCTTCCGCGCACCGGCGAATCGCTCGACGGCTTCACGGGCTGCCGCGTGTTGACGTTCGTTTCTGTCGCAGCGTTCCCGACCGGCGCAAGTAGCGTGTAGTCCGGTGCGACCACCAACCCATGGGCCTCACCTTCTCCAAACGATTGGCCGCCGTTGTCCGGTGTCACTTCGACAACGGCCTGTGATGGCGTTTCTTCCGCTTCACCGCCGGCCAACGCATTCAGTTGCTGGACAATCGGCACCACGTCCTGGCCGGTCACCAGATCGTCGCCGTTGACGTCCCAGTAGGTCAGTGGCAACTCCGGCGGAATGGGATCGGGCGGCAGCCCGAAGCCCAACGAGTTGATGCGATTGATAACTATCAACGCATCAAGCGGCGACGTCTGGCCATCTGCATTGACGTCCGTGTGAAGCACTGGGTTCTGGTAGTCTGGGACCGAATCGACCGAGATGCTCACCGTGGCTTGATTCGACTCGAAACCGTCGTTGTCTCGAACCGTGTACCGGAACGAATCGGGGCCGGAGAAGTTGTCTGCCGGCGTGTAAGTCACCACGCCATTCACAACAACCACCGTTCCGTTGACAGGCCCCGAGCCGGGAACGATTGCCAGCGTGGTCGGGTCGACGACGCCATCAGAATCCGTGTCATTGGCCAAGGGGAAAATGGTCACAGACGTGTCTTCATTTGTGCTGGCCTCGTCGAGTGCGGCCTCGGGCGCATCGTTCACAGTTACCGTGAACGTGTCTTGGACCATCAGTCCCGTTGTGTCCTCGGCGTGAACGGTCAGTTGTGCCTTGCCCGCCTGTCCCGTCTGGAAGGTCAGCGTCAGGGATCGCGTCGCGGGATTCAGACTACCCGTGACGAGGCTTTGGTTTGTGTTGTCCGCGGAATCATTGTAGGACAACGTAAGTGAATCCGGTGGAATGTCAGGATCACCAAACACATTCGACAGATCCAAAACACGATTCAACGTGCCTTCCAGCACCGTTACATCGGGAATCTCGTTGGCAACAAACGGCGAGTCGTCGACCGGCGTAACGGTCACGATGAATACATCCGTTGCCGAGGCAACACCATCCGACGCGGTCACGCGGATCTCCGCCTGTCTTCCGCTCTGATTCGGCTGGAATGCCAACGTCAGTTGGGTGTCCACAATTGACAATGAGACCAGGGACGGATCCGTATTGCCCGTGACTTGCAGATTCAGCGTGGTATTATCCGGATCGTGAAAGACCCCCGGGAACAACTCGATGACTCGGTTGGGCGAGTCCTCGGCTACAGTCAGATCCTCGATCGGGTTGTCGACAACCGGCGGATCGTTTACGGCATTGACCGTGATCGTTGTGGATGCCGTCACTATCTCGGCAACGCCACTGCCCGTATTGCCCTGATCGTTGGCAACGACCGTCAGCACATCCGTGCCGTTGAAGTCCAGATTGCCCTGGTAAGACAGGCCTAAGTTGTCGGACAGTGTTCTGAAGATTTGGAACGCGGTTCCGGTCAGGACCACATGTCCAGGCCCGAGGACCGAAATGCCGTTCTGATCCAATCCGCCATTGACCGTCGGATTCACGATCAATGTGCCATCGTTGACATCCATAGTCACGACGATGTTGCCGGCGCCCGAATCCACATCCGTCACGCTGATTACATTCGCCCCGGTGAACCACAACGGCGTGTCTTCGTCTACAGCCGGCGATCCCGGCAGAACGACGACGGGCGCGTCGTTCACCGCGTTGATCGAAACGGTGATCGTGCCCTCGCCGATCTGAGGCGGATCGGGCGTATTGCCATTGTCGTTCGCCGTGACAGTGATCGTGTCCATTCCAGTGACGTCGTCATTGCCCTGATACACGATTCCGGCAGCAAGCGTTCCATTGATGGCTGCTTTGGTACCCGTCAGCGTGACCGTGGAACCTCCGTCACCGGAAATGCCGCCGACTCCTACGCCCAACAGGGCCAGTTCATCGACATCGATCGTGCCACGGCCGGCGGTCAACACGACTTCCATGTCGGCAGCCCCTTCGTCGTCCACGTCGTCGAAGCTGATACCGGTGATCGTCAGACTCGTGTCTTCGTCAGTCACCAGGGGCGTCTGGTCCGTATCTGGAACGACTACCGTGGGAGCGTCGTTGACGGCATTGACCGTGATCGTGATCGTTTCCGTGTCCGGGACCGTGCCGCCGTGGCCCCAGTTGACTTGGCCACCCACTTCGTCCGTGAGCGTGAGTACCAGCGAAGTCTGACCCTTGAAATTCGGATTTGCGCGGAAAACAACTCCATCCGCAAGCAGCGTCGCGTTGATTTGACCCGGGGTACCGGTCAGTGTTACGTCGCCTTGGCTGAGGTACGAAACGTCCGCGGCTCCCACACCGCCAGGTACGTTCGTGTTCACGGTGATCGAGCTACTGAACACCTCCAGCCTCAACGAGATTTCGCCTGTGCCCTCCGCCGCGTCCACATCGGCCACCGCGAAACCCGGGCCGCTAAGCGGCAAGTCCGTGTCTTCATCGACCGCGAGTGTGGTTGATGGAACGGTCAAAACCGGCGGATTGTTCACGGGCGCGACAGATACGCTAAACGATCCTTCGTCTGTCAGCGGATTGCCCAGCGTCCCGTCCGTGTTGCCAAGGTCGTTGACCGACACGCCGATCGTCTCCGTGCCGTTGAAGTATTGGTTCGGCCGATAGGTTACACCTCTCTGCTCGGTCGGAGGCAGCCCGAAGACGTAGGACAGCGTGGTATTGATGCTGTCCTCGAAGGCGTCGAATTCGACCGTGCCGCCCACCATCCAATCCGCTCCGGTACCAGCATCTGACTCAGGACTTCCTATTGAGAAGTCTGAAACGCTCAGACCGCCGGGGATGTCGCTTCGGACCATCAGGACGCCGTCTACCGCAGTCAAGACCACCTTCAGCAGGCCGTTACCTGGCGCTTCGACTGCATCGATATCAGTCACTGAATCCAATGCGAACGGAATAGGCAAGAGACGATCTTCAAACATCGCCTGATCGACAGGCAGCTCAAGCACAGGTGCGTCGTTAACCGCAACGACGGTGATCGGAACCGTCTCGCTGTCGCTAGTGCCATCCCCGTCGTCTTTCCCCGTTCTTCCGCCGTCGTCGACCGTGACGATCAATTGATCGGGATTGACATTGCCGTTGCCGCTGTTGAAATCCGGGTTGGGCGTGTAGGTCAGACCAGTTGCGGCCGCAAACGTGGTGTTGATCCTGGAAAGCTCCGCAGTGATCGTAACCGACTCGTAAAGCCCATTGTTGTCGTTGTCGGTGTATTGGACGGCGTCTCCCGCCGTTAGGTCCACGCCGCCGGGGACTCCGACGTCCACCGTCAATCCTCCGTTGTCGACCGACAGGTTGACGGTCAGCGTCCCACCGGGCGTTTCTGCCACGTCCACGTCCGACACGGTAATCGGCGGAAGCGCAAGCTGCGTGTCCTCGTCCACCGTCATCGCACCGAGACCGGCGAGGACTGGCGGGTCGTTAACGGCCAACACCTTGATGTTGATTGTCTCCTGGGCGGATTCTGCCGGAGGCGGCCCATTGCCAAGATCGTCCGCCGTCACCGTCAGCGTGTCGGTATTGCTATTGTCCAAGCCGCTGTTGAAATTTGGGTCACCGGTGTACGTGACGCCCACAGCAAGCGTGTCGTTGATCTCAGCTAGACTGCCGGTCAGGACCACCGAGTCGGTGCCATTCCCGGAGATATCGCCAGCCCCAAGACCCGTCGGCACCGTTTCATCCACGGAGATTGACCCGTTGCCGGCTGCCAACGTGACTTGAACATCGGCGCCGAGGGCGTCCACGTCGGCCACGCTGATTCCCCCGATCACCAGGTTCTTGTCCTCGTCCACCGGAAGCTCGTTCGGCGTAGCCGTATCGGGTACGGTGATTTCGGGCTCGTCGTTGTCGGCAACAACAGTGATGTCAACCGTCTTGCTGTCGGTTGTGTTACCCGGCGGGTCCACTGTCCCCATCTTTCCGCCGTCGTCGGCTGTGACCGTCAAGGTGACAGGGCCACTGTCGTCCTGGACGCCTCTGTAGACCAAGCCGTCCGATTGCGCCAATGTCGTATTGATCTCGGCAACCGTGCCGGTCAATGTCACGGTCGACGAAGGGTTATTCGCGATGGCACTGCTCGGCAGCCCGCCCGTGAAGTTCTCGCGCACCGTCAGGGTGCCGGCGGTCACTTCCAGAGTCACGGTAATCACTCCGTCCGAGCCCGCCTCCAATGCGTCGACATCCGCAACGGAAATCAGCGGGACGGACAGGTCCGTGTCTTCGTTCACGGATAGCGGCCCAGGCACCGAAACGACCGGCGGGTCGTTCAACGCATTCACGCTCAGCGGGATCGTTGCCGAACCCTCTGCTCGCGGCGGCGGCCACATTCCTTGATCATTGGCGGTGATCACCAAGAACATGCTTCCCAAGTTGTCGTTGAGCTCCTGATCGGGCTGATAATCAAGATAACGACCAATCGTCCCCAGCGTATTGTTGATTTGGACAATCGTCCCGGTCAGCCCAACACTGGCCGTGCCGTTGCCGGAAATCCCGCCCGACGGCACGCCTAAAGGAACAGAATCGTCAACAATAATCGTGCCGCTCGGAATACTATTCTCGCCACTTTGGAACCGAGCCATCAAAGTTACTAGGATCACGTCCGTTGCCGGATTGGCCTCGACATCGTTCACCGATATAGGCCCAATCGACAGCGACGAGTCTTCGTCCAGAGTTGTGGTCCCCACTCCGGAAACGTCTACCGTGGGCAGATCGTTGAACTCGGTGACGGTGATCGTTGTGTAAGCATCCGGCGTGTCCACGCCGCCGCCGGTGCCTGAGAAGCCGCCGTCGTTCACGACGGTTGTCAGGACTTCATTACCGACGAAGTTGCCTGGCGGAGTGTACGTCCATCCGTTCGGATCGGTCAGCGTGGTCGAGATCGCGTACATCGGAGCGGTGATTGTGATGGCCGCCGTCCCGTTGGCCGCAACCTGCAGCGCTGGGTCAACGCCACCGGTTACGGAGTTAATCGTCAACGTCCCTCGGCTCGCCGCGCCATCTTCGACGCTCACGGTGACCGTGATGTCCTCCAGCCCCGAATCCACATCCCAGACGTTGAAGCCGGTTAAGGCCAACGTCGTGTCTTCGGTCGTTGTCAAGTTGCTGGGAACCGTGACCAGCGGGTCGTCGTTGTTGCCTTCAACATCGCCGTCGTTGCCTACAACATCGATCGTGATCGTCTGGGAGTCCATCCGAGGGCCGCCAGCACCGCTATAGCCTTGATCCCGGGCGGTGATCGTCAGGTGATCATGGTCGTCGAAATCGGGGTTTGGTAGATAGGTAACGCCTGCGGCCAACGTGTTATTGATGTCTGCCACAGTACCAGTCATGTTAACGGTCGACGGGAGGACCAGATCGACCCCATCGATCACCATCTCCGCGACGTCCATTCCCGCCAAGTTCCCGACGAACTCGACCGTCCAAGGTCCGCCCGCGTCGCCAGTGACCGCAACATCGCCAACGCCTATGTTGGACAGCGTTTCCAGAGCCAATTGCACGTCGCCTGCCGTGGCGTTGTACTGAATGTCGGCCGTGACCTGGCCATCGAAGTTCAGTGTGAACGGGCCACTCGTGATCCCGATCGGCAGTTCGACCAACTGCTGTTCGTTTTGTACTGTCGGAATGCCCTGCTGCAACGTCGTAACCGACGCAGCGCCTACCGTCAACGTGCCGTCATGGACCGACAGGCTGACCACCAACTCCCCACCGGGCGTCTCGTGAACATCCGGGTCTGCGACCTCAAGGAACGTGATGTTGAGCGGTGTTTCCTCGGTCGCGTCAATCCATCGGTGACGCATCACCGTAACGTCGTCAATATTCGGCAATGCCTCTAGCGCCCATTCGATACTGTCCAGTACGGTGCTGGCCGGCGCGTTGAAGTTGATGGCGCCGGTCGTGGCCACGGTTGTGCCGTCGTCGAAAGTCAGGGTAAACGTGCCGCCGTTGACGGCTGCCGGCAGTGTCACCACTTGGCGCTCGTTCTGTGGCGCTACCGCATCGCCATGTTCCAACGTGTCGGCCCACGCGCCCATCAGCAGATTCGTGCCATCGGCCGCTATCTGGTCGACGTCCCTGTCACGCACCATGTCGCCGACGAAGTCAATTACCCAGGGGCCGCCGGCGCGGCCTGTGACGCTGACATCATCAACATTCGGCAGGTTCTCCAGCGCCTCTTCCACACTACCCAGCCCCGTGGCGGGCGCGTTGAAGTTGATGTCGACGGTCGTGGCCACAGTTGTGCCGTCGTCGAAAGTCAGGGTGAACGTCCCGTCGTAGGCGCCGCGCGGCAGGTCCACCGTCTGCTGTGCGTTCTGGCCACCGCTACCGTTGACGATCGTGACCACGGTCGGCGTACCTGCGGGCGTAAGACCGGTACCGTCGATGGTGATTACATCCAGATCCTTGTCGCGCACCGCGTCGCCCACAAACTCAACGACCCATGGCCCGCCTATGTTTCCAGTGACGCTGACACCGTCGATGGTCGACAGGACCTCCAATGCCGTTTCCACAGCCAGGGCCGACGCATTGAACAGGATTGGCAGGGTGGTTTCCCCGCCGAATTCCAAAGTGAACGTCCCTCCAATCACTCCCGGGTGCAGGGCCACGGTCTGCTGTTCGTTCTGACCGCCGCTGCCGTCCAGCGTCGTGTTGACCGAGGGCGTGCTTGCTGGGCCCAGATTGGCGGCATCGATCGTGGTGGCCACGTCCATTTCGGAAAGCGAGCCGACGAACTCGATCGTCCATGGGCTGCGGCCGTCGACGAGGACGTCGACGAAGACGTTCACGTCGTCTACGTTCGGCATCGCTTCCAGAGCCGCCTCTACGGCGTCCGCCGACGCGTTGAACGGAATATCCGCAGTCGTCCACGTACCAATGCCATTGACGACGGTCAACGTGAACGTACCGTCGGCAAGTCCGAGCGGAAGCGTGACATCTTGCTGCTCGTTCTGTCCCTGGCGACCGTCTTGTGTCACAGCAACGGTCGGATCAACGGCGGGTGTCAGATTCGTACCATCAGCCGTCATATCGGCAAAATCTTCGCTTGCCAAGCTGCCCAAGAATTCGACGGTCCACGGCCCGCCGTCGTTGCCAGTCACGGAAACATCGCCCGATTCGACGTTCGATAAGCCTTCCAGTGCCGTTTGCACTTCGGCTGCTGTAGCGTCAAAGTCGATGTCGCCGGTTGTGTCAGCCACTGCCCCGTCGTCGAAGCTGAGCGTAAACGTGCCCCCGGTTGTTCCGGCAGGCAGAGTGATCTCTTGCTGTTCGTTCAGTCGCAGTAGCCCCTCCTGCACCGTGGTCACCGAAGGTACCGAGCCGTCTAGCGTAAGATTCCCGCTGTCGATGGTCACTTCGCCGACGTTGGTGTTCGCCAAGGAACCTTCGAATAAGATGGTGATGTCACCGACGACGACCGGAGCGTCGTTCAGCTCGTTGATCATGATCGCCACGGTTGCCACGTCCTGCAGTGGACCGCCGCTGCCGGAATTACCCAGATCGTCGGCCACGATGGTCAGACGATCGTCGCCCGAGTAGTGCTCCGGCTCGTTCCGGTAGACCAGCCCATCTGGATCGGCCAACGTGTTATTGATTTGGGCCAGCGTGCCGCTGAGCACGACTCGGTCGGTTCCGTTGTCAGTGATATTAGCCGCGATCAAGCCGCCGGGCACGATCTCGCGGAGTGTCAAGGTACCGTTCACGACAAACATCGTCACTTCGATCGTGGCGGTCATGGCATCCGAATCCGCGACCCTGACATTTGCGATCGCCAGCGGCTCATCTTCGTCGGTGACTTGCGGCCCAGGAACGGTGATCTCCGGCGGATCGTTGGAGATGACGTCAATGCGGTAGTCCTCCACTTCACCATCGATGGCCAAGCCGGTTGGCGATAGGCCGCCTTCGCTGCTGAGACGGAAACGGGCGTACGTTTCCCCAGGCGCTGCGGCAACCGGTACTTGAACGAACAGTTGGCTGGGGCCGGCGGCGATCAGTTCGCGATCGAACACCTTCTCGAACTGGTCATTCCAGTCCCCGTCGCCATTGAAATCGATCCAGGCGTCCAGGTATCCGGCGCCCGAAGCCGTGACGGTAATCGGTACCGACGAACCGGCCGTGAACACACGGTCGAACCGCACGCCATCTTCGTCATCGCCAACCATGGCGATCTCACCGCCGCCCAGGTGGACCACGTTAACGCCAAAACCGGTGTCGCGGATTGCCGCAACCATCGCGTTGGCGATATCCTCTGCGGTGCTGGTTACGCCGTATTCAATCGTGACGTTGCCAGGCGTTGCCTTGCCGTCGGCGTCGAACTCGAATCGCCGCGTCTCGATGCCGTCCAGCAGGTGGAAGATACTCTTGTCCAAGACACCGCCCGCAGCGCCCGCTTCGGACAGATTGATAGTCAGGGTCGCGTCGACCGAACCGTTTCCTCCAACCTGGATATTGCCATTCGACAGATTCTCCGGAACAAGCCCGACCAATCCTGCATTGGCGATGGCGTCGACGATGGCGTTGGCGACATCGTTCGCCGAATCGGCCGGCCAGTATCCAACTTCGACGTTGCCGAAAGTGACACCTTTGTCTGGATCTCCCACGGGCAGGCTCAGGTTCTCGAACTCGAACGTCATTGGTGCATTGACGCCGTCGTCCACGATAAACGATTCGCCGTCTGAAATCGCTACCTCGTGCTGCAGACCGGCAGCACTTGTATCAACGCTATGCAGAACGCCGGCAGCCAGATCCATGAGGATGAAATTGGGATCGCTGGTGTCGTCAATCGTCGGTGCGACGCCGGTCAGCACACCATCGGTCACGGCCTGGTCGATCGCACTCTTGATCGCCGTGGCCACGTCGATCGGCGCGTCGAACGTATTGACCGAGATGATTCGAGCGTCGAGATTTACGGGCACACCCGTGCTGTCGAACTCGAACATCACCGTATTCGTGCCATCACCCACCGTGAAGGTCTCGGCATCGGCCACACCACCGCCAGCCGCTTTGCGAACTTTGACTATAAGGCTGGGAGCAAACTCGAAACCGAGGCCCGCAGCCGGCACGGACAGTGTCAACGGAGTGTAGCTGGCGGAGTTCAATGTACTGGTCTGGAAATCGATGACATGACTGGCTTCGCCTCGCACATCTACCGTTCCGTCGCCCAAGTCCGTCAGAGTCACCGCTACCCCTGCCGCGTTGACAGCGGTCGCGATCGACCCTGCGACTGCGATCGCGTCGTCCGCAGCCAAGAATGGGATTGCGATATTGCCGGCCTGAACGAAACCGTCGCTATCGAATTCGAATATAGTGGGAGCGATTTCTAAGCCGTCGGATAAGGCGAAGGTTTGAGCTTCGCCGAGTTCGATTCCGGCGACCGCGCGAATCAGGTAGACCGGCAATCCTTCGGTCGAAATGCTGCTGCCGGAGGTGTCGATCAAGTGTATTTGCTCGCCGCCCAAATGAACGGCGCCCGCGCCCAGATGAACCGGTTGAAGCCCGATTCCAGCGCCGTCCACAGCCGCTGCAATCGCCTCGGCGATTTCCGGAACCGTGGCGCCCGCGCTGTAGACGACCGCGTGATCGCTGGTTGGAGCGATGCCGTTGTCGTCCTGGTCGAATTCGAAACGAGTTGTCACACCATCTGTCGTGACGTCAAAGACACCCTGATCAGGCACACCGCCAGCGGGAACTTGAATTGTCAGCGGCGCGTGTCCGCTGACCGTCAGACTGCTGTCCCGCACGTCGACAATGTGGTCCAAATCGTCGCCAAAAGCAGCCGGTACGGGTTGGCCATCGGGGTCCCCGTCCACGCGGTCGCCCAGGAACGGACCGCTGACCGTGATCACGTGGCGTGCGCCGTCTTCCTCGAACAACGTCGGATACTGCGAGGGTTTGGCGGTCGCGCGGGCATCGCCAAAATCCAAATCCGCACCCGGCATCAGAATCGTGAACTGTGTTTCGTCGGTAAACTGGTTCGCCTTCAACCAGTTGCCTGGCAGATCTTGGATCGCTCGAAGGAAGTAATTCGAAACGCCGGCCACCGTCACATTTCCCGACACATAGTCGGCCGGTTCGTTAGTGTTTGGGTCGTAGAAATCGACAAAGATCGTATTGCCGCCTCTGAGAGACAACGTCACACCATTCGTATTGCTTATCGCATTAGCTGCATCAATCATCACCTGCGCAAACATGTCGCCGGTGAAGCCCGTCCACGGCTCATATGCCAGCCGCACAGCGCCGCCGGGAATCCCCGTGTCGAAGAGGCTGTCTTCTGGCGGAATTGCATCCGGCGGGAACGTCGTGATGTGCCCGGACGTATCGTTCAGCCGCACAGCACCGCCGCCGACGTTTTCCACCTGGGCCAGCGATAGGCCAGGCGTCGTCGAAATCTGCAGGACCATTTCGTCGGCGATATAGTCAATCGTACTGGCGGCGGTGAAATTAATCGGCGTTCTCGTCGCGTCGCTCAGCGTTCCGTTGTTGTTGAACTCGAACGTCGTCTGATTCCCCTGATATTCGATGGTAAACGACTCACCGTCCTCGATTCGGCCGCCCAAGGTGTTCACGTTGGTTGCGAGCGATGTATCAAGGTCGTGATTGCTGTTGGCTCCGTCAAGTTCGACACCACCGGGGACGAGCGTAGGCGTCACGCCAGCCAGGAACGTCTCGCCCGGGATGACCACGTTGTTGATGGCATCGATGATGTTCTGAGCCAACTCCGAGGCGTCGGTATTGATGAAGTCCACTTGATGGTTGCCGAAACCGACCGGAGTACTGCCGTCATAGAACTCGAATGTTTGCATCTGCTCGGCCGGAGACATCGTCTGATCCGTGATCGCAAACGTATCACCTGCAGTGATGCCAAGTCCGCCGTTAGCGGGCACCTCGATCGTCAACAGGCCCGGCAGGTTGAGCGTCGTAGTCGTCTTCGAATCCGGCTGGCTCTCAACGACGAACGAGGGACTGGACGTCACGTCGACCTGATGGTCTACCGTGCCGCCCAAATACACCAAGCCGTTCTCCAGGTGCTTCGCTTCGGGCAGATTCAAACCGGCTGCTACGCTCACCGCGGCTCCCAGCTTATAGCCGACTTCGGATGCCGTATCGGAAAGCGAGAACGGAATCACCACATCGCTGCCACCAAGCGGCGAACTATCGCGATCGAACTCGAACCTTCTCACGATGTCCGGCGTGGCAGAACCGTTGTCGTACCTCACGACAACGATCTCGCCATCCGCCACGGGACGTGAGACGTTGCCTCCGTAAAGGGATGAACCACTGACATCCACGGTAGTGCCCGCATCGGACGTGACGCGTATCACCCCGCCCCCCACGTGGCCCATCCCTACCAAGTTCAAACCGGAACCGGTCAGCGCAAGCTCGATTTGACTTGCTACTTCGTCTGGCGTCGGCGGCGCAACGAACGCAGTGAGGTCCACCGGGGTGTTACCGGGAGTGACAAACCCGTCGAAGTCTAACTCGAACGTGACACTTGTCGCACCGTCGTCAATCGTGAATGTATCTTGATCTTGGACCAACGCCTCACCGGGAAGCGCCGGATCTTCGGGCACGGCAATGGTCTGGATCGTCATCGCTTGTGTCAGCGCCGACTGCCCCATGTTCAACACGTAGCTCTCGGGGGCACCCAGGTGAACCGATCCACCACCGATGTTCTTCGACGCCAGTTGCAGGCCGGAACCAAGGGCCGCCGGACCGGTGAACGCAGTCACAAGGGCGTCTGCAATCTCGTCGCGACTGGCGCTGGGCGTGAATTCGACAGGAATATTGCCTGGCAGCGTCGAGCCGTTTACATCCAGTTCGAACGTGACCGGCTGACTCAAGGGATCCGACGCGTCACGAATCGTGAACCACTGGCCGTCCGTAATGCCCAGGGTAGGCACCTGAATCTCTAGCGACTGGGGAACCTGGAGATTGAATCCACTATCGTATTCGAAAGTGATCGTGCCACCCTGGTCGTCCGTGAGTTGGATGAATCTGGCGTTAGGATCGTTCGGGTCGTTTTCGTGTGCCCATGCTTCATCGCCACTGGGGGCGTTGACCACATAGCGGTCACGGTTGTTCAATTTGATTACGTAGACTTTGTCGTCGGGCCACACGCCGGCCAACGGAGTTAAGCGAATGGTGTTGCTGGTCGTGTCGAAGCGATAGGTGTAGTCAAGCCCTTCTTCCAGGAACACTCCGTTCTCGAACACAGTCACCGCCGCTCCCGGCAGTTGATCGATTGCCGAATCGGTGGGGCCAAGGACCGTATCGTCGTTCACGCCTACGCCCGGGAACGGATCGGCTGATTCAAAACCGTCGACCACTTGGATTTGGATGCTGTCGTAAATGCCGGTCAGCAAATGAACGACTGTGTCCGTAGGATCGATGTCGTTACCCTCGGCATCGTTGTCGCGCGGGTTCAGTAACACGGCGGCCGGCCCGACGAAATCACTGCGGTCGAGCGAGCCGCGGTCTTTGAACACGTCGGCCCCTTGTCCTTGCGGGGTCCCGATGTCCGGATCGTCCACTCGCAATTGCCCGGTGGCGTCTCGTTCCGGCGCCAGAATTGGCGAATTCGAGATTCCCATCGGTCCCTTGACCAAGACGAACTGCGGCCGATCCTCCAGCGAATCCACAGAACTGTCGATCGAACGGGACAATGGAGCCGGATAGAGATTGCCATCCGGAGCATTCACGTACAGGGGATCGTTATTAGGAAGGACAATGGTGAAATCGGAGTTATTGCCGGCGATATTCGAGTTACTGCCTTGGTTGTGTTGGTGTAACGAGGCACCTTCCACAGAAGTACCCGAGTCAAGTTGGAGGATCCCTGTGCCCGTGTTGGACACGACGTTGTTCAGCAGCGTGGGCGTGGATTCCTCGCTGATCAGAATTCCCGTTTCGGGTAGCACGCCTCCGTCGATGTTATTGACGTTCAACGTTGGCGTTAACGTGTTGCCCGGCCCGCTGAGCTGCACGACTTTTGACGCCCCCTCGATCACGACGTACCGTCTGCCTGCCCCGGATCCCAATGTGCTTCCTCGAACACCGCGCCCGCCGACTTGTCCCGCTAGAGTGTTCGCCACGGCCGGAGTGTTGGCCGTCAACGCCACCCCGCCGCCACTGATTACCCGCGAGTTTCCGTCGATATCGAACACCTCATACGATCCAGGCGTATTGACCAACGCCTGCGTATCGATCACCCAGGTTCGCGGAGCCATCACGTTGACCGTGATGTTGTAAGGGCCATAGGCCGTTGCCGGAGTCCGACTGCCGAGACTGAGCGGGCTGTATGCGTCGTTCGCTTCCCCGCTGACCGCCACGTAGTACGTGTCGCCCTCCTCGGCATAGAAGTCCATCGTCACGCTGTTACCAACAACGTTTGTGAGGGGAGCGCCGAACGGGGCACCAGGATCGTTGCTGATGAACTCCTCGCCGATCGCGTTGAACAGCCGTACGACAGGCACAAACTGGCCGCCGTTGACGGTGATCTGCACATGATCGTCGATGTCCAGTTGGAACTGGTAGAAGTCCACGTCGGCCTCCGGCTCGAGCGGGAAACTGGCCGTGTCGCCAATTGTCACGTTCGACGCCGTAAACACCTCCGGACTGTGGGAACGACCTTGACGAGTATCCACGGCGTTAAAGATCGTATCGTTCGGCTCTACGGGAGAATCGGGGTAGAAGGAAGCCCGTCCGTCGTTGCCGTGGACCGTATTGTTGACAATCCGGGTGAATGGTTGGGCGGCATCTTCGATCGGAAGTACGCGTAACGCTTTGAATGGGCTGGGACCATTCGAGTTGACGATATAGCCAATCGACCGCGCATGATCTACATAAACCGCTCGATTGGGGACCAAGAAAGTGCCGAGGTCCAATTCAACTCCAACGGCCCGACTCGGCGCAGTGTTCGCCTCGGCCACCAGGGTCGTGTCGTTGGTGACCAGGATGCTTTGGGTTATCGCACTTGCGATAGCGTTTGCCAATTGCGCTTGACTAGTACCTCCTAGGCTATAGAAGATCGGAACTCGCCCTGGTGTCCAACCGTCGCCGCCCGCGGGGTTTGCCGGGCAATAGACAGTTGCGGCGTGGTTGGCAGTATCCTCAAATTCGAACTGAACGGTCGTCCGGAACGCGGTGACGGAGAATGCATCGCCATCGCATAGGTACTCTTCCTGGCCGTCTACAATGTCGTTCCGTACAGGCACGATCTCCCACGGCTGCAGGTTCCCGCTCTGGTGGATGCCGCCCAACCCTTCACCGGAAATCGTGTTGTTGACGATCGTCACGCCCGGTGCAAAGCCGCCGACCGCCCCCGTGCTGGTGGCGTTGTTCAGCTCTCGCAAGTTGCGCACCGGCCCCATGTGCGGCTGGCTCAGTGGGAGTCCTTCAACGGGATCTACGGTGCGGATACCCGCATCGGCTACGATGCCGAAGTCAGCCGAATCAGTAATCGTATTCGAGTGGATCAGCACCTGGCCTTGATCGCGAAAGTGATTTGAATCGCCAAAGCCTTCGTGCTGGATGCCAACGATAGGCGGCGGCGAAGGCGGCGTCGGATCGTCCGTTCCGAACGTGCCGGCCTGGACGAAAACGGCGCTGTCGCCGTCCGTTCCGCCCACGTCTGCAATGGCAATGCGGATCGTATGCGGATTGTCCGCAGCCAACAGCGACGCGCTGGCCGTGAACACATCTGTGAACCCATCGTAACCCAATTCTCGTAAGAACCGGCCGCTGTCGCTCAGGTCGTTGTTATTGTACAGGAGCGGATTCTGGCCACCGCTGCCGAAGGGAGTCCCGCCGTTAACGGTTTCGCGCGAAACCGGATCGCCCACGCCCGGCACCAGCGCTACATTGACCCCGTCTATGAACACGGCAAACGAGTCCGTCCCCGGGGAGCCGACCAATTTGTTGTATTCTTCGGACGCGAACACAAAATTGAAGAACACGTCGTCGTCCGCGGCCACATCGAAATCAAACTCCAACGAGGTGGCGTCTGTCGTCGGAACGCCAAATTCGGTGTCCAGGTCGGCGTCGCCCGCCCCGGAAGCGGTTCCCGAAGAGCTGTCATCAGTGTTCGGTCCAGCGGCCGCCTCGACGTCTCCCGTTGCCAACACGATTCCCGAGTCGAATCCGATACTGGATAGACCACCCGTGAAAACTCCCGCCGACGTAAAAGTGCTATCCGTGGCATCGACGCCGCCCACATACGCGGCATCACCTACCGCCGTGACTCCGTCACCCAAAATCGTATCGCGAAGCCTGTTCGCGAATTCCACATCGTCCGTTGTCGAATCCCCTGTGACTTCAATCGCACCGGTGGGCCGGATGAAAAAGTCACCCACCGCATTGCCGTACAAGTTGACGATATTGGCGTTACTGGACGTGCCCGCTGTCGTGCCGTCGGAAAGCCCCGCTTGGAGGTCCAGCGTGGATTGAACCGAGGGACTGTTTATGGCGTCGCGTATGCTCTCCGCGACTTGGTCATCCCTGTAAGTCGCGAGGAAGCCAACGCGTACGTTGCCAGGGGCAATCCCATTTGCCAGGGCAAGGTCCTCGAACTCAAAGGTCAACGATCCGGAACCGTCACCCAAGACGAACGTCTGCCCGTCCTGGACGTCCATTCCGGACGGAGCCACGATCGACAGTTGTCGCGTGTGACGATCGTTCGTATCGAAGCTGCTATCGAGGATCAGGCCGGCAAACGTAACCGTGCCCAATTCGGCATCGATGGAGGTGCCGAAGTCCGTTGCTTTGCGAATCTCCAATTGGTACTCGCCGTCCAGGACCCTGCCCGCCGTATTATATCCTGGCCGCTGGGCGAACGTCGAGTTGTTGATTGCGTTGGTGATCATCTCGCCACGCTCGGCGAAGCCAACAACCAAGTCATCAATGTGAACGCCTTCGGCGCCGCCCGTTGCACCCTGGAAATCGTATCGCAAACGCAACTGGTCGAGCCCGGCAAAGTCGTCCAGTTCGACACGAGCTTGACGCCAGACATTGTCGTCAATTAGGAGTTGTACAGAAGCCGTAATATCGGCGGCGTTGCTCGATGCGAGCAACGCCTCCGTTCCGTCACTCCTGCGGGCATAGACACGGAAGTCATCTCCTGACGCCGTCTCCAGTTTGTAGTTGAAGTACAGAACGGGTTTGTCTTCGGCCGAGTAGTCCTCCAAGTTGAACGCGTTCGAAAGCAGGCTGCCTCCGTCACCAGCACTGTACGTTCCGTTGGTCTCGTCACCAAAGTAGAAGGTTTCGCCGCCCGCGCCGGTCGTAGTCACTGCGGGATGGTTCTCCAATGACACATGCATTGTGTACGTGCGCCCGGGCGGTATCGGCCCGTCCCGAAATATTGGCTCGTACGTCCAATCACCCACACCGATTACATACGTTCCGGGTGTGTCAAACGTGTGCTCGAAGAATGGATCCGATGTCGTCGTACTGCCACCGGCGCCTTCGGACGGAAAGCCCCATGTGTCCCAGCGAATCCAACTGCCCGCAGCGTCAAACAGAATGAAGTTCGTTTCGATGTCCGTCGCGGGATTGGTACCGGTGTCTCCGTAATCGATATCGAAAATTCCGCGTGCCGGCACGTCCGTCACGACGAAGGAGTAGTAATCCACCGTGTCGTTTCCGGTGGCGCTAACCGTCATGTGCGGAATCGTCGTCGACGTGTTCGTACTCCCGTCGCCGATGTCCGGATCCGAGTTCAGACTCCACACCAGCCCTTCCAGGCTTTGTGCGGTGGCAATCGAATCGTTCGGTTCAATCTTATTGACCGCTCCGGCCGAGAGCCCAAGACGACTGCCGTCAAAGGCTGGCGTCAATCCGTGGCCCAACGTCGACGACTCGCGGGTCGATACGTGCCAGAGATTTGTTGGGGACACAGTCGTCCCGTCGAAGGTTGGGTCCAACAGGAATGGCACCACGGGATCTTTAGCAGTCGATCCACCGAACGTCCCAATGTGATCCTCGGCAATACGGACCACCGAATCGATCGGTTCCAGCCGCGCGGCAGGATTATTGACCAATTCGCTGGGCAAGTATCGGTCGGACGTCACGGCGGCAAAGTACGTCCCCTCGGGCAGTTCGACGGGCCCGATGAACGGATCCAGTTCGCCCACCGAACCGCGCGAGAGATCCTTCATCCCGGATTGATCATCCGGAGCTAGGATCGGAGCCGGACGATCCTCGGAAATATTTGAATCGCGACCGATCAAAACCGGCCTGCCGAGAGAGTCAAAGACGGTCACGATCGTATCCGGTCGGCTGAGATTGTCGGCGTAGTCTATATCGAAAGCCAACGAACCATGATGAGCGGATGGATTAGAAATCGCATCGTATCGGACGTCGAATGTGTAATAGTCAGCATCGGCACTACTGCTCAACGAACCGGCGACTGACAGGGTGGCCCGGTCCGTATTGAATAGATTGCCAAGGTTCTGGGGGCGAATCCCCGGCGTGAAAACGTCCATAGCAGTGCTGCCATTATTCGCTCCGAAGCGATCCAGCAATTCGTCCTCGGATGCTTCGCCCAGAAGTGGCGAATGCCCGGGCAGGCCAATCACTTCGACGCCGTTCCGCGCGTAACGGATATCAGCATAACGCACGGTGGATCCCGGTATTTCATCCGTCTCGCCCATGCGAACCTGCAACTGGTACGCGCCGAAAGTCAGGCCGTCGTACAGTTTATCTGGATCCTGCAAGTCGCTGGCCGGATCGCCCACATCCAGATTGCTGCTTCGCACTCGGAAAATGTAAGGACTCCGTTGGCCGGCCGCACCCGGCAGAACGACGCGCATACCCGCGTCGCGCGAGTTCGTGGTCCAGAAGTCCTTCACCACGCCAGAGGCGTGTCGAGGCTGATAAGGGCCAGGCAGCCGCTGCAATGGATTTACGTCGCCATCGGGGATGGCGGCCGTTGAGAAGAGCAGACTCGGATCGACGGTTTCGTCTTGCGAGTTGTTCGACTGGGCGATCAACTCGCCATTGGCGTCCAGCACGTCTATGACCGCGTCCAACGCGTACGACGAGCGGTCGATGTCGAACCAGATCTCCGTGCCCGCTTCGGCGGTGAAGCTATAAACGTCCACGTCGCCGGGTTCGTTCAACAGACCTTGAATCTGGAATCCCAGCCGCAGATTGTTGTCGCTGCCATACTCGGATGGTGCCAAATCGCCAAGGAACTGAGCCGTATCCAACGTGCCATTGGGTCCCGGCGCCGTTTCGGTCGCCGATTCCATCTCGAGGACGTTCTCCACGTTCCGATCGTGGCTGTCCTGATCCAGCCTCACGCTGCGCCAGTCGCCGGGACTCGGAGTGCTGGCGATGCCGTTATTATTGGTATCGGTTTGCGGCGTCCCATCCGGCTGGACGCCGGCGCCAACCGTATCATCGTGAATCGATGTCAGCACGACAGGAAAGCCCGGTTGCCCCAGCACGTACAGTGTGCCGCCAATTCGATCCTCCATTTCCAGTGGGTTGCCGGTGGCCGTGAATCCGCCACCACCCCATGGGTTCGAGTTGAACGCATCGCTGACGCTGGCGCCGCCGGTCAATTTGACCACCAAGCTCTCGTTGGGGCTGCTCTTCAAGTACAGGCCGCTCTGAACGTGGTAATCCGACACGCGGACCTCGTCGCCGAGGACATGGACAATGTCGGTATCGTCCCAGACGCTCTGCGTAGACAAGGTGACGCCGGGCGAGCGGATTCGCATTCCATTCAGGCCATTGTTGTCCAGTTGGTTGCCGCGGATGAGCGGTCCCTGGTTATCGGGATATTGCGTAACCTGATCGATTGGACCCGTAGCGCGCCCGGAATCCCCCGTAAAGTAATGCGTGAAGACATCCACGTTGATGTCAATGGCGTCACTCGCATTGTCGCGAATGATGTTATTCAAAAGCACCGGCCGAGAACCGCGAATGAAAATCGTCGCTGGATTGTTCGTTCCTCGGCCAAAACGATCACTCGGTCCTTGTCCGCCCGTACCAGGATCGTTCTGTTCGATCACGCTGTTGGCGATACGCGCGTCGGCTTGGTGCAGTTCGATGATATTGAAACCCTTGAACGTACCTTCAATCTTGCTGTTGTCGCCTCCACCGAAGGCGATGTACGTATGGTCAAGGTTCAACTGGCCCATGGGTCCAACGTAGATGCCGGCCCAGTCGCCGCGCGACGGACCAGCCTCGCCGGGTCCGTCATCTTCGTTTGTATCAAAAGTGCCACCGGCTCCATAGCGATCGTCCAACTTGGATGTGAAGATGACCTCTTGGCCATCAAAGCCCTCGGCGATTAACTGAGCGCCAAACGTAATCTCGAGGCGAGCACCTTCGAGCTTGATAATCGCGCCTGGGTCGATCTTCAGGCGGGCATCCGGGCGTGCGCGGACGACGCCCGTCAACCGGGGATCCAATTCATGCGACATCAATCCCGGTGTCGTCAAGTTGAGACTGTTGGTCAACGCGCCTCCGTGGTCGTCGTACGATGTGGTCGTAGTGGGGTCGTTGATGAAGGCAACCAACGCGTACGGACCGACGCCGCCTACAGCGCTGCGATAGACCAGTCGCCCGGTAAACGGCGCGGGAGCCGCGGGCAGGTTCGACAGGCGGACGGAACCGTTTGTGGTGGGGCCAAGCGCGACGGTTGCAGTAGGCGCCGACGCCGAGGTCTTGTCACCGGCAGCGTCCACAAAGACGACGCGGTAATCGTACAACCCGTCGGGTAGAGTTCCCGCGGCAAGGCCGGTCGCGGTGTCCGACGTCTCCACGACGACCAGCGAAACGTCCGGCGCCGGTGCGAGAGCGCCATCGTCAATACCACGGTCCTCGAACGTCGTCGTTGTGGACCGATCGCCAATCTCCGTCACGTACGTATATGGGCCGGCCCCCGTCGTCGTGCTGCGGTAGATGAGACGACCGGTGTAAGGCCTTTCGGCTGCCGGAAGGCTGCCCAGCGTGATCGTATTATCGGCCCCAGTGAGTGTGATATCGGCGGTGGGAGCGGATGGCGCACTCTTGTTGCCCTGGGCATCCACGAAGACAACCCGGTAATTGTACGTACCGTTTGGCAGTGTCCCGGCCGGCAACGTCGACTTGGTGAACGCGACACCCGAGATACTCGGCGCATCGCCAACGATCATCGAACCATCGTCGATATACCCTGTTTCGTCGGCGTGAACCTCGGAGATCAAATCGTAGGGTGCGCCACCACCGACTTCGCTGCGATATATCTGCTTGATGTATCCCGCCGGGGCAACCGGCAAGCCCGTCAGATCCACCACCATGACATTGGCGGGAACTGCCGGAGAGCTCACATTGATGTCCGCGGTCGGGTCCGAAGCGGGGCTGGGATTGCCATCGGGATCCACCAACACGACGCGGTAGTTGTGGACTCCGGGCGAGACTCCGGGGACCGTTGCCGTTGCGGGTGGGATCTCGTGCTCGGTCAAGGTAACTTCCATGACCGAGGGCGGATCACGCTCGAGCAGGTTCTCTGTCAGAGACGGCAGGAACGAACCGTCGTCCACAAAGGCAGAATCGTCGGCGTCCAGGTCGGCGATCAGGTTGTACGGTCCGCCACCGCCAAGCTGGCTGCGATACAGACGACGGGACACAAAGTTGCCGCTCACCGGCGGCAGGCTGTTCAACCGAATCGCGGTCTGCCCAGCCGGTAGTATCACATCGTTCGTGGCTTCCGATGGCCGGCCTTCGAACCCGTTCTCATCAACGAAGACCAGCTTGTAGTTGTACGTAGCCGCCGCGAGGCTTCCACCAACTTGCGTGGAAAACGTGATCAGGTCCACTGGGGGACGCTCCACTTCAAGCAATGCTTCGCCCGGTTGCCCTAGAATCTTCAGGTTCTCGGCGATGACGTGTACGACATCGACGTCGTCGAAACGGCCCGGGACAGTCAGCGAGCGAAGTTCCGTACCGGCCGGTGTCTTGATGCGCACGAACAGACCGTTGATCGAATTGTCGACAAGGTGGTTTCCGTGAACTTCGGGGCCGATACGCTCGTAGTCCGACGTGAATTCGTTGACGAGTTGGAAACGAGGTGAGTGAAAATTCGTCTCCTCGAAACTGTTCGGGTCGGCCGACAGGGCCGCGTCCGCGCTGTAGGTGATCGAATTGAACGTGACTGTAGGCCGCATTTCGACCATCTGGATCGGATTGACGACCTGATCGACCGTATCGATCCGAACAATGCCGCCCCCGTAGCGAATGTCGGCATGGTTGACGTAATTGAGGAAGATCCCTTCGTCTTCGTAGTTGAAGCGAGCTTCCGCATTGTCCTGATCCGCACGGTAAATGATTCCACCCCAATCGCCGTCGGCGGGCGTAGTCGTGGGCGGGTGCGTGTCGTCACCGATGGTCTCGTCCAACCACGATGTGAAATAGACGCTCTCGTGGGGCGTTCCCAATACCTGCAAAGCCCCATTGCTGCGGTCGACGCTCGCCGACGAACTGCCCACACCAATTCGGGCGCGGCGCAACTTGAGGATGGCCCCGGCATCGATCATGGTCGTCACGCCTTTCGGGACCGCCATGGTAGATCCGTCCGGCAGTACTGCTGGACCACCGGAAGAGCCAAAGCCGATTTCGTAGGCAAAGTTATCGTCCAGAGTGGCGCGGTCATTATCAAACCCGCCGTTTCCCACGATGCGGACGATGTCGCCGGGAACGGACGAATCGAATGCGGTGGAGATGTCGTCGAACGGCTTGACCAGCGTCCCGATCAAGTTCGATCCTGTCGTCTTGTCGACGAAGATTGTCTTCCCGGCCAGTCCAATACCGACGGCGTTCTGCGTAAGTGTCGCTGAGCGATCCCCGGTCAGTACGATACGAGGGCCTTCCCGAACGGCGGTGATGCTAAAACCAGCGGCATTGATCGAGTTGGCCAGCGCGAACGCCATGTCGTTTGCCGCGGTCGGCGCAACCCCCGAGATGAATGGGATTGGGTTCGCACCGGGCGAGACGTTTGGGGGACTATCGCTATCGAATTCAAATCGCCTCTCGGTTCCGAAAGCGTCCTCCAACGTCAACGACTGTCCGTCCACGTAAGCGTTGCCGTCGTCGGTAATGTTGATCACGCGCTGGAGCGGTCGCGTCTGGAACCAGAAGTTGTACACGCCGCCGGGCACGCCGTCCGCATCGCCGTCCAACGGAGTGCCGGGACGGCCCTCATCACTGCGATCAAGATCGCTAATCGCATCGTCGTCGTCCACCTGCGCACGGTAAGTGACACGTAATTCATACTCACCCTGACTGGCGCCGCCAAACCCGGTGTCCTCAATCACCGGATCAAAGTCTGTGTTTCCCGTGGCCGTCACGCCGATGTAGTACGTCCCCGATCCCAAATCAAGGCTGATATACGAGTCGGAACTGTAGTAGTCGTCATTGCGCGAAATCAACTCGCGTTCGAAGCCGATCACGTCCCCGTTCTCATCGCGTATCGCAACTTCCCTGTACAATGAGAGAACGGTATCCAACTGGCTGGAGTTGGGGAGTCGCTCTGCAAAGGACTCGACGGTTAACAGCCCCTGCTTCTTCTCGTCCAAATCCTGGTCGTCCAGATCGATCGTGAATCTGTATAGATCGATGTCGTTGCTGTCCGGCCGGTGGACATACTGCCCGTGGATGATATCGGCGTTGCCGGGATAGACGGGATCAGGCTGCGAGCCGAACACGCCGGGTGGCGATCCCAGAAACGGCTCCGTCGTGTCGTATGCCATCAGGTTGGTCACCGGCAGGTCATTGGCTCGCTGGAGGCCAAGCATGGCACCAAGGCCGACCATCACTCGTTCGAACCAGTCGCCGCCGTATCGGCTGTTCCATTGTTGGTCACTGTCCAATATCAACATGCCATTTGTGAACGTCGGATCGACCCGCACAATGAAGTTGTAATTCGATCCGAATCCGGGATTGATCGCGTGATCTAACACGTTGGGGTCGTTGGGATCTAACGCTCGTGGATCCCCGGTAACGAACGTCAGGCCTTGGTCAGGCGTCTCCAGAAACTGAACCCCAAGTTCCTTCCCCCATAACTCGACGGCCTCGCGTACTCGCTGCCTTTGGTCCTCGGTGATGAGATTCGATAAGGGATTGTCTTGTGCGTCCACGCCATAGAACTGGCGGAAGTTGTATTGGATCGTGGTCACACCAGCGATCGTATCGGGGCCAAACGCCGGATTCACGTGCTGTTCGTAGCCGCTGCCGATCTCGCTGGGAATGTCGCGGTGGCCCGGTTCGTCCGTCGCACCGGGAAAGTCCAACAAGAACTGCTGGGGATCGATGGACGAGGACAGTATCAGGCTCTGCCCGTCCCGTTTCTCCAATCCGTCGAGTTCCGGCAGAACGCTTGCCGTGGCGAAGCTGGACCCAAGGCCCGCCACGCGCAACATACCCACGCCGCTTCCGATAATCGGCGTGGCACCCGATCCCGTAGTGACGGTCGCCGAAACCAACGCGCTGGCCGCGGCGTTCCCGGCGATCGCTGCGGCCAGTTCATCTGCGGTCGTGCCGCTGCCGCTGTTATTCAACTCGACCGTAATGCTATGCCCCGTAACCGCAACATTCGGTGCTGTCCCGAGACCAAGAGGGTTTTCGATAAACGAAATGTTCACGGCGCGAGAGAAATCCTCTGTCGCGGCGAACGTCATCTCGAGAGGACCACCCGTACCGAAATCGGTGGTCACTATGGCATCCGGCGTCAGTCGCAGTGGTGCCGCGGGCAGCTCTTCGTCCGTACCGACCCGCAAACGGAACGTTCCCGGGCCCAAGTTGGCTCCAGTCGTAGGATGCTCCAATTCATCCAAGTTCTGCGCGAACGTCAACGTTGCGCTGTCGTTCACCGAATCGTACTGAACCGTGTCCGGCACGATTGTTACGTCGTCCGTATTCTCCACCGTATCGCCGGTAAAGATCAGGCGGTAGAAGCCAGGGTTCTCGGCCGAGCGTTGCGTCGGGTTGCCCGCCGAATCGTCTTCCACGAAGAGATCGTCGTCGTTGAAGTACACCACGATCTGATCTCTGGCCTGGCTGAGGATCGTGTTGCTTGGATCATTCGGGTCCGGGATTCGCGCGACCGGTTGGGGCACGACGGCCACAACCTGAGGCCCAAGATTCAGTTCGAACGAGACGGTCATCAAACTCGTCCCGTTGTCCACACCGTCATCAGTGGTGTCACCGAAAGCCTCGCCCCGCGTGTTGCGAAGAGCCGTGATCCCGTTCAGCGCATCGTCGATGCCATACAACTCGACCCGGTACAAGTCATCCGGGAGCGTTTCAGCAAACCGCACGATCACCTCGTTCTCGTGCGGCACGTCGCCGACGCCTATGTAGCCAGGCTGCACTACGACGAAGTCGTTGTCGAATTCGCCGTCAAGCCCGCTGCGAACGATTCGGATCCCGTCCAGCGTGTTGGCGTCGATCCGCTGATTCTCGTCGAACTTGAACGTAAGGTCGCGCGGCGCGATTTCGCGCTCGCCGCCTCCGTCCAACGGCAGTAATTCACCATCGGTCGGTTGAAGTCCAGCCAGACGCGGCCCAACGACCGCCAGTAGCATGCGGTCTTCGAGCTTCTCTAACAGCAGCTCGCGCCTTGCAGCTTTCTTTACCGATTGACGACGTCTCTTGCGCTCGCGACGAGATCCCAACGAGGACGTACGAGGACTTTGGATGGCCATAACCAGCCCTTCAGGTGGTGGCAAGTT
>CAZUAH010000047.1:0-9921 GCA_964617665.1 uncultured Pirellulaceae bacterium
ATTGATTCAACAGAATCGGGTCGCACGCTGTTAGTGCCGCTGCCAACAGTCCCCAGCGGCCCAATTGCCATTTCTGCGACAGCACGTAGACCAATCCCACCGTGGCGACCCCAACCAACAGGTGCAATGCAACAATCGCCGTCTGGCCGATGCCACTCGCTCCGCCCACTGCGACCAACACCAGCGGATAAAGCGGCGGGCGAAACGCAGTGGGGCGAATTGACGAATTCCCGAGCGAATCCTTGGGAGCCTCGTATCCAAATGCTCCTTTTTCAACAAGATTGACCGCCAGTTGGCGATAACCGTCCGGATCCGCGGTCAAATCGCCCGATTTCGTTACCAGAAAACCGCCTCGCACGGCAAATGCCAGGACCAGCAGGCCAAGCACGAGGAACCGATCATGTTTTTTGGACGAACCGAGATGACTCATGACACCTTTCCGTAAGCTACGCTTATGGGAACACAGACATACTCAATATGCAATCGGTGCGCTCTCACAATCCGAATTGCTGTTATAGGCGTCATTGCAGGAAAGACCGCGCATGGCCGCAACGAAACCGGAAATCCTGCTCGTGGATGACGATCCGGCGATACTACGGCTTCTTGTACGATGTGTGGAAGTCGCCGGATACCACGCGCGATGTGCCGCCGACGGCCGCCTTGCAATGGCGGCAATCGAGCGTCACTGCCCCGATATTGTCGTCACCGATTGGGAAATGCCCAGTGTCGATGGGATGAAGCTGTGCCACTGGTTGCGCACTCAAAATCTTCCACACTACGTCTACACGATCTTTTTGACCGTTCGGACTCGAGTCGAAGATCTTGTCAGAGCGTTGAAGGCGGGTGCGGACGATTTCATCAAGAAGCCAGTTGACCGAAACGAACTGTTGGCCCGTCTGCGCTGCGGGACGCGCGTCTTGGAATTGGAAAGGCGACTGATCCGCTTGGCCAAGTGCGATCCGCTGACCGGGCTGGCAACGCGACGCCATTTCTTCGAGCAAGCCGACCGTGAATGGGCCCGCGCCGATCGCCACCATTTTCCGCTCTCCTGTGTGATGATGGACATTGATTTCTTCAAGCGGGTGAACGACTCGTACGGCCATCCAGTGGGCGACGAGGTGCTGCGGCGAGTAGCGGCATCGTTGACGTCGAGCCTGCGAATCAGCGATTACATCAGCCGGTACGGCGGCGAGGAATTCTGCATATTGCTGCCGGAGACCTCGGAGGAGGGAGCAGCCGTATGGGCAGATCAGTTGCGTGACAAATTGGCATCGGCCACCATGTCGGTGGAGGGACGACAAATTGGTGTTACGGCCAGCTTTGGCGTCGCCGGTCGAACCCACTCGACCAAGTCGCCGAAACACTTGGTGGATCTTGCGGATCGAGCTCTGCTCCAGGCCAAGCGTTTCGGACGCAACCGAGTTGTCTGCTATCAAGATACGGACGAGTCGTCAACGGCGCGATCCGACGTCCACGACGTGAATCTATCTTTCGCCACCCAGCGGGCCGGCAACGTGATGTCGGAGATCGCCTTCAAGTTGCACGAGAACGAGACCATCGTGCAAGCGACTGAACGCTTCCTGCAACATCACGTCGATGTCGCGCCTGTCGTCGACGACAAAGGCCGATTGATCGGCGTGTTATCAGAAAACGATATCATGGCGGCCATGTTCTGGCCCGACCGTCGCTCCACAACGGTCAAGGAGGCCATGAAGAGCGATATCGAAGCGTTTGACGAGCAGACGCCGATTATGGATGTGTACGAGTCGCTGTGCCGATCCTGGATCCGCAACGCGATCATCGTGAAAGACCAGCAACCGTCGGGCGTAATTAGCCAGGAAACGCTGCTGCGCTGCTTCAACAATTCGGACGATCCCGAACCTGTCAACGTGCTGAAGTAGTAGAGGCACGCCTTCTACAACGTCGTGTCTGTCGATAAATGTCACGTTGGGTGGCCGGGGCTGGACTGAGCGTCAGCGAGGGAAGCCCCGGGGTTTCGGGCTTGCACCCTCCAACCCCGGCCACACTCTACCTGACGAATATCGACGGCCGCACCACTACGTACCGAGCATCTTCTTCATTTGCGGCCACGTGCGAGTATTGGCAACGTCGGACTTTGTCAGTCCGGCTCGTCGCGCCTGCAAGATGCCGTAGCGTAGTAAACTCAATTCGTCTGTGTGGTGCGCGTCCGTACAAATGACAACCGGGATGCCGTGGTTCTTGGCCGCCGCACAGAACACGTCGTTCAAGTCCAACCGCATAGGGTTGGCGTTCAATTCCAGCATCGTGCCGAACTTCACGGCCGCAGCAAAGACCGCATCGAGATCGACTTCGTACGGGTCGCGGCGATTGATCAGTCGGCCCGTTGGATGGGCGATCGCATCCACGTGCGGATTCTCGATGGCACCGAGAATTCGTTCGGTAATCTGCTCGCGCGGTTGCTTCTGGCCGTAATGGATTGCGGCCAGCACCCAATCGGCTTCGGCGAGTATGTCATCAGGCAGATCCATTCCGCCTTTCTCCAAAATGTCGCATTCGATCCCCTTTAGCACAGTGAAACTGCTGCCGAGTTTCTCGTTCAACTCGTCGATCTGTTTCCACTGGGCCAGTAACCGTTTGGCGTCCAGGCCGCCAGCCATCGAAACGCGCTGTGAATGGTCCGTGATCGCCAAGTACTTCAGTCCCCGTTCGCGTGCGGCCGCGACCATTTCTTCCAAGGATGACTTGCCGTCCGTGGCCGTCGTGTGTGCGTGCAATTCGCCGCGAATATCCTCCATCTGTATCAGATCGGGCAGATCTTCGAATTTGGCCCATTCAAACTCGCGGCGAGCTTCGCGCAACTCCGGAGGAATCAACGGCAAGTCGAGTGTTGCGTAAACGCCCGCCTCCTCAGCCCCGGCTACATACGTCTCCTCGTCGCCGCTGACACGAAAAACGCCATATTCGTTGATCTTCAGACCCCGCTGTTTCGCCAAACCACGAAGGACGACGTTGTGGGACTTCGATCCCGTGAAGTATTGCAATGCCGCTCCGAACGATTCTCTCGGCACAATGCGCAGATCGATTTGAAAACCAGTCCCAAGGCGTATCGACATCTTGGTATCGCCCCGGACCAACACATCGGCCACGTCGGGAAACTCGCCAAACCGATCCATCACTTTGTCGACATCGGCGGACACAGCCAGCACATCCAAATCGCCAACCGTCTCGCGGCCGCGCCGATAGCTGCCGGTGAGTTCCAGTTTATCGATGCTCTCGCACTTGCTCAGATGTTCTCGCATCGCTTGCGCTATGCCGTCGGCCTCCGCCCAATAGATCCGTTGACCGGCTGCCTCGGCAATCGCCATGCCGTCGAGGATTGCCTGCTCGGTCTTGGCGGCAAAGCCTTTCAATTGCCGTATCCGGCTCTCTTCGCACGCCGTCTTCAGGTCCTCCAGCGTCGCGATGCCCAACTCGTTGTAGATCGCCGCTGCCTTCTTGGGCCCCAAGCCCGGTATCCGCAGCATGGCCAGAACGGTTTCGGGGATTTCGGTCAATAGCTCCTTCAATTGAGGCAATTCACCGGTTTCCACCAATACTGCACACTTCTCGGCAACCGCTTTGCCGATCCCGTCGATCTCCAACAGCCGCTTGGGATCGTCAGCCACAATCGACGCCACGGAATCGGGCAGATCGCGGATTGCACGAGCGCCGTTGCGATAGGCACGCACGCGAAACGGGTTGGCCCCCTGAAACTCCAGCAAGTCGGCCATCTGCTCGAACACGGCAGCTATCTGAGAGTTGGTCATAATCCCTTCGACTCTTCGCCCTTTCAAGCCTTTGACTTTCCCTACAGATGCAGCTCGACCACATCTCTGTCGTGAAGCACATATTCTCCTTTTACCATCGTCCCGTCGTGAACGTGGGTGCCCCAGACGCGAGCATGCTTCAGGTTCTGAGCAAACTCCTTGTGTACCAATTCGGCTATCTCCAACAACGTTCCGCCACGGCGGATGGTAAACGGCCGATCGTAATCCGCCTCCTTCTTGCTAGGCAATTTGGTATAGACGCGGACCACGTCCATCGGTTCGTAAATCGCGTCGCGCAGTTCTTCCAGTCCCGTTCCATGCAACGCGGAGATAATGTATTCAGTGAAATCCAGCGGACAAAACTCGTGCAGAAACTCCAAGCGGTCCGCCGCTTCGGGATCGTCGATCTTGTTCGGAACCAGCAGAGTCTGCGTGTAAGTGACGCCGATGTCATTTTCGTCCAGATAGGACTTCCCAGCCAACCGCGTCTTCGTCGAACTCATATGGTCGAGCACTTCCTGCAGTTGGTCGATGCCGTCGTCGTTGCCCAAATCGACCATCAACAACGCAAGATCGGCACCACGGACCATTCCTTGCGTCACTGGATCGAATACGTCAGCCGTAATTGGCGGCGTGTCGATCAGTTGCACCATCACGTCCTCCCAAGGCATCATGCCCGGCGACGGCTGGTGCGTCGTGAACGGATAGGGAGCGACTTCCGGCGTTGCCCGAGTGAGGCTCCGCACCAGCTGACTCTTGCCAGCGTTCGGGCCACCAATGATCACAGCCCGGCCGGCGCCCTGCCGCGGAATCCTCAAGCCGCCTCGCTTGCCCTTGGACCTGCTTTCCCGCTGGATTTCCTTCTTGATCTTGCTGATTTTCTGTTTCAGCTCGGCGTTCAGCTTGTCGGTGCCCTTGTGTTTGGGCAACTCGCGCAGCATCACCTGAAGGCAGTCCAGTTCTTCCTCCGGCGTGCTTGCGCGGCGATATGCTTCTTCCGCTTTCAGGTATTGTTGTGTCAGATTAGCTGGCATGGTTCGGTTTGTGAGCGATCGAAGAGACGGACTATCTTCCTGCACTCTCAGGAATCGAGTGCCCACGCTATCCAGTGTAGCAATCTCTTGGCGGCGCGCCTTGTGGAGCCAGCCGGCGTCAACGAGTCGGGATCGACGTCGGCAGAATCCGCAGGACCGCCATGGCGACGGTGTGCAGTCCTTCTTGGCGGTGGTGATTCTCGATACTCAGCGCTGGGCGCTCAGCAAACAGTACCCAGTACTTGGTGCTCAGTACTCTGGCACTCAGTACTTCGGCGGACCACCGAGCTCGTTTCGCTTGTGAGAAAATACTCGATCGCGGCGAACAAGGGAGACGCTTCTTCGGTTGACGCATTTCATGGCTGGAGGAGAATCCGATCCGAATGTTCTGCTGAACCAATGGACATTGATAATACGTCACCGATGCCAATGGTTTACTAAAAGTATAGTTGACTTTAAGTTTATTTAGACTAAGATTGATAAGTACATGAACATGATTTCTTTCTGCGCTCAATTGGGTGGAGCAACTTGCGGTTTACGTGTAGGCGACTGAGTGAGCGACCGCCAGGCCGGAGGAACGACCGTGGATCGTAAATCGGGGAACCAGAAAGCTTGGATCGACTTTCTCAGCGATGAAGACTTGTCGTTCATCAAGCGTTTTATCTTGGCATCGGGCTCGCTCAAGAAGATGGCTGAAGCCTACGGCGTGACGTATCCAACGATCCGACTCCGGTTGGACCGTTTGATCGGGAAGATCCAAGTCGTGGATGAACAACAGGAGGTGTCGAATTTCGAGCGTCTGGCCAGGGCCCAGTACGCGGACGGCAGAATCGACATCGACACTCTGAAACTTCTACTAAAGGCTCATCGTGAAGAAGTGGAGGCCAGCCATGAAAAGCCTGATGACCGGTAGCTTGCTCGCGTTTGTCTGCGTTTCGACGTGTGGCGGCGAAGAGACTGTGCGCGAGATTTCCTGGAAGGATCTGCACCTATCGCAAGGACTCTCGGCAGGCGAAGTTGTAACGCCTGACGCGCAGGGCTTTGACGAGGCGTTAAAGATCGACAACACCGAAAGCACATCCAAGGCGGTTCAAGTCCTGGTTCTGGACAATCCGGGCGTGTCGTCGATCCGTTATGCGATTGTGGGACAAATACGATACGAGGACGTCGAGGGGATCAGCTATCTGGAGACGTGGAACCACTTCTCGAACGGCGGTGCGTATTTCACCAGGACATTGGCGGATTCCGGTCCGATGGGGAACATTCGGGGTTCGACGGACTGGCGAAAGTTCTCCTTGCCGTTTCTAAGTAGCCGAGAAGCCGGGCCGCCAACGAAAATCGTATTGAACGTGGTTTTCGCCGGTCGAGGAACCGTTGAACTTAGTCCGATTCGAGTCGTTCAGCATGCCGGACCATGGTGGGGCTGGCAGATCGGTGTTGTGATTGGCGCCGGGGGAGGGACCCTGCTCGGCATGCTCGGCGCTCTTATCGGCACATTGGCCGGACTGGGCAAGGCTCGGCGTCTGGTGTTGGGTTCAACGCAAACGATGTTCATACTCGGCTTGGTCGGCGCTGCTGCCGGAATTGCTGGCGTGTTTTTGGCTCAGCCGTTCTACGTGCATCTGCCGCTTCTGCTGATCGGCGTCATCTGCGTTGCGGTTGCCGGACCGCTGATCTTCGTGTTGCGACGTCGTTACGAGCAAATAGAATTGAGAAAAATGGCAGCGATGGATGTGGTCCCGCCAGCCAGCCCAGACGCGGGGCTGGCAGCACCGTAATGTCGGCAATTCCTGTTTCCTTGCTCAAGCCGGTCTGTTCTAATACAGCGACAATGTCGCTGTCCTACCCAATGTGATGCACGCAAGTCGCCTGCTTTTTGTGGATACAATTTGCAGCTTGTGAGTCCACCACGCCGAGGAACGATCGCGTCGCGCGCCCAACGTCAGGGACCTACCCGCAGCAGGAAGGGACATAGGTTATGCCGTCAATTGTCCGGTGGGGTTCAAATCTGTCCGCTTGGGTGTTGTGCGTCGTCTGGCTGATCGCCGGTGCAGCCGCTGCCGAAACATCATCGGGCCAAGTTCGTCTTGCCGTTCTGGTCGACAGCCACTCTGCAAATGAACAGGGACCCGAAACCCAGGCAGTCGTCCAATTGGCACGCAAACAGTACGAAGCGGATGTGCTGACACCCGATGGCGAAGGGGCATGTCTTGACGCTGCTGGCGGAGAGCAGTCTTTAACCGCGTATGATGTCGTCTGGTACCACCAAGGCGATTCGATAGACCAGACAGGGCTGACTTATCGGACGAAGACGCTGAACGCCTTGCGGGCCTACGTGGCCGATGGCCGCAGCCTCTATCTTTCCGGCGCTGCGTTAGCCATGGTGCGTCAGCTTCGCGTCGAACCGATCCAGCCAAGACGAGGCGGACCGGGAAGTGACGGCAATCGAGCAGCGTTGGTGCCTCTATGCACCGATCATCCTGTGTTTCGAGATTTGAGCGCTGGCGGACGCCCGATCGATCTCAGCGATCGAGGTTTCCCGGCCTTCGCGGATTTCCACGCCAGCGGCGGACCGACGCGCGGGATGCTTTTGGCTCGAACGCCCGGCGGATCGGAAAACCCGTTGGTCGAATACGAATTGGGCAAAGGGCGAATCGTGGCTATGGGGTGGCGACTGCCGCATTATGGCAACCAGCAGAATTCGTACCATGGGAACCTGGAGCGGCTGACGACAAACATCCTCGATTACCTTGCCGACCGCGAGCAATGGCGGAAGATCGTCTTGCGTCCCGTCCCCGGTCCTGGACGACCGAAAATTGAGCCCGGCGTGCCTGAGGCCCAATGGCGTGCCCTGGAATTGGCCATACGCGACCTTCAAGAGTCGTTTGGCGGTCTGTATCCCGACGCCGAAACTCACCTGCAACGCCTCGCGGAGCTGGAAGCAAAACACAACGCCTTGCGGGGTGCGGATAAGACCATCGACGGCGAGACTCTAGCTACGCTGGACGCACTGACCGAGCAGTTTCGTTCGCTCAAGCGCGATGCCTTGTTGGCAAATCCCTTGCTGGATTTCAACGAACTGCTGCTGGTCCGACGCAACACGGCCCAAATGGGGTTGCCAACAAACTGGCAAAGCAACTCGAGTCTCAGGACGACTGGCTACGACAACCAGATTGCTGTCCTTTCGCCGGTGGGCGCCGACGGAAAACTGCGGACATTGTTCGAACCGGATGGCGGACGATTCATCGGCGACGTCGACTTGCACTTTGACGCCGAGCGGCTGTTGTTTTCCATGCCAAACGAGAAGGGACGATGGCGCATACACGAGACGCGTATCGACGGCACTGGTCTCCGCGAGTTGTCGTTGATCAACGAGCCGGACGTGAGCAACTACGACGCGTGTTATCTTCCCGACGGTCGCATCATATTCTCTTCGACCGCCCCATTTGTCGGCGTGCCTTGCGTTCGTGGCAGTTCGCATGTGACCAACCTCTACATGCTGAACACCAACGGAACAATACGTCAATTGACGGTCGACCAGGAGCATAACTGGTGCCCGACTGTGTTGAACAACGGACGAGTGCTATACCAGCGATGGGAATACTCGGATACACCGCATGCGTTCTATCGGTTGCTGTTCCACATGAATCCGGACGGCACCGGACAGATGGAGTACTACGGCAGCAACTCGTATTGGCCGAACGCACTGTTCTACGCTCGACCTATACCAAATCATGCCACGAAATTCGTTGCCGTCATCGGCGGCCATCACGACCAGCCGCGCATGGGCGAGTTGATACTGTTCGATACGGCTAGGGGCCGATACGAAGCCGACGGCGTGGTGCAGCGAATCCCGGGGCACGGACAGGTGGTGGAACCCGTCCTGTTGGACGGGCTGACACGTAATCGCTGCCCGCGATTTCTTCATCCGTATCCTCTGTCCGAGAAGTACTTCCTAGTCTCCTGTCAACCGGCGCATGGCCGACCGTGGGGCATCTACCTGGTCGACGTGTTCGACAACTTCGTGCTGCTGCACGAGGAGGAAGGATATGCGATGCTGGAACCGGTCCCAGTGCGCCGGACGGAAACCCCGCCGGTGATTCCCGATCGGATCGACGTTTCGCGCGACGATGCCACTGTGTTCATGTCGGATGTGTACGAGGGCGGTGGCCTGAAGGGCGTGCCTCGCGGAACCAGCAGCAAACTACGGTTGATATCATATCACTACGCTTATCACGGCATGGGCGGACAAGTGGACCGTGTCGGATTGGACGGCCCGTGGGATGTCAAACAGGTGCTGGGGACCGTGCCGGTCGAAGACGACGGTTCAGCGCATTTCCGCGTACCCGCCTACACACCAATTGCTGTCCAGCCGCTAGACGCCGAAGGCAAAGCCGTACAATTGATGCGAAGCTGGTTCACGGCGATGCCTGGCGAAGTGCTTTCGTGTGTCGGCTGCCACGAGCGACAGAACACGAGTCCACCGGGCATTTCGGCCGTCGCCGCTGTCCGGCCACCGTCCGAAATCAAGCCATGGTACGGTCCCACACGTGGTTTCAGTTTCCGTCGCGAAGTGCAGCCGGTGCTAGATCGGTACTGCGTGAGTTGCCACGACGGCACTAAGTCTCATGAAGGGCAACCGGTAGCCGACCTGACGGACCGTCCCGACGCCAATCCCGAAGGCAAGGCAGCAACGTACAACGGAGGGGCGCATTTCTCGCCATCGTACATGGAACTGCGCAAGTTCGTCCGATCGCCAACAATCGAAAGCGACGCCCATATGCTGGTGCCCCGCGAGTTTCACGCCGACACGACAAAACTGGTGCAGATACTCGAAAAGGGACACTACGAGGCCCGTTTAGATGCAGATGCCTGGAACAGAATCATCACCTGGATCGATCTGCACACGCCGGCACATGGTACTTGGACCGAAATCGCTGGCGAGGCACGAGTCACGCGCCAGTATCAACGGCGTCGAGAGTTGCGGAAACGCTATACGGGCATGGACGATGATCCAGAGGCAATCATTACCGTGGGGTGGGCCAAGTCTTCGCGGCCCACCGAATCGTCCGACAGCCACTTGGTGGGCCGCGAAGACT
>CAZUAH010000047.1:9931-43798 GCA_964617665.1 uncultured Pirellulaceae bacterium
GGGGGCCCCACCGTCGCCCCCCCCCCCCAGCGCCCCCCCCCCCTGGGGGGGGCCCCCTTTTTCCCCCCCCCACCCTACCGAGAATCGTGCACTGCCTACCGCTGACGGCTGGCCGTTTGACGCCATTGAAGCCGCCAAGCGTCGGCAGGCCGCTGGGGCAACGACTACTCGCAGCGTCGAGATCGGCCCGGGCGTAGCGCTGGAAATGGTGCTGATCCCGGCCGGCCAGTTCGTGATGGGTGACCAGAACGGCGAAAACGACGAACGTCCGTCATGTTGCGTGAAGATCGAACGACCTTTCTGGCTTGGCCGGTTCGAGGTCACGAACGAGCAATACGGTCTGTTCGACCCAACGCACGATAGCCATTTGGAGCAGGGAGATTTCCTACAGTTCAGCCATCGTGAACGCGGATACCCGGTGGACGCGCCGAAGCAGCCAGTTCTACGCGTTTCATGGCATGATGCATCGCGCTTCTGTCGCTGGCTAGGCGCCAAGACGGCGCGCCAATTCTCGTTGCCTACCGAAGCGCAATGGGAATACGCCTGTCGAGCCGGAACTGCAACACCGCTATGGTACGGTGATCTGGACAGCGACTTCTCCGCGTTCGCCAACGTCTCTGACGCCAGGAATCGAGCGGTAGATACGTTCGGTTTCGGACTGCCGTCCGGCGCGATTCCGCCGTGGCGACCAGCCGACATTCGGTTCGACGACCGTCATCGCGTTTCGGCACCAGTAGGGGCATTCCAGCCAAACGCATGGGGTCTTCACGACATGCACGGAAACGTGGCCGAGTGGACGCGATCGGGATATCGCCCGTATCCATACGCCGATGGCGACGGTCGCAATTCCGCAGACACGGGCGACAAACGAGTCATCCGTGGCGGTTCCTGGTACGACCGGCCCAAACGTTGTCGCAGTTGTTTCCGTCTGGCCTATCCACCGGACCAAGTCGTCTTCGACGTGGGCTTTCGAGTGATGTGTGAAGTGGCTGAATCGGGCGGTGTTGCAGTGCGTTAGGTCCAGTCTCACGAGACGCCCGCGGTCTTCGTTCGATTTCCTACTCGTAGGCATCTGTTGGCTGAACGGTCTCGCCTTGCGAATCCAGTGGAAAGTCCAGCACGTTTTCTCCAGGCTTGACGTCCTCGATCAGTCCCGTCTCGATATTGTATTTCGTGGGGACTCTTTCCGGCACGGTGGGCACCGGGGGGACTTCGTCGGGATTCCCTTCCACGTAGGTCGTGATGCGCACGGCATACTTGCCCGGTAAGGCGCCGGTAACGCGATTGGTCTCCTGAAGCGAATACCTCCCGTCGACCCCAGTTCTGCCAAACGAAGGGCGTCCTTCGTCATCTTCCGGCATGAAAGAGACCGTGGCGTTCGGAAGCGGCTGTCCGTCCAACGTGATTTGCCCAATCACCGTTGCGTATTCCGAACCGCAACCCGACAAGAAGCACGTAACGACGATTGGCGCGACACAATAGGTGATCCGCATACTTGTCATTCGCTCGCCTCAACTCGTGTGATCGGCATTTTTCTACAGAAACTGCTGGCTACCGCTGACCAATAGGTGTCTAATGGGGAATGGCATTCGCTACCTCTGCGAGGCATGAATGGTATTGCCATTCTAACCTCACTCGTCTCATCTCAGAAGAATCCGTCATATCGAAAAGGAGCCGGCTATGTCCAAGACGCGCGCTGGGCGATCAGCTGGTTTCACGCTGGTCGAACTGTTGGTGGTAATCGCCATCATCGGGATTCTGATAGCGCTGCTGCTCCCGGCTGTCCAGGCAGCCCGAGAAGCGGCTCGTCGGACGGCTTGCGTCAACAATGTCAAGCAGGTTTCGCTGAGTCTTCATCAGTACATGGACGCGCTGCGGACGTTCCCGCCTGCCAACACACGTGTGCCTCGGCGTCACAATTGGGCGTCCTTTTTGTTGATGTTCCTGGAACAAGAAAGCGTACACGGCGTGTACCGTTGGGACGTCCACTGGGACGACCCTGCGAATCAGGAGGCAATCACCACGCCTCTGCAAGTCCTCCAATGTCCTTCGACGCCAAGTCATGCTAACCGTTTGGACAATATCGGCGGCGGCAGACGTGCAGCGATCTCGGACTATGCCCCGCCAACAGGAGTTGCCAATATCGTCGTGGCTACCGGCTTGATCCCGGCACCGTCAGAGTTGAGAGGAGTATTGCAGCATAACCGAGGATCAGGTCTCCACGATATCCTCGACGGAACATCGAATACGCTGGTAATCACTGAGGACGCCGGTCGCCCCGGTTTCTGGACCAGCGAAGGCCGTGGGCCGAACAACAGCGTACCGGGAGGCGGCAATCTTTCCGTCCACAACGGGCGTGTGAGAGGCGCTGGTTGGGCGGATTCATCCAACAGCATCCCTCTGCACAGCTTCACGCACGACGGACTGAGCGTGCCCGGCCCGTGTGGGATCAATTGCACAAACAACAACGAGGCATTCGGCTTCCATCCGGGCGGAATTATCGCTGGATTAGCCGACGGGAGCGTCCATTTCCTATCCGAGGACATGAGACTGCAAGTCTATGCAGCGCTCATCACGCGCGCCGGCGGCGAGATCATTCCTGAAGATGCCTTCTAATCGCTAGAGTTCGGCGGAGCTTGCGGCGACTCCCCATTTGATGATAATGGCCAGCAAGACTGCGGCGATTGTCGTCGATGTAGCAGATCCCTCGCGACTCGCCGGTCAACCATCTAACTAACAAGAAGGCAGCCAATCATGAAGAAATCAGTCTTAGCCTCTGCGGCAATCTTGGGCGTAGCCCTGACCGCTATGCTTGCCCACGCAGCCGAACGCGGCGAGTCCATCTTGTCGGCAACCGACGTCGACGGTGGACTGGTAGTTCATCTGGGATGCGGTGATGGGAAACTAACCGCGGAATTGTGCGCTGGTGACAGTTTCCTGGTCTACGGATTGGATGCGGACCCCAAGAATGTCGACAAGGCCCGGCAGCACATCAGGTCACAGGGGCTGTATGGCCGGATTTCAGTCGGTCAACTCGATGGCAAAAAGCTGCCTTTCATCGACAACCTGGTCACGCTTGTCGTCGCCGAGAAGACATCGGTGCCGATGAAGGAGATTATGCGCGTGCTGCACCCATACGGCGTTGCCTACATCGACGGTCAGAAGATCGTCAAGCCGTTGCCAGATACCGTCGACGAATGGACGCACTATCTTCACGGAGCGGACAACAACGCGGTCGCCCACGACAGTCTGGTCGGCCCGCCGCGGCACATGCAGTTTCTGGCGGCCCCATTGTGGAGCCGGCACCATGACCGATTGGCCAGTTTCAGTTCCGTGGTGACGGCAAAGGGACGCCTGTTCTACATCAACGACAACGGTCCTGTGTTCGATCCCAACGAGGCGGCCCAATGGACGATCACCGCCAGGAATGCGTTCAATGGCGTCTTCCTGTGGCGAAAACCGATCTCGTCGTGGACCGACATCACGCGGAGATTCCGCAGCGGTCCCGTTCAGTTGCAGCGTCTGCTGGTGACCGATGGTGATCGGGTCTTCGTGACATTGGGCCTTGACGAACCGGTCTCGGTCCTGGATGCAGCAACCGGCGAAGAAGTCACCGTCCTAGCCGGAACCGAGAAGGCCGAGGAGTTCGTGATTGTCGACGGTGTTTTGTACGTGCAGATCGGAGAAGACGGCGCCGAACACGCTTTGATCGAGCGAGACGACGTACGCGGAGTTGACTACAAGACGACCAAACTGATCAAGGCGGTCAATGCCGACGCAGGCACAACGTTGTGGCGCTGGCCGGCCGACAAGACAGCCGAAATCATGCCGCGGACCTTGGCCGTATCCGATGGCAAGGTTTTCTTCCAGGAGAGCGGCGAAACCGTCTGCCTGGATGCAGCCACGGGACAGCAACTTTGGCAGACCAACTTGGTCGCCAAGCCGTCTGCCAAACCCGACCCAAAGCCCGCAACACAAGACAAGCCAAGACGAAACAAGCGCCAGTCAAAACCAAAGAAGAGCAAGACCGGGCGTTCTATGGGCTGGACCTTTGCGACTTTGGTGGTCCAGGACGGCGTCGTCTTGTCGTGCGACGGGAATACGCTACTGGCTCTGGATGGCAAGTCTGGCGAACTGTTGTGGCAATGTTCTGCGAAGACTCCATTTGGCAAGACTCCATCGGTCGACATCCTGGTCGTGAACGGCGTTGTCTGGACCAGCCCCGGTCTGAACGAAGGCCGCGACCTGAAAACCGGGGAGGTCGTGATCGTGAACAACGCGCGTGAAGAACTGATTACAGTCGGTCATCATCATCGCTGTTACCGCAACAAAGCGACGGATCGCTATGTGATCGAGGGATACCGCGGCCTGGAGTTTTGGGATACGCAAGGCGACAACGACTGCCGACACAACTGGATTCGCGGCATCTGCCAGTACGGAATCATGCCAGCCAACGGTATGGTCTACATTCCACCGCACAACTGCAGTTGCTACCCAGAGGCCAAGTTGTTCGGCCTCTGGACGCTGAAAGCCTCCGAATCCACTTTCGATGTAGATAGCCTGACCTGCGGCACCACTCTCGAAAAAGGACCAGCGTTTGGTCAATTCCGAAATCCGAAATCCGAAATCCAAAACGGGGAGGATTGGCCCATGCATCGGCGTGATCCGGAGCGCAGTGGTGTCCTGCCCACGCCGATATCCGCCAACGACGTCGCATGGAACGTCGAACTTTCCGGCCGCCTCTCCGCCTCGGTCATCGCGCAGGGTACGCTGGTCGTATCCGCAGTTAGCAGTCATCAAGTTCTTGCCTGTGACGCGAACACCGGCGAACAGAAGTGGACCCTTACGACAGGCGGTCCGGTGGACTCGGCCCCAACTATCTACGGCGATGCCGTCTTGTTTGGCTCGGCCGATGGCTACGTCACCTGTTTGCGTTTGTCAGACGGCGAACTGGCTTGGCGTTTCCAGGCCGCGCCGGCAAGCCTGAACACTGTGGCCCTCGGGCAGGTCGAATCGCTGTGGCCGGTCCACGGCAGCATCCTGATCACAGACGAAACAGCATACTTCACCGCTGGCCGATCGACCTACATCGACGGAGGCCTGTTCCTTTACGGCCTGGATCCCGTGACCGGGGCGGTCAAGTACCAGCAACGCGTGAACTCGCCGCCGGCCGAGGCGATCGAGAATTCCACCAGCATCGCCAAGGAGGGCTTCGCCCAGAACGCCGTTGACTTCAAGACAAAACGAAGTCCAGACCACAGCGACGCCTTCTCCATGACTGGCAACCTATCCGATATCCTGGTGGCCGATGACGACGCCGTCTATCTCCGCCACGCGAAGTTCGACAAGCAGTTGAAACCGGCCGGCGATTGGACGCATCACCTGTTTTCGACTTCGAGACTGCTGGACGACACCGAATCCTACCGAGCCCACTGGTTCTACGGGAACGGCGATTTCAGCCGCCTGCCAGTCGCCTACGAATGGCTCACTCGCGGAAGCTACGGTGGCTTCTCCAGCCCCTTGGGCAAGTTCCTGGTCTTCGACGATAGAAACCTCTGGGGCGCCGGCTGGAAGAGCCTCGCCTTGTTCACCACGGACATCACCGATATCGATCAGCGGCTCCCGAAGGATTTTCCCAAGGGCCAGGGCGACATCGTTCACAAATCGCTGGCGGACACCTTGCCGATTCACCCCCGGGCGATGATCAAAGCCGGAAACGCGCTATACCTGGCTGGCTATCCGTCCGAAAGCACAGTTCCGCATTTCTACGGCGAACCGATCAAGGACAAAGGCATCCTGCTCGAAATTGCCGCTACGTCCGGAGAGGTGTTGTCTCAAACCGATCTCCCCGCCTCGCCCGTGTTCGACGGAATGTCCGCAGCCCGCGGTAAGTTATACGTTTCCCTGGAAAACGGCCGTTTGGTCTGTCTGGAGTAAAGATCAAAGCACCTGCCTCTGGATGATTTAGGGCAGCCCAACTAGGCTGTCGAATTGTCATATTCATTGCGTTTTCGACAACCTGGGAAACCCCCTCAGGGATGACGTCACGGCATCGCGATACGCGAATGGCTCGTGTATACTTCATCTCGTTCGGGCGGCGAAACATGAGACCTTGGGGGAGCGTCCAAATGGCGTGTGCAAGCCGGATTCCTGGAAGACGCGGCATCCTTTTCTGTCTGTTTGCCGCGTTTGCGGGCTGTGACGCGTCGAGAACTGTGGAGAACGAAATGACCAACGATTCAAACCAGCCGGAAAACGTGAACAAAGCGATTCTCGACGAAGTCAACGCAGCCGCGACATGGTTCCATGCCAAGAAGACAGGGCTCGTTTGGGCGAAGCAACTCGAGGAAGATCAGACCATCGAAACGCTTGAGGGCCCAACGACCGCAAAAGCCGGCGATTTCCTTTGCCGCGGCGCAGTCGGCGAACTCTGGCCACAGAGCGAAAAACGCCTGAATGAGAAGTACGAACCGACAGACGAAGTCGACGCGGACGGGTTCCGGAAGTACCTATCGAAGTCCGAAGTGATGGCAGCCCAAGTCGACCATCCCTTTCATGTGAAAACCTCGTGGGGTGATCTGGATGGCAAGCCGGGCGATTTCATCTTGAAGAGCTTCAGCGACAAAGAAGTCGACTATCCGGACGATGCCTGGATAGTCGACAAGAAGCTATTCGCAGATACGTACGAGAGAATCGAAGACTGAAAACATCTTCTATCTTTCCGGATTAGATCCCATACAAATAACGTCGCCCTGTTCGGTGCAGAGGTAAAGCTGGTCGTCGGCGACGATCATGCCGTCGAAAATGGGTGACTCGTTCAGTTTCTGCTTGGCGATGGTCTTGCCGTCTGGGGCGGAGATGGTCCATAGCTCGGTGCCCATGCGGCCCTCGAAGGCGGCCATCGGGTCTCCGTCTTTTACCGCATCCGGCGGCCCGCAAACTACGAGCGTCTCTCCGGCCAGCACCATCGCATTCACACGGACGGGCAGCCACTGGTGCCACAGAGGCGGAGCGCCTCGTGAAAAGCCCATGCCTTTGTCCTTGCCCCAGGCGCGCGGATCGAGGGTTGGTTCGTTTTCGTTGTTGTCGGCGATCAGCAGATAGCCTTTTGTTTGTGGGTCCAGTTTCGGGCTCAACGTATACCGTGACGTGTATGCCTTCAAGGCATAGGTGTTCTTCGGGCCGATGACCAATATCTGCCCGCTTTTTGGTGCCAGGTTCACGTGGTTGAATCCCGTCCACGTCTTGGAGTACATCCAATAACTACGGTTGAAGAACGAGGTATCCAGGAAACCACTGGTGGTGAACAGGTGCAGGCCTAGATCGCGTTCGCCAGTGTTTTGATTCTCGTCGACCAGAATGGCGGCCAACTTGTCGTAGGTGCTGCACTTCTCGCCACGCCAATTGACGTTGAAGATGTCTTCGTTCACGTATTCTTTGTTGTCCAGATTCATCGAGGGCCGGTAGGTGATCTCGTCCTTGGCTAGGTATTTTGCGGGTTGAAGCTTCAGGGCGGGAGAGAACTTGAACTGATTGAGATACACGAATCCGCCTTCGGCCACCAGCACGTCCGAGTGGGCTCCTTCGATGTGATACGACGCGACGAACTCCTCGCCGGCGTTTTCCTCGCGCGTATCGGCGGTCGTATTCAACTGCGCACGATGCTTGACCGCGCCGGTCTTGATGTCTACTGCGTACAGAAACAGACCGCTATCCAAGTAGCTGGATCGGCCGGCACTGCAGTAGGCCAAGTCTTCTTCGATCGTGACGCTGCCGTGCAGACGCCACACCGATTCGAGCTGGCCATCGACCGCCATCCAACGCTGCGCCGGTGCCAGTCGTCTGCGCCACACCAACTGCCCATCGTCTGCACGGACACAATAGAGGAATCCGTCCGCGCCGCCGAATACGAGCACATCACGATAGATCGAGGGTGGTGAATCAATTCGGGCGTCGGCGGCGAATGTCCACAGTTGTTTGCCGTCTGACGCATCCAACGCGTGAATGGTGTGCTCGTTCTTGGCAGCCACAAAGACCCGACCGTCCGCGGCAACTGGCGGCGTCAGCTTTGCATCGAGGCTGATTTTCCAGTTTCGCTTCAACGAACCAGAGATCTGGTTCGCCGAGGCGCCTGTGCGCTGAGCATCATGACGATAACTGGGCCAGCTTTTTGGATTTTCGATTGCCGATTGTCGATTGTCGATTTGCCCGTACGCAGGCCCTTTTTCGAGCGGCCCGACCGCGAATTTCTGCGGTTGTCCGTCCGTGCACTCGCCCGCAAAGGCATTCAGCCCTCGAAACATTGCGGCCGAGTAGCAGAAGCAGGAGTGGGGCGGTACGTACAAGAAACCGTTGGCCGGCATCACGCCGTACGTACAGGTGCCTCGTAGCCAATCCTGGTTCGTGTGGGCTTCTTCGCCAAGGCTTAGAAACTCCACACCGCGAAACTGCGTAATCAGATGATTCTCCGTCGCCTTGGCTCGATAGCACCGCAGGTGATGGCCCTGGCTCTGCACATTGCTGACGTCGACCTGCTTCGTTTGTTCGCCGTCATTGACGTCGTAACCAACGATCGAACCATCCTGGCCGGAACACCAGATCGTTCCTCGTGCAAAGAACAAATCGTATTCCCGCATCGAGTTGCCTTTCGGGCCCGGCGCGCGCCATGCGACTTCGCCATCAGCAAGCGACAGGGCAACGATCTCTTTGCGCGACGAGAGTACGGCCTTTCCGTCCGCCAACACCAGCATCTTGCCGCCGCCTCGCCCGGTTGGTGGCTTGTCGGCGAACTCCCAGCGAACGCTGCCGTCGTCCCGGTTCCGGCAAACGACGCTCTGCCGGTTGTGGTACACGACTTCGTTGAGGCCGACTGAAAGAGTCTGCGCCAAGAGTCTCTTGCCTTCCTCTTGCCAAAGCACCTTCTCGCTCGGAATATCGTAGCAGGTGATCTTGGCGACAAACCGGTTTCGTTCCAGTTGCAGTCCGCTGCTGACGAATGCCTGATCGCCCGCGACGAGGATCTCTTCGGCACCTTCGGTTTCGGGGATCTCGCCCAGAGTCTTCCCAGTAGCGGCGTCCAGGATCTCCACGCCGCCACCGTACTCGAATGTGACATACAGCCTGTCCTTATCGGCCACGAGTCGTCTGGCCAAGTTTCCGCCAAACAATCGCAGCGCCCGGTTCTTCCACGCTTGGCTGCCCCAGGTCGTCAGCGGCCGCCGCCACAGTATCGCCCCATTGAATGCATCCCGTGCGATCAGAATCCACCGTTCGCCCAATCTCGCATCTTCCATGCCGGTCAAACCCTCGTCGAAGATGTAGAACATGCGGCCGCGTGCGGCTACTAACGCGATGAAGCTGTTGTTCATCTCATGACTTCTGCCCCACATCGGACCGGCCGACCACTGCAACCGCCGCGGCGGCCCCACTTTCGCATCATGCGAGACGGCGTTGCCCGTCGCATCGTGGAGAAAGTGAGTCCATTCGTCGATGTCCTTGGGCCAGGGCTTGCGGAAAGAGTCGCGAGTCGAGAGTTGGGAGTCGAGGGTGACGGCGACGCCTCCAGGCGCCAACACGCGCATGATCTCTTCATCCCGTATCCTGTATCCCGCATCTCGCATCACGACGAAGTTGACGAGATTATCCGCATACGGGAGTCTCTCGCCGTCGAATTGCCTCACCGACACCGTCCCGTAGCAGCCCTGCGATCGGATTCGTTTTCGGGCCATTGCCACTTTCTCTTGATCGGGATCCAACGCCTGAACGACGTATCGACCGTTGCCAGACAGCTCCAGACATAGCTGACCATCGCCACAACCGAGTTGGACAACAATCCCCCCCTCGATGCCGCTTTCCCGCAGCAGCTTCTTGCCATCGAGCTGTTCTGCGGCCACGGGGTGAGAATTTATCGCGAGAGCAGTGAGTAATACTGCGCCCGTCGTTCCTGGGTGAATAAGATGTCTTCTCGTCATCATGTGATTTCTCCTTCGCGAGTCGTGAGTACGGCCTTTGTTGGCGTGAGCATCCAGCTTTCGTCCCATTTTGGCCGGAGAATGACATTAGACGCAAGCGGCGAGTGGAAGACTGTACAACATCCCGCCCCGTTTGAGACCTCATTCGCTGCCGCCCTGAATTCGTTGGGCGAAGAAGGGCAATCCCAGCTAATTCGGGGCAGCAACGAATGACGGGTACCTGACTGACGAGCGCTCGGTTTGCGTAACGACCGATCGGCGACTATGATTCGCTCGTGAGAGGAAATGCGCACCAGAGTATCAATAAACCTGTACGGGAGCACGCATATTATGAAACGGCTTACAGTTAAGTTGGCTGCCCTGGCACTAGCCATTGCACCTGGCCTGTATTTTGCACTTCATGCCCGCGCCGCGGAACAGGTAGTTCCGACGGCGGAAGACCGAGCCTGTCAAGTCTTGGAGGCCGCTGGAATCAGAGGCGGTTTGATCGTCCATGTAGGCTGCGGCGATGGCAAGCTGACGGCGGCGCTTCGAGCGGGCGACCAGTATCTTGTGCATGGCCTCGATTGCGATGAAGCGAATGTACGGGCCGCACGCGAACACATTCGATCTCTTGGCCTATACGGCAATGTATCCATCGAACAGTTCGACGGCAAACAATTGCCGCACACCGATAACTTGGTCAATCTCGTCGTGATGCGAGATGCGGGATACAGGATACGGGATGAAGAGATCATGCGCGTGTTAGCGCCAGGAGGCGCCGTCGTCACCCTCGACTCTCAACTCTCGACTCCAGACGCTGTTCGCAAGCCTTGGCCTGCCGAGATCGACGAGTGGACGCATTATCTGTACGACGCAACTAACAACGCGGTGTCGAAAGATACGATCTCTGGCCCGCCGCATCACGTTCAATGGATCGGGGGACCCAAGTGGGCTCGCGGGCACGAGCAACTAGCCAGCGTCAGTGCGGTTGTCTCGTCGGGAGGACGCGTGTTCTACATCGTGGATGAAGCTTCGCCTGCGTCCGTAACGCTTCCCTCGAACTGGACTCTCATGGCCCGCGACGCGTTCAACGGCGTGCTTCTGTGGAAGCGGTCTCTTGGTGACTGGGAGTACCGATTGCGGCCGTTCCGATCGGGCCCGCCGGAACTTTCGCGAAGACTGGTTTCCATCGAGGACCGAGTATATGTGACGCTGGGCTACGGTGCACCGCTGACGGCGCTTGATGCGGCGACTGGCAAGGTCGCAAAAAGATACGCAGGAACGGAAGGTACCGAAGAAATCGTGTATCACGAGGGCACACTCTATCTGGTTGTCGGCGACATTGCCGAACAGCGTGCTATGGACGAAGCGGTGCGACGCGGCCAACCGCTGCCGCCTGTCACGCGGCGCATCACGGCGATCAATGCGGATACCGGGAAATCCCTGTGGACCAAGACAGACGTGGACGCCGCCGAGGTGTTCGCCCTTTCGTTGGTGATCAGCCAGGGACGTGCGTTCTTCCAAACCAAGGGCGAGGTCATCTGTCTGAGTGCCGACTCCGGTGAAGAGATTTGGCGAGCCCCGCGGCCTGCCAGTCTGAAACGTCCGGCTTGGTCGGTGCCTACGCTGGTTGTGCATGGCAACGTGTTGATATCGGCAGACCGCAAAGTACCCGACGAGCCCGAAGAGGGGCCCAGACCACGCAAGGTGCAATGGGATTACAGTTTCGGCGGAGGCAATGCACCGCCGGGTGACATGATCGCCTTTTCCGCCGAGACGGGCGAGCGGTTGTGGACTGTTCCGTGTCGCGAGGGCTACAACGCCCCGGTGGATGTCCTGGTAGCTGATGGCCTGCTGTGGTCTGGCAATCTGGTCGGGGCACGGGATCCAGGCATCACGGTCGCGCGCGATCCGGCCACGGGCGAGGTAAAACGCGAGCGACCGGACGACCACGAGTTCTTCACGCCCGGCATGAGCCACCACCGCTGCTATCGAAACAAGGCAACCGAACGTTTCATTATGCTCGGCCGCTCCGGCGTCGAATTCGTCGACGTTCAAACCGGCAAGGCATGCGCCAATCATTGGATTCGCGGCACTTGCCAATACGGCGTGATGCCGGCCAACGGGCTGCTGTACGTGCCGCAGCATACTTGCGCGTGTTATATCAAGACGAAACTGAACAGCTTCAATGTGCTGGCGCCGAAGCGACAGTCGAAAGGTCAAAGAGTCGAAGAGGCGAAAGGTGATCGTCTCCAACGCGGGCCAGCTTTCGCAGATGTCCAGCAACCCGGATCCAGCATCCCGGATCCCGACGCTTGGCCAACATTCCGCCACGACATCGCCCGAAGCGGTGCGACAGCCAGCGAGATTTCGGGGGACCTGGAAAGCGCCTGGCTGACCAAGGTGGGCGGCCGGCTTAGCAGCGTGGTGAGCGCCGATGGCCGAGTATTCGTTGCGGATATCGACGGTCATTCCGTACATGCCTTGAGTTTGGATGACGGCCAGCCGATCTGGAGTTACACGACAGGTGGTCGAGTAGACAGCCCTCCGACGGTTTACCAGGGCTTGGTCTTGTTCGGAAGTGCCGACGGTTGGGTGTATTGTGTGCGAGCGTCAGACGGGGCGCTCGCTTGGCGTTTCCGAGCGGCTCTGGAAGAACGTCGTGTCGTGATCTACGACGGACTGGAATCGGCCTGGCCGGTTAGCGGCAGCGTGTTGGTTCAGGAGGGTGTCGCGTACTTTGCAGCCGGCCGATCCAGCTTCCTTGACGGCGGCATCTATCTGTACGGCGTGGACGCCACCACCGGCCAGCAGCAGTACGAATTCTGCGTTTCCGGCCGAGATCCGGAAACCGGTGAACAGCCGAAGTCAGCGGTTAAAGGATTCGATATGCCCGGCGGACTGCCAGATGTGCTGTCGGGCGACGGTACGTTCCTCTATATGCGTGACTTGAAATTCGACCGCCAGTGCGTCCAGCAAGCCGAAGGCGGCTTGCATCTGTTCAGCCCGACCGGATATCTGGACGACAGTTGGTGGCACCGATCCTACTGGATCTACGGCTCACGATTCGTCGCTGGCTGGGGCGGCTGGTGGCAAGTGGGCAATCAAGTGCCCGCCGGGCGGCTTTTGTGCTTCGACGATTCCACCATCTACGGATTCGGTCGCAGTTTCTATCCAGGCGGCAACGCGGGCCAATGGAACAAGGGCGAATATTATCACGTGTTTGCCACCTCGAAAGATCAATCGACCGTGCAACGCCCATCGCCCAAAAAGGGACGCGGCCGGCCACCCGGCGACCGAACATTGGTCGAATTCCTATGGTCGAAGCGAGCGGACGTCAAAGCCCGTGCGTTAGTGCTGGCAGGCAAGACGCTATTCATGGCCGGACCGATCGGCGAGACTCACCTTTCCACGGACGCCTTCGAAGGACGCAAGGGAATCCGCCTGCAAGCCATCTCGACCGAAGACGGTAGCAAGCTGGCCGAATACGAACTCGACAGCCTGCCCGTATTCGACGGAATGGCAGTAGCCGGTGGGCGACTGTTGTTAGTCACCAAAGACGGCAATGCGCGTTGCTTTGGTGGCAAGTAGTCTAGACATCGCCTCCACGATGATGCTGATGGCGGTGAGGGCGGTCGTTTCAGGCGGGTACACGCATACATCGTGTTGACGGGCTACGCTCTTGATCAGCGTGACATTGCCAGGCGCACGGGATGGCGCGAAATCCACTCGAACACTACCATCGTGTTCGAGAGTCGAGTATACCGAGACTCATTGACACGCGGTCGTCTGGAATGAGAATAAGATGGGTGTAGCCACCCTACAGCCGATGAGCGCAGTTCGCTCGTCACATGCAGGGGCGGCGAGCTAGGCTGGTCAGCCGCGAGTTACGATACGTTCGGTCGCGTCCTTTTTGAAACGACTAAGATAATCGAATCAGGGTTTGGGTCTCGTTCATGAGTGATATTGAGAAACCTCGCTGTCCCCACTGTCAGTCCGAAAAGACGAAACGATTGTTCACCGGTATCCCCGGGTGCTTCGGTTGTGCTCCCGCATTTCTTGGGACGCTGTTTTTTGTGTCCGGTTTGATCACTTTCGCAATTGGAATGGGCGACAGCAGTTCCACCGCTGGTGGCGGTCCGCCTGATGGGCTATTGAAAGCCATCGCCGGCCTAGCAGTCGCGGCGTTGGCCGTCGTTGGGCTAATTAGCAGGAGTCATAAGTGCATCACGTGCCACCGGCGTTTCAACTGGCCGCCGCTGTCGGAGAAGAAATTGAAACTGAAATGCCCAGAATGCGGTTCTCCATTGAAGGGCGCGACAGCCGATATGATTGGCGACGTGGGTGTTTGCCCGAAGTGCAAACACGAATTCACTATTGGCGATCCGTAGAAGGGGCGGTCTCACGCAGTATTGACAGCGTGGCAAGGCAATGGAAGGACAGCCAACTCGTCAGGTTAACCGCGATATTGTTCATTGGGCCATCGCTCGTGCCTGTGAGAGAATCGGCGGTAAGTGCTCACCCCCACCGATTCCAAGCGTTATCCACGGAGATGACTGAATGCCTGCAATCGCACTCTTGAATGACGAAAAGGAACTGCTTGGGTTCATGCTCGTTGCCGGTGAGGCGGATTTCACTGCTGATACGGAGTACGACTGCGTTCTCACTGGTGTCCCGAAGATAGCTGAATTGCTCGATACTCCTTTGTCTCGCGTCATTCAGGATCACAAGAACGCGGAGTTTGTCCTTCACGTATCCGGAAGACCGCAGGTTTTCACCGTTAGCTTGCTTGATGGATGGTGCCTCTCCGTTTCACTTGGGGATGAAGGTGCCGGAACCTGGTCGGCAGAACATGCCGACGGAACCAAATTGACGGGGCAATGTGTCCTGGCGAAGAAAGACGGTGGCTAATTTGACTTTGGCGTTCGCCGATTGGACGAAGGTCTGACGCAGCGTGGATTTGCGGTATGACTGTGTATTCGCCCCAAAGGGGCAGAGCTATATGTCAGCCCAGGGCAAAGGCAATGCGAGCTGAGCGAGCGTTGCCGTCGCCCTGGGTATAGACTTCATAGGTCCCTGAGCCCTGTAAGGGCGAAACACATCCGGCTTCTCATCGTGTCGCCCCTACAGGGCTCTGGCATTGATGGATTCGCAACCCAGGGCGGCGCAGCGCGGCTAACCGCCGCTTCGCTCTGCCCTGGGCTGACATATGGTTGCCCCTGTCGGGGCGGCGGAATGGTACTCTGTAACATCTGCCAATTATCCGTCAGCGCTCCCACGGTGCGACCGCTGTTTTGGCTTCTTCGCCGGCTACCTGGGATACTTGCAGACCGCTGGCTTGGGATGTGTAGAAGATTCGGCCGTTCGACACGGTGCTACCGACACACTCGCGCGAGTCGATGCATGGTCCGGTCGAGACCAGTCGGTTGTCGCTCGACAGGTCGATCATGTCCATGTTGGACCCGAGGACGTACGAACCGGAAGACGCGAAGCGTGTGCAGGCATAGCCAAAGTTGAAGCGCGAGAGGATCTTGCCTGTCTCGCGGTCGAACACGTGGCCGTCGCGGCCCGATGCGTTCGAGAAGATGTAGTCCTTGCCGATCGTGACCACGTTCACGGCCGATCGCACCGGTTCCGACTGCCAGATCAGGGAACCGTCTTTGGCATCAAGGCAAAAGACATAGCGGTCGTTCGTGCTTTCATCAGGCCGATTGTATCCGCCTACGTATAGACGACCGTCCTTGCCGGAAATCGTGCAGCCGGCCGTCACGAAGTGCTTGGTGGTTACCCACAGCACGTCGCCGGTCTTGGGATCCAGCGATGCCGTGATTCCGTTCGGACCGCTGGGCAGGCCTCGACGTTTGCGCTGGTCCGGTGAATAGCCGAAGAAGGTCGAGTAGTACAACCGGCCGTCCATCAAGCACAGGCCGCAATCGTTGCCGCCGGTGCCGTGCTCGGACAGATCTTTCCGCCAGACCAACTTGCCCGTGTCCATGTCCCATGCCCAAATCAAGGGTTTGTTGTCTTTGGGGTAATACGGGTTGTTGTGCGTGTAGACCCAGGCCATCACCTCTTCGCCAGTCGGCGACTCGACGGGTTGCCCTTTCATCACAAACGCCTTGTCCGTGCCTTGCGCCGCGTATCGGCCGGATCCGGAGGCATAAAAAGCCAGATTTTCGTGAATGATCGGCGGAGCTTGTCGGCTCCAGCTTGGCGAGCCTGTGAAGGGTGCTTCCCACAACAGTTCGCCGGTCGCGGCATCCAGACAGCGCATGCGCGAGCCCTTCATTCCGGCCTGCGGAAGCAACAGACGTTCTCCGCCGTCGCGACGATAGTAGATCGGCGAAGTGAACGACAAATGGACACCCGGCCAGTATCGCCGCCACAGCAACCGGCCCGTGTCCTGTTCGACGGCGAAGATCTGGCCTTCGGCCGTATGCGTGTACATTCGGCCGCCACCGCAAACGGGAAGATGCTTGAAGGTGCCCTTGTACCGGCGAATCCACTTGATACGCACCGGCGGTTTGATGCCTTGTTCGTTCGAGTTCGTGTTCTGCAAATCGCCGTAGTTGGTGAACCAGTCGTATTTGGGATCAGCGTATTTGCCGGCCAACGGGCTGCGAATCGTCTTCAGCCCAAGATCCTCCGTCGGCAATGACGCTTTGCCGTCCGGCCCTAAGACGTACAGATAACCGTCTTCGCAGCCGAAATAGACGCGGCCGTCACAGACGGCGGCAGGAGCCGTAATGGCATTGCCAAAAGCGGTCTTAAACGACCACGCGTCGCCCTGGCCGGTCAACGGCACCACGTAGAGGCTGCCATCCAACCCGCCGTACACACCGTGATTCTGTAGCAAAATTGGCGCCGCGATCGACGGATAGCCGCCCAGATACTTCGGTTCCTCTTGATCGGGCGAATGCAGGCAGAAGCCGAATCCTCCCTCGGGGCGACATCGGTACACGTCATTGCCCCGGATACTGACCGAGCAGAAACTCAACAGTCCAGGCAGATTGATCGCCGTCTGCGTGCCGGGCACAAAGCTGGCCTCGAATTCGTCCTTGTCGTTCAATTTGAGGATGTCGACTCGGCCGGCATTGTCGCGGCGGTGCCACTGGACGTACACTTCGCCATCCGGTCCGATGCTCTGGCCGAATGCGGCCGCGTACTCTCTACCCGCGTTGTTAGGAATCTCCGCCACGGCGCGCAGCTTGGGATCGGCCCCTGCGTCCTTCAAGAACACCGTCCTACCGCCTGCCGGGATGACGACGACGTTGTCGTATGCGGCGATGTTGCGCGAAGAGCAGAAATGGTCGCGCCACGTGACGCGCCCGTCTTTGAACCGCAACCACTCCTCACCGCTCCAGGGATTACCGGTGAATCCCATCACCTCCTTCACGAAATCCCACATCCAACAGACATTGCCATTCGGCTCGACAGCATAGACACGTGCTCCCAGCGTAGCGAAGTAGACGCGGCTGTTGGCGGAGACCGGTGCGGTGAAAATCGGGCCGCCGCAGCGAAGCTCTTTCACGAGGCTGCCGTCCTGGCGATTCAGCACGTAGTACGAACCGGCGGTTGTGCCGAAGTGCAGATACTCGCCGACAATGGCGGGCGACGAGACGTTGTTGCAGTTCGCCGGGCCGCCGCCGGAAGCAAATATCCACACGATATCCAGCGTCTTGACGTCGATCGCATAGGCTGCGCCTGCTCCGTCCACCACGTACACGTGTCCATCGGCAATCGCCGGTGCCGTAGAGATGGCGTCGCTCAACGGAACCGCGCCCACCAATCCCAACGGCGTCGCCACGCTTCGATCCGGCACGTTGCCCGAGTGACGTTCGTCGAATTTGAACTGCAGCCAATCCTCCCCCGTGACCGGGCTAGACAGAAATATCGCAGTGAGGATGCAGATGAAACACGAGTCGATTATCCTTTGCATTGTCGATCTCCCAGTTACACGAAAGAATCATCATCGCTGTCGGCCGCCTGACAACAGGAAAGATTGTATCATGAATACGGCGCCGACCAACAAACCACAGCCACATTCGACGAAATCATGAACGAAGTCATTCAATCAAGTCTTTACGACTATCCGAAATACTACGACTTGGTTTACGGCTCGGATTGGAAAGCCGAATTCGATCTTCTGCTTCATTGTTTCGAAAACTTAGCCAAGCGCAAGGTCCGCCATGTCTTCGAGCCCGCGTGTGGAACGGGAAGACTGATGTTCCGGCTGGCGAAAGCCGGATACGAGGTTTCCGGCTTGGACCTGAATCCCCGCGCAGTGAACTACTGCAATAGCCGTTTGGAACGCCACGGGTTTCCCGCTACGGCTTTCGTAGGGGATATGGCTGATTTCCGGCTGCCTCGGACAGTCGACGCCGCGTTTAATATGATCAATAGCTTCCGACATCTCATCAACGGGCGTGCCGCTGGAAGGCACCTGCGTTGTGTGGCGGAGTGCCTCGGCAAGGGTGGCCTGTACGTGCTTGGCCTCCATCTGACTCCGACGGCCGGGCAGCCGATGGAAGAGGAATCGTGGTCGGCACGCCGAGGCCATCTGTGCGTGAACACACGTATGTGGACCACCGAGCGCAATCTACGTCGCCGGGAAGAGCATTTCGGCATGACTTGCGATATATACACGCCTACGAGGACGTTTCGCATAAGCGAAGAGATCATCTTTCGCACATACACGCGAGCGCAATTCGAGAGACTGGTGGGCGCGATTCCCGATTTGGAGATTGCGGCCGTCTTCGATTTCACCTACCGCGTTGAAAGCCCCATCCGGGTTGGCCCAGAAACGGAAGACGCCGTTTTCGTTCTCCGAAAGCGGTAGACAACGGTCTTATTCTGTTGCGAACGCCAAGTAAATCTCGGTTAGTCGTCAAAATGCTGGGTGAAGGTGCGCGCCGCCCCAACTTGTACGGATATGCCAACTTGGCTTCAACAATGGACAGCAAATGATTGACAAGACGAAGAACGCAGTGTTTTGCCTGTGGATTGGGGCCATGATTGTCGCCCCACCCATCCAAGCCGCTGACATGCCGGCGTCGCGCACGCCACCGACACCTGAACAGACAAAGTTCTTCGAAATGAAGATCCGTCCGGTGCTGGTGGAAAAGTGCTTTCGTTGCCACGGGGGCAACAAGCAGGAGAGCGGTCTGCGTCTCGATTCGCGTGCAGACGCGCTGAAAGGTGGCGATTCCGGCGCCGCTGTGGTGCCCGGCAAACTTGAAGACAGCCTTCTGATCGAAGCGATCAAATACGAGTCCTTCGAGATGCCGCCGAGCGAGAAGCTACCGGACGACCAAATCGCGGCGATGGAGGCGTGGGTGAAGATGGGTGCGCCATGGCCAGTAGGGGCGGCGGTCGATCCAGCGAGCAAGATTACGGAAGAGGATCGCGCACATTGGGCTTTTCAGCCCGTGGTGGCACGGACGAATCCCGAGGTGAACGATGAACGTTGGTGTCGCATCGAGATTGACCGTTTCATCCTTCGGCGGCTCGAACAAGAGAATCTCTCGCCGGCATCCGAGGCAGATCCCGTTTCGCTCGTTCGTCGCGTGTACTTCGATCTGATCGGACTTCCACCCACTCCGGAAGAGATTGACGCATATGTCACTGACAGCTCGACCGATAAGTACGAGCGACTGGTCGACCGACTGCTCGACGACCCTCGGTACGGAGAGAAATGGGCGCGACATTGGCTCGACTTGGTGCGATATGCGGAAAGTGACGGTTGGCGACAGGATGCCTTTCGTCCCGAGGCTTACAAGTATCGAGACTATATCATTCGTAGTTTCAACGAGGACAAACCGTACAGTCAGTTTGTTATGGAGCAAATTGCCGGCGACGAGATTGATCCTGGTAATCCCGACGCAATCGCCGCTACGGCTTTCCTCCGGCACGGAATCTACGAATACAACCAGCGGGATGTAGAAACGCAGTGGAACAACATCCTGAACGAAATCACAGACGTAACCAGCGACGTCTTTCTGGGGCTCGGCATGGCTTGTGCCCGCTGCCACGATCACAAGTTCGATCCCATTCCCAGGGACGACTACTTTCGGATGCGAGCGTTTTTCGAACCGCTGCAATGGCGAGAGGACCAACCGCAAGCGAGCATCGAAACGCGGGTTGCCCACCAGCGGCAACTCGCCGCCTGGAACGATGCGACTGCCGACATCCGTCGCCAACTCGACGAAATCGAGCGTCCGATACTATTCCAGACTGCCGGTGGTCAGGGCTTCTCGAAATTCACCCCGCACCTGCAGACGTTCATCTTGAAACGCTCTGAGGAGCGTACGCCTTACGAGCACCAGATCGCTACGCTGTGTGCGCGGCAGCTCGCATTCGACCCGAAGAAGATTCCCGAGCGGCTTCAGGACGAACGGAAAGCTGACTGGGAAAGGCTTCGGAAGGAATTGGCGAATTTCGACGATCTTAAACCGGCTGCCCTGCCGACCCGCAAGTTCGCGGTAAGCGACGTCGGTCCGGTCGCCCCGCCGACCCGCATTCCTGGTGACCGAAGCGAGCGCGTCATCGAACCTGGGTTCATCTCCGTACTTGGCGCGCCGGCCCCCAAAATCTCGCCGCCCGTGGCACTCGAATCAACCGGCCGTCGGACAGCCCTGGCCAAGTGGCTCGCTGATCCAGACAACCCCCTCACGACGCGTGTGATCGTCAATCGCATCTGGCAATATCACTTTGGCACGGGGCTGGTGACTACGCCGAGCGACTTCGGCCATTTGGGAGAACCGCCAACGCATCCGCAACTGCTGGATTGGCTCACGCACCGTTTTGTGGCCGACGGCTGGAGCATTAAGAAGTTGCATCGGCTGATCATGACGTCGGCGACGTATCGGCAGACGGCATTTCGTCAAGCTCCGACGGTTGCACGGACGGTGGATCCCGAAAACCGTCTGTTGTGGCGAATGAACTCGCGGCGGCTTGACGCCGAACAGATCCGCGATGCCATGCTGTACGTCAGTGGCGAACTCGATTCGCGGATTGGCGGCCCCAGTGTGGCGGCGTCGTCGCCACGACGATCCATCTACGTTAAGGTCATTCGGAACACTCGCTATCCGCTGTTCGACTTGTTCGACATGGCCGACGGGTTGGGCAGCAGTGGCGAACGCAACGTCACCACGACTCCCACGCAGGCTCTGCTGATGATCAACGGAGCATTCACGCTGGCTCGTGCAGAGACCATGGCAAGCCGGCTGAAGCGTATGAACCTCGGCGATGATCGCCAACTAGTGGCCACCGCCTACCGCGTGGCGTATGGACGTGAGCCCACAGACGATGAGATTGAGACTGCCATTGCGTTTCTTCGCGAACAGGCGTCGCGAGTGAAGCCGTCTCCCGAAAAGCCAAAAGGCGAGTTGGCCGCCGAGAAGATGCCTCAGACGGGCGCCAGTTCGGTGTTGTTGAAGCCGGACAGCATGCAGCGCCGCCTGGAGACTCCATTCAGTCCAAAACTGCCGGATGGTGATTTCACGATCGAGGCCATTGTGCTGCTCGAATCGTTGTACAAAGACGCTACCGTTCGCACGATCGCCGCCCATTGGGACAGCAACTCACGACATCCCGGCTGGGCCTTCGGCGTCACAAGTGAGAAGTCAGCTTACAGGCCGCGAAACCTGATTGTCCAACTCGTCGGCAACAATTCGGACGGCAAGCTGCAATACGAAGTGATACCATCGAACATCCACCTGAAACTGAATGCGCCGTACTTCGTGTCGGTATCCGTGGCGATTCAAGACACTTCGCCCAAAGGCGTGCGTTTCTACGTCGACGATCTATCGGTAGCGAACGAGCCGCCGCAGATTGCTGAGGTCGCGCACAAAGTCGTCGGCGCCTACCGCGGCGATTATGCCCTGACGATTGGAGGACGCGACCGCAGCGATAGTCACTACTGGGATGGCCTGATCGACACGATCCGGATCTCCCGGGCAGCATTACAGGACCAAGAGCTGTTGATAAACGGTGCCTCGGACAGCACAGAGAAGACGGTTGGGCACTGGCAGTTCGAAGGCGATCACGGCATATTGACCGATTCCTCCAAGAACGGACTTGCGCTACGGTCGACACAATCCGGTGATCGGCCGCCACCGGATCCACAAACCGCCGCGCTTATTGATTTTTGTCATGTGCTGCTGAACTCGAACGAATTCATCTATGTTGATTGATTTGGAAGGCTGCAACATGCGTGAATCCTCAATTACTTCGCGTCGCGAAATGTTGTTGCGTAGCGGTGCAGGCTTTGGAGCAATCGCTCTAGCCGGGCTCCTGCCGGACGACCTCTTCGCCGCAGCCGAATCCGGCTCGCCACTGTCGCCCAAGAAGCCGCACCATCTGCCTACTGCCAGAAGTGTCATCTTCCTTTTCATGGAAGGTGGGCCAAGTCATATTGATCTATTCGATCCCAAGCCGTTGCTCAAGAAGATCGCCGGCAAGCCGCTGCCGAAGACGTTCAAACGAGTAATCACGGCGATGGGCGAAATGGAGTCGCCCGTGCTGGCCGACAAACGGACATGGAAACAGCACGGCGAAAGCGGCCTTTGGGTTTCGGACTGGCTTCCACACATTGCCACTTGTGTGGACGATATCGCCGTCATTCGTTCCTGCGTGACCGACGGCATCAATCACGCGGGTGGCGTCTGCCAGATGAATACATGCGCGCCGCGTGCCGGCCGCCCGTCGCTGGGAGCGTGGGTGACTTACGGGCTGGGGACGGAAAACCAGAACCTCCCGGCCTTTGTGGTTATCGAAGACAACAAAGGCAAAACGGTTAACGGGCCACGGAATTGGGGCCCCGCTTTCATGGAGGCGGTTTACCAGGGTGTCGCGTTGGAAAGCAGCAGCCAGCCAATTGCCAATCTGCAGACACCGACCCGCGTAGGCGAAGACCGGCATCGAGGCAAACTGAGGTTACTCGAAGACCTCAATCGCCGACATGCCGACCTGCGCCCCGATCAGAGCGAGTTGGAGGCCCGCATTGCCAGCTACGAATTGGCTCTTCACATGCAAGCGGCTGCTCCCGAAGCGGTTGACTTCTCGCGGGAATCCGACGAGACAAAGAAGTTGTACGGAATTGGCGAGAAAAATACGGATGTATTCGGTCGCAATTGCCTGCTCGCGCGGCGACTCGTCGAACGCGACGTGCGGTTTGTGCAACTGTACCACGGAGCCGGCAGCAAATGGGACGCCCATGACAATATCGAAGCGAACCACACCAAGATGTGCCGCGAGTCAGACAAACCGGTCGCAGGCTTGCTGAAGGATCTCAAGCAACGCGGGCTCCTGGATCAAACTCTGGTTGTGTGGGGAGGCGAATTCGGTCGCACGCCGATGAGCGAAAAGGGCGACGGACGCGATCACAACCCGACAGGGTTCACCATGTGGATGGCTGGCGGGGGCGTCAAAGGGGGGCAAACGATCGGAGCTACCGACGACGTTGGCCTGCACGCCGTCGAAGACCGGCTTCATGTCAAAGACATTCACGCCAGCATCTTGCACGCTCTCGGCGTCAACAACATGAAGCTCACATACCTGCACAAAGGCAGACCAGAGCGACCGACGATCAACGAGGGCACTTGGTGCCGAAAGCTGTTCGCCTAACCCGCGAAGGCGGGGCCGTGTTCTTCTTCGTAGTTGCGGGAGGCATTCCGTCAAGGTACGATGTGTTCGCGTTGTGTGCGTTAGCGCGAGGAGACGCCAGATTCTCTTCGTTTAACGGCAAGCCGAAGGCGTCGGCGTTTTTCGATCACCGGTAGTCCGCCGACGCCTTCGGCTTGCCGTTAAACGATCTGACAATACGCTAAACACGTACCTCACATCGTAACCAAGAAGGCAGCAGGCCTGATCAATTCCAGATTTCAGTAGAAGCACACCAACACAGGAGATTGAAAACATGACTACTGACAATACGCGTTACGGGCAAAAGGTGCACATCATCACCTTGTTCGCCGTGACCGCAGCCCTATTGTTCTGTGCACTGCCGGCCACTGCCCAGCAGGAGGCGACCACGTCGGGCGGGCCGTCACCGTGGACTCACCAGAATTATTTAGACGACGCGGACGAATTCCAATTCGCCGTTGTTAGCGATCGGGCGGCGAGGCCGCGTGAGGGCGTATTCAAGGCTGCAATGGCGAAGTTGCAACTCCTGCGGCCCGAGTTGGTGTTGTCGGTCGGGGACTTTATTCATGGATACGGCGAGGGAATGGTACCGCTGACTGACGAAGCCTTGGTGCGCGAAAAGCGTCAGAAGGTCGACGACATGTTGGGAACCCTCTCGATGCCGTTTTTTCGGGTGGTCGGCAATCACGACATCAACAACGATGTGAGCGCCGGGATCTGGAAAGAGTTGTACGGTCCTGACTATTACTCGTTCGTCTACAAAGACGTGCTGTTTATGTGCCTGAACTCTCAGGACGCCCAGAACACGTACAAGGCTGGCATGGGTGCGGACCAGATTGCCTGGGCCAAGGATACACTTGCGAAAAACAGCGATGCCCGTTGGGTCTGCCTGTTCTTCCACCAGCCGCTTTGGCTCGAGGACGAAAAGCGACTCGAACGTGCGAAGACCCAGGATGGTGCGACCCGGTTGACCGGTTTCAACGAGATCGAGAAGCTGCTCGACGGCCGCAGCTACACCGTGTTCGCCGGTCATCATCACCGATACGGCAAGTGGGTCAAGAACGAGAATAAGTACTTCCGCTTGGCCACCACTGGCGGGGCCAGCGCGCTGGGCGGACCAGAAGCTGGCCAGTTCGATCACATCATGTGGATCACCATGACGAAGAAAGGCCCCGTCGTCTGCAGCATCCAACTCGAAGGCATCCTGGACGAAGACGCGAAGGTTAACTTGCCCGAAGAGCCGACAGCAGGCGAGTGATTGCCGTTGGCGAGGGCTAGAGAAATGGCGGGGCGAGGTTCAATCGCCCGAACGAGGCCTCTACGACAACGAAGGACGCCAACGCGGTTCGCAACAACAACGACGTCGAGACAGAGAAACGGGTAGTCACTGTTTGTTCGTACCGACGCGATCCGCCTCTTCATTGGTCTTGGGCTCGAATAAGCTGTCGGGGATCTCAGCTTCAAAGTCGAGAAAATAGCGGTAGACCTTGTCCCATTTGTCGTCGTTGTCCTCGTTACTTCCGGTCACCCTCTTCTGTCGAACGACCGTGGGATACCAGAAGCCCTCCGGCGATTGCTTGAAGTCCTCCATCACGTCGATTTGCCTATACGGGATCGACTCGCCCGTGGTCGGGCCAGCGGGCTTCCGGAGGCCGACTGTTTCATGGCGACAAGTTGCGTACCCGCGGGTCGGGTCAAGCCAGAAACGTGAAGTATGATATGCGAAACGATCCAGGTCTCCGGTAGCACGAAAGGTCAGCAAGATTGTATTAGGGGGGCCTTCTTCGGGATCGAGATCCAACGCATGGGCCCACGAGTTCTCGCTCGATACTGACAGGGAAGGATATGCGTGGCGTTCCACGGCGTAGGGTAGGGCTTGGCCTAGAATCGTCGTGGAGGCGCGTTGGACGGCTTCCCACTTCCCCGTCTTCGGATTGCTGCTGGTGGAGCGATAGACCGCTTTTCCGTCGGAGACTTCCATGGCCCAAATTCCGAAATGCGTGAGATATTCATGCCACCACGCAACGGTGCTGATCTCGGCCGGTAGTTCGTCGGCCGCTCGTATCGCCTGGACGGCCTTGCGGGCTTCAGGCGTGGGCCAAGCCATCTCCAGACGCCAGCGATTTCCTTTCCTCCAAAGCCGATGCGGTACGAGTTCGAAAAGATCGTCAGATTCGCGGATCGAACTCACCACTACGGCGCAATAGGACATCAGGCCCGCTCGGCCGGCTTCGTTCGCCTCGATGACCTTTGCCAGCTCGCCCGTGGGCAAACGGTCATCAATCTTGGCCGAGCGTGGAACACCCAGGGCGTAGATATCTGTCGGGCCTTCGTCCGGGTAGTCGATCTCGTACTTCACTGCGTGTTGCGGTTCCCGACCGTTACCTATGATTATCTGCATTGACTGAGGAAGCCGCGTCTCCGGATCGACCCGGAAGATCACCTTCGCAGTCCTCACGCGGTCCGGCCCTCCGTACAATTCATGCCGCAGCGACAGTTCATAGTCGATCCATTTGCGTCCCTCCGACTGGACCGTGTTGCGACGCTGATCGACCACGTCCGTTCGCGGCATGGTAGAGTCGATCTCGTCATCGCCAGTCAAGATTCCGCGAAACACGGCATCGAGAAACCGGAACTCTTCGCTGACGAACTCGTTCGTTTCAGTGCGTGTGATGACGCCTTTGACCGGATCATAGGTTTGCTGAGTCTTCGATCGCAGATCGAAATGGGTGACCGTCCCATCACAACGCAAGGAGGCGGTCTGGGCAGAAGAAGATATCCATGACTCATTCTTCTTTCCGTCAGGCAATTCGGCGACCAAATGAATCCACGGCTTGGCCCGCACGGCACCGACCACATGGGCCCACCCTGACGACGATGCACCTCCCCACGGAAACAGACCGATCAGCAGGGCCGCCGCAATGCCGACCCCAGCCAGAACGCTCGCCCAGCGCGGCCATCGAGCCGGCCGTCTTGCCACCCTGGTCCGATCAAGGAGCATGTGGCGTACGTGGTCGATATGTCCTGGATCGGGCTCGACCGTTGGGTCCCCAGCCTCGCGGATCCAAGTGCCGAGTCGATCGTCTTCATCTCTTTCTCGGTCCACCATCGCAACGCTCCTTTTGTTCCCGTTCGGCTGGCACGGCAAAATACCACCGAAGCAAATCTCGCATTTGAGCCCGAGCCCGGGAGAGCAACGATTCGACAGCTTTGGTGGTCTTCGCAGTACGAGCGGCGATTTGGCCAACCGACAGCCGGTCAACGTATTTTAGTATCAGCACTTCGCGACGGTCTTCGGCCAACAACGACAGGGCCGCACGAACCGCGTCGGCACGTTCTGTTTGTTCCATCAGATCGTCCGGCAAGATGGACGAATCCGGCACCTCAAACGGTTGGTCATTCCCTGTTTGTTCCGCGGATGTGACCCCGCGGATCGCGCGGCGTCGGAAATGCAGGGCGACCTGTTGTTTAGCGATGGCAAAGAGCCAACCACGGATCGACCCTCGGCTGGGATCGAATTGGTCGATTCGATCGAGGCTTGTCAGCCAGATTTCCTGATTCAGTTCCTCGGCCACGGCGTGATCGCCGCCCACAAGATGAAAGACCAACCCGAAAACCTCGCGCACATGGCGGTCGTACACGGCAGCCCAGGACGTCGGATTGCGCAGCTTCAATTTCGCCCCTAGGCGTTTCTCTTGGTCCCGAGCCATGCTGTGTCCATTCTGTGCCTGTCTGACGGCAACCCTACTCAAGGATATGCGCAGAAGCCGAAAATCCTTCAGCGTGAGGTGGACTATTTTCCGCTTTTTTCGACTTGGTAGACTGTTGTCCGCGGCATTGTCGTAACAACGGCGATGACTGTAGGTCCCTGCGGGCCTGAAAACGCCTTCGCCATCCTTGTTTGCCTACCAAGGCCAAATGGCTTGGAAGAAGGCCAGCATTCGAGACGTGCCTCCGTGGCAGAAGCTGAGAAGTACGCCGTAGCTGATGATATTGGCTGTCGGTAGGAACAGCAGGCAGAAGGGCCAACCGGCTTTCTTCAAGTCGCTCTGGCCTGCATGCGTTTCGCGATACGTCGACGTGATGTGATACCCGATCGTCGCACCCATTAGCACGCCGATCGGCGTGCGCAGCGAGTCAGGGAGTAGCACTGACGCTGCCAGAATGCACATACAGACGGTCGGGAAAAAGTACGGGGCAACCGTTATCAGCCAGTTCCCCGCTCCTTGATAGGTCATGTGCCCGCCGCTCCGCCATGTGGCTCGCAGGCCGGTCACCTTGTGAAACGTGGCGATCGCAAAGACCGCGTGCGTCAGTTCGTGTTCGAGCGTCGACAAAAATGTCCCGAAGATGGGCCGACGAAAGAACCGCCACCAGAGAGCTGCGTAAACTACCGCCCCAATTAGTAGCGGCAGGACCGGTTTGGGATCGTCGATGATCGTCTTCAATAGCCGGAGCGATGCCAACGCGCTGTAAGGCAACAGCAGGAGGGCGACCACGGCAACCGGCCACTTCAGCCAGTTCACGACCAGATCGACTCGTTGCGAGAAGTGCATTGCTCGAACCTTCATGGGTGACAGTCTGGGATAGCCGTTCGCGGTCAGCCCGGCTTCTCCAGAGGATCTCTCGGCTTCGAATGGGTTAACCGCTGATGGCTTAGCGCACAGCCAAACCCGTTTCGGGGCCACTCATAATGGCACAATTTATCAAACCTGTGCGTGTTACCCGAGTGCAATTCGCACGACACGACGAAATGGCAATGCTGGTGCTGCTATTGTACGCCTTGGGTTGAGACCGCAGAATGGTTAGTGTTCTCGTTCGAAGCGGAATACACTGTAGTTTGGCTCGACGACTATGATGCTCTTGAGCGAGCGGCAGCACGAAACCTCCCGTAGCCACACTCGCCAGAGCTTGTCTTTACCCAAGTTCTGATTTTCAAGAAAGGGGCTGATTTGTAGGGTCGTTTACGACCCTTTCTTCCGCGTTAGCGGTGTTAGGCCCGAGCTTTAGCACGGGTCGAATCAGACAACGCGTGAACCCCACCCCGGCGGCGGCGGGGGGGGGCGGCGCGGGCCGCGGCGCGGGGGGGGGGGGGGGGGGGGGGGGGGCGCCCCCCCCCCCCCCCCCGGCTCGCGCCCCCCCGGGCCCCCGGGGGGGGGGGGGGGGCGGAGGCGTTGCCGGTACGGCACGACCCGCCGTAAACGACGGGCCTAATAGCGCCTCCGGCGAAGACGACCATGAATGGCCGTGCATTACAACACTGCCTTCTATTCAGAACTTGGGCAAAGACAAACTCGCGAAAGTGTGGGGTGGCGGCATGGCCCCGCGTTCTGGCGAACGCAGCTACTGGTGATTCTGTCCGTCGCTCACCGTATCAATTTTCCCCGGAGGAGTTTCGCAATGGGAAAGGCTCTCGTTCGGTATCTGACGGCAATGGTGACATTGCTTTCCTGGGCAGGACTCGTTTGGGCCGAACCGCCTTCTGACAAAGGCTTGGTGGCGTACTGGGATTTCGACGAGCCGTCGGGCGACCGGGCGGTTGATCGGGCCGGTGGGGATAACCATGGTACGCTGCAAGGTTCGCCCAAGGCGAAACGCGCGGACGGGCCTTTTGGGTCGCAGGCGTTGGACTTTACCGCGGCGTTGCAGGAGGTGAAAGGTTCGGATGCCGGTCTGCCGATCGGCGCCTCTCCCAGCTCGATCAGTCTCTGGTTCCGACCAGCTCCAGGCGCGTCGAACAAGGTGCTTTTCGTATACGGCAGTCCGGTGACCGGTCAGGCTCGCGGACTGTGGCTCCGAGACCCGGGAACGGTATCGTTCTTCTTCAGGAACCACCCGCCCGACTTGCACGCGAGCATCTCGGGCGGTGTGAAGTTTGGCCGATGGCATCACGTCGTGGGCACATACGACGGAACCATCGCCCGGCTCTATTACGACGGCAAACTGGCCGGCCAAATCGAAACTCGGATCAACACGGTGCTGGACGGCACATTCCACATCGGCGCCAATATCGACGAGCACCAGCGCGACTACCTGGGCATGATGGACGACGTGGCTGTCTACGACCGAGTGCTCGCGGCTGACGAGATCGCCAATCACTATACCAGCCGCCGTGGTAGCCTTGAGAAGTTCGAGGCAGAGCAGCGCGCTGAGCACCTGGCACGAATCCAGGAATCCGACGTGGAAGAGATCGTCTTCGCGGTGCGACAACCCGGCAAAGACGGGCATTGGTACGCCAACTTCGGCTACTGGTCGTTCGAGCCCGGAAGCCCCTTATACGGCGATGGCGGGCGTTTGTGTCGGTTGAATCTGCGCACCGGCAAGTTGACCGCACTTCTGGACGATCCGAAAGGCGGCGTCCGTGACCCACAGGTTCATTACGACGGTCGAAAAATCCTGTTTTCGTACCGCAAGGGCGGCCAGCCGTACTATCACTTGTGCGAAATCGACATCGACGGCACCAACCTGCGTCAGCTAACCGATGGCCCGTTCGACGATTTCGAGCCTACCTACCTGCCCGATGGCGACATCGTTTTCTGTTCCAGCCGATGTAAGCGTTGGGTGCCGTGTTGGTCCACGCTGGTGGCCAACCTGCACCGCTGCGACCCGGACGGCGGGAACATCCGCATGATCTCCAGCAACATCGAGCAGGAAAACACACCTTGCGTGTTGAACGACGGCCGCCTGCTGTTCACACGCTGGGAGTACGTCGACCGCAGCCAGGTCGCATTCCATCACCTGTGGACCATGAATCCCGACGGGACCGGCCAGATGATCTACTTCGGGAACATGCACCCGGGAATCGTGATGATCGACACGCTGCCGATTCCCGGTACCAAGCAGGTGGTGTCATCGTTCTCGCCGGGACACGGGCGGCGCGAGCATTCGGGTTGGATCACGGTTGTGGATTCCCGCGCCGGACCCGACCAGCAGAAGTTTGCCCGGCGGATTAGCCAGTCGGCTGACTTCCGCGATCCCTACCCGCTGAGCGCCGACAGCTTTCTGGTTGCCCGCGGCCCGAGTATCCTGCTGATGGATGCCAACGGCCTGACCACGCCCATTTACACTCTTCCGCCAGCCGACGCGGGTCTTGAGTGCCAAGAGCCGCGGGCCATCATATCGCGACCGCGAGAGCGGATCATTCCATCCAGGCTTGATCTGGAGAGCCCAACCGGACGACTGGTGCTGGCCGATGTGACCAATGGGCGAAATATGGAAGGTGTGGAACCCGGCGATGTGAAGAAACTGCTGGTGTTGGAATCGCTTGCCAAGCCGGTCAACTTCAACATGCCGGGGCACCCCACGTTCCAGATCTCCCACATGGAGCCACTCACAATTGGCGGCACGTTTTGCTTGGCACGGGTGTTGGGCACGGTGCCGGTCGAACCGGACGGGTCGGCTTACATCGAACTGCCTGCCATGCGATCGTTGTTTTTCGTGGCCTTGGACGAAAACGACTTGTCGATCAAACGAATGCAAAGCTTCGTGACGGTCCAACCGGGCGAGACGACAAGCTGTTCCGGATGTCACGAACAGCGGACCAGCACACCCGACTGGCAAAAGGGGACAGGTCCAATTTCTGCGCAGCACCCTCCGGGCCGTTCCGGGAAATTGGACCTGTCCCCTTTTTCCAGAAGCCTTCTCGCCCTCCAACGTCCACCCCGACGGATCGAGCCGTTCGCCGACATTCCCGATGTGCCGGACTTTCCTCGTGACATCCAGCCGATCCTCGACCGCCACTGCGTCGAATGCCATAATCCGGATCAGCGCGACGGCGATGTTGATCTATGCGGCGATCACACGCCAGTCTACAGCACGAGCTACTGGACGATCGTCAAACGGCGATTGATCTCCGACGCCCGCAATGGACACGGCAACCGGCCGCCGCGGTCCATCGGCAGTTCGGCCAGCCAGCTATTGGACTACATCGACGGTAGCCATCACGACGTCAAACTCACTCCGCTGGAACGAATGACCCTGATCCTCTGGATCGAAACCGGAGCCACTTATCCGGGCACCTATGCCAGCTACCTGTCGGGCATCGCGCCGGTGAAATTTCCTGTCGAAACGATGATCCGACGTTGCGGCAGCTGCCACGGCGTGAAAGCGAACAGCCATCCGCGACTGGCGTGGGAAGGGTCGGATATCCGGCCGTGGGCCCGTCTGCCGTTGAAGTTTGCCGATGCCGACCCGGCGTCGTCACTGTGCAATTTGACGCGTCCGGAGAAGTCCTACCTGCTCCGCGCCCCGCTTTCCCGCGATGCCGGCGGCTACGGTTTGTGCGCAGAGAGTGTTTTTGCCGACACCAAAGACGCTGACTATCAGGCAGTGTTGTCGGCAATCCAAGCCGCCGCAGACCATTTGGCCGAGATCAAACGATTTGACATGCCTGGCTTCCGTCCTAACGAGCACTATTTCCGCGAGATGAAACACTTCGGCATCATCCCGGCGAGTCAATCGCCAGACGATCCAGTCGACGTCTATTCCCTGGATCAGGCATTCTGGGCCTCGGCCTGGCATCAGCCAACTGTGCCGTAAGTGCGGAGGATCGGCTATGCCGACGGTTGTGACATGTCGTTGTGGGCAGAGCTTTCGAGCCATTGACGAACTTGCCGGCAAGCAAGTGAACTGCCCTTCGTGCGCTCAGCCGCTGGCAATTCCCCCTCTGACACCGGCGACCTCTGCTGCTGATCCGTTGGATATCGGCAACGTCTCGGGATTCGAACAGTCGGCCGCTCCGGTCCACGACTCGCTGGCAGACGCGGGAGGTTATCCGCTGCAATCGACGAGCTCTGCTTATTCAGGCAGACTTCCGCGGCAAGCGGCAGGCATGGATCGTTCGATCGTTTTGACGCTGTGGATCGGTGGAGGCGTGGTTGTTGTGCTGATCCTGGCGATGGTTATTACGTCCGTGATTGGCGGCTCCGGCGACGAGCCCGTGGACCAATCGATCGCTGAAGCGGAACACAAGGAGAAGCCGGCAGCGGCTCCTGCCGAGGTCAAGCCTGCAGCTGAAAGAGCCGAAACCGAGCCAAAACCGGTTGCGGCTCCGCCGGATGATAGCGCCCCAAAGAAAGTGGCGAAGAAGGAGCGCCGAGAACCGACTCCCAAGACACGTCCGCAGGCCCAACAGGCGAAACCGAGTGGGATTACGATAGAGCTCTCGGGAGGCACGGCGCTGCCCCAGACTCTCCCAACAGGAACTGCGATGGGCTTCGGCGTCCACTACAAATTCACCAACGGACAACCGGATCCTGCGGCCGAGTACATATGGGTCATCCAGACAGCCGACGGCCAGTCTCTAGCGAGGCCAGTGCATCTGGAGTCAAAAGGTACGCTTCAAGACTTCGCGCCGCAACTGCGACCCGAAAACGGCCCATTCCAGACGCACATCGAAGACCAGCAAGGCCGCAGACTTTCGGAGTCAATCAAGTTGCGGTGAGTGCCGCAAGCGGGAGCCCCTTCGGCATTCTGATATGTGTCAAGGGTCTGGAACCTCGCGTTTCATTACATTCTGCGAACACCGACAGGTAGCCAGCCGTTCATGACGTCGTCCGAGAGGATATCGTCAATGTCTTCGTGCCCCAGTACATGTCTCAGTTCATGAAGAACCACGGTCAACAGATCCATGCGTGGTCGAGAGGCCAGAGTCGAGAGCCCGGAGTCGGAAGCGGCGTCGGAATCCGCTGGCTCTTGACGTGGGTCTCTCAGTTCTGGTCTCACATACCAGCCGTAGCCGGCAGCGTCCACGTCGATCGTGATCGTGTCGCCCGTCGCCAAGCCGAGTGTGGCACCGGGCAGATCGGCAATCGCCACTTGGATGCTGGAAAACGATTCCGCTGCAAAACCGGCTCCTGCCAGGAGATCGATCGCTACGTCCACCATCGTCAGTAGCTCGTCTGCTCTCAGCTCTTGAGCCTCGGCTCTCGACTCCTGACTCGCTTCGCCGCCTGCGGCCAATAGGGGTAAAGCCACCGTCACCGATGTAGAGAATTCAGACGTGTTGCCGTCGTCCGTCGCTGTGGCCACAATCTTTGTGCCAGCCACCGCGCCCCCGTTGGGTACCGTGGCGGTCGGCGTCGTGCCTTCCGAGTAGCTGTCCGAGCCCAAGTATGTCTGGCCTTCCTGGCCGTCCGCATCGGCCAGGAAGAATTCCACCGTCAGAGGAAAACTCGAATTCGCGCTGGTCGACGGAACGGAATACTGGATGTCGACGTTCGCCCCGTTGATCGTTGCCGATACCATCTCCGGGAAGTTCTGCAGGTTGTTC
>CAZUAH010000048.1:0-43421 GCA_964617665.1 uncultured Pirellulaceae bacterium
GTGGAGTCCCTCAAAATGATCCCCAATCGTGAAGAGAATCTGGGCCGCCGGACGTACAGGCATGGGACAGTGAGTCTGGATGCGGCGTTTAGTGCTGCCAAGCGAGTCGGCCACTCCAAATTGGAGTTGGCTCAAAGCGTTGATGACAAGATCGCCATAAGGAAAGAACTGCTGGAGTTGGCGAAGCAAGTTGAGGATCATGCGCGAGCCAGGCGCGAGGCAGTTATTGCTCCTGCGAGCGATTATTTGAAGGCTCGGTACTTCCGCTTGGACGCCGAGATTGAACTGGTACGAGCCCAGAGAGAACTCACCACAAAAACGGAAAAATAGGGCAAGAACGGAAGACACTTTTCTTTCCGGGTTGAACTCGTCTTAGGGAGGCTGCAAGTGAAATTCGCATACGAGATTTGGACGATATTGTTGATCCTCACGTTCGCGTCGTCGTGGGGCGTTGCAGCGGAGGAGCCCGCCGAATTGAAAATCGGCGTGCTGACACTGCACGGCGTGGGCAGCCACGAACCGAGCGCGCAGTTCGACGCGAGACTTCGAGAGGCCCTGGACGAGAAAGCCGGCGAGGCGATCCAGGTCGTAGTGAAGACCGTTTACTACCATGGCGAGTCGCGCGGTCGTCAGGCAGAGCTTTGGAAGAAGTACGATCATCTGGAAGACGAAGTCCCGGGTGCGCTCGACTACAAGATCTTCCGCAAACTGATGCTGGCAAGTGTCGGCGATGCTCTTGCGTATGGGCACAATCAAAACGGAGAAAACAGTTTCTACCGCGGCGTACAAAAGAAGGTTCGCGATGCTATCGAAGAGTTGAAAGCAGAACTTGGAGACGACTGCACTGTAGCCGTGGTTGCCCATTCGTTGGGCTGCAAGGTGATCTTCGATTACCTTTGTGACACCCAAACCGGACGAGGTATCTGGCAAGACGAAGGGAACCCCAGTGACTTCCAGCAACTCGCGAGCCTGCGGCTCTTGGTCACCACGGGATGCAACCTGCCGTTTTTTGAATCTGCGGTGAGCGGAACCGAACAGAGGTTCTTTCGCGTCAACAAGGACTTTCAGTGGATCAATTTCTACGATCGCGACGACCTATTGGGCTGGCCACTTCGTCCTCTGGGTGGACGCTTCGAGGAGATCGTTCAAGACGAAGAACGCAACAAGATGGGTTCGCTGCTAACGTCCCACACCAAGTACTGGAAGCACGATGATCTGAACGAAGAGATCGCGGGTAAGATTCTGGACCTTGCCAAGCGTGGTATGACGGCCGGTGAGAACGAATAGCGAAAGTGTCTAAGACCGACGATACGCCCCTGGGGAAAGCCAGCTAGATTATAGGCCTTTCAAGACCGGATTTTTGGAAGGGCGAAGCTCCTGCTGAGCCGCGTTTTTCAGCCGTTTCGGCTCGGCGGGAGCTTCGCCCTCCCGGTTCCGAAAAACCTCGGTGATTGAAACCAGACTCCTTCACCGGCCAATCGTCGCGCTTTGGCCTGTGAGAGTATCAACGGTCACCGCCGCGACCGGCACTCCAACCGGCTTCCAACGCAACGAGTCGTCGAGTCTCCCATCTCCGATCAGCTTCTTCAGCCGGTTCAGTCGGATGTATGGGTCTCCTTCGAGCTGCTCGCGGGTCAGGTTGCACGCTCGATATGCTTCGTACAATTCGTGAGCACCTTGTTCGGCGGTCCAGCGGAGTTCGAGTTCTGGGAATGTATAGACCAGCTTGCTGAAGTCTACGCGATAGCTCCGCGGATCCGGGCTGCCATCGCCGGCGTATTCGATCTCGCAGTTGGGCACGATCCGTTCGACGATCTCGGCCAAGTCGCGTACTTGGTAGTTCTCATCGTCGCGCCCGACGTTAAACGCTTCGTTGTGAATCGCTTCGCGCGGCGCGTTCAATGCGGCGGCAAACACCCGGCAGATGTCCTCGACATGAACCAGCGGCCGCCAAGGAGTGCCGTCACTGAGGATCTTCACCTTACCCGTCGTAAACGCCCAAGCGGTCAGATTGTTCAGCACGATATCGCCACGAAGTTTTGGCGATGCACCGTAAGCCGTGCAGTTCCGCATGAACGTCGGAGAAAAACGATCATCGGCCAATGCCGCCAAATCACGCTCCAACTGAACTTTCGACTCCGCATAAGGCGTCAGCGGGCAGAACTGCGCCTCTTCCGTTAGTGGTTTGTCGTTATCACTGGATCCGTAGAGGCTGCAAGACGACGAGAATATGAACCGTTCGACCCCCGCCTCCTTGGCCAGTTCGGCCAACCGCAGTGATCCGGCGTGATTGATGTCATAGGTGAATTCGGGCCGCAGATCTCCCAACGGATCGTTCGACAGCGCCGCCAAGTGGCAGACGGCATCGAATCCGTCAAAATCCGCTACGGTCACATCGCGAAGGTCTTTGCGAATGGACGGCACATGGTCGTCATGCTCGCCGAGCGTGCAGCCCTCGAAATAGAAACTATCCAGGCCGACAACCTCGTGCCCGTCATTCGCGAGCATCCCAGTCAGCAACGAGCCAATATAGCCATCATGTCCAGTAACCAAGACTTTCATTTCACGTGCCCTCTTGAGCGAGTATCAAATCACTACAGCGTCATTCCGTCGGTTCAGACGGGGGTGCTCGCCAGCGCGACCGTCATATGTGAGTGCGACACGCACTAGTGAGAAACACCGAAGAACCGAAAGCGGGAACAGAAAAGTGTAGCTCAAACTAGCGGTTATTGACGGCGGAATCCGGCTTCTGATCGGCACGCACTGTCCCGCAGACGTCAGCCGAACGCGCTAGCGTCGGGCAGTCGGTGCAAAACACGCGGTATCCAGGGCCCATGGCTAGCGCCATCGGCTCACAACGCGACTCCCGGCATTTGCGGGGCAGCGTCTAGTGTGGAGATCGCATGGATTATGCGGAAGACGCCGGATTCGCGGGATTTCCAGGAGTGATGAAGCAGTTCGACCGCGCACGCAAAGCTAGGCCGCTACGACAAAGAGTGAGAATTCTGGATTCACTTTTCGCGCTAAAAGAACGCTGAGTTCAGCCGGGTGCGAGCGTTGGCAACACGGCTTGAACCATCGAAAGATTTCCCCTCTTGAGTAACGGTCGAATAATCATACGGGTAGCACGTCGGCTGCAACGATCTTGTTCTACAGCGTGTGCTTCAGAGCAGTCGTTGTTCGTCAAGCCACTTGACGAATTCCTGAACTTGCTTCCGGAGCAATCTCTTTGATTTGGCGGCGGCACGACTATATGCTTCCTGCCACTCGGGCGACGACTCTTGATCTAACTCTGGGGGCTCAGCCGCGGTATCGACATGCGTAACTGGTTCGTAAAATATCCCAACGTACCACCGGTGCTGGGCGTTTCGAGCCACTTCCCTGGATATATACTGTGCGACTTCCTTATAATCCTTGGCGTAATAGCTGGATCCGCCGGCTCCGCGCATCCTTCCGTGTCGGTCCTTGAAAATGCATTGGCTGTCGAAGTATCCGCCCAAACGCTCGTAGTTCTTCCGCGAGACGAACTTGACTGCTACATATCTTGTCTTATCCATTCCGGTCATTTGGAGCGGCTTCGATGAGTTATTATCTTTGACTACTCGTGGCTTGCCTAAAGGGACCTGTCCTGTATCGTCGATAAGCTGCTCCTGGTGACGCGGCGCGATATCCACGCCTTTCAATGCGCCGCCGGGTACGAGTTTGATCCCGTGCTGACTCAATTCGTGCTTCAGAATCATCAGCGCTTCTTCTTCAGAGAGAAACGCATAGTCGCCGTGGCTTTCAGATTGACCCTCGCCGTGATCGAAGATCGGCGCAACTACCGCCGTTGACGGTGACGCATTTGAGGGTCCTGGCGTTGCTTCATTCGTGGACTTCAGTTCCGGACGGCGTTCATCAGAGGAAGTGCTGCCGGTCGCGGTCCCTGGCGCTTCCTCCGGCTCGCCGCAACTTGGCCGCTGGAAGCCTTCGGCGTGGGTCGCCAAGACGAGCACTGCGGCACACACTACTCCGTTACCTTGGATCATTTGGCTTTTCTCCTGCAACACGCCTGGCTCGGGATGAGGTGGCTGCTTTGGCCACCAGCTCAGTTTGCCGGTAGAACCATCTATTGACCGCGCAGCCAGCGCGGGGTGAAAACGTCAATCCACGGTCTGCGCGGGTTCAAGGAAATAACTCTCGCTAGCCGGACGCGACATTTCGCGGGTCTTGTCCAGCTTTCCTTCATCCCAGCGTGGATTAATCGAATTATCCCCTGATAGAGCGGGGTTAGCAAGTTATCCAACGCTACCGAACAGAAGAAACCCACAAGGAGGGATAGACAAAGAGACTACAGAAGCCGGAATGAGCGTGACGACCCCAGGGAACGAGCAGCTTGATCGGCCGGAGGAAACGGGCCGTACGCTTTTCACGTCGCTCGTCTATGCGGTCGGTCGCTTGTCGGAGAATTCGATCTCTGTCACGTGGCAGCCGATGTGGTTGGCCAGGGCCAGGGCTGCGGCTCCGATTGAACCGGCCCGGTTTCCGATCTTGCCTTCTTTCTTCACCACGAAGTTGGTGCCAACCAACGGATCGCCCTGGTACGTGTCTATCACGTACTGCCGGAGTTTCTTTCCGTCGACCAAGGCGCCCAGGCCACCGCCCAAGATGAACATGGCGGGCGGTTGGATGACGTTGCCACCCATGTTCAACAGGACGTACAGGTTGGCGATGCCTTCCGCCAAGCAACGATGCCAATGATCGTGGGCCTTCTTCAATTTAGCCACGACGCCGGCTGGCTTGCCGCTCTTCAGATATCGCTCGAACTGTCGCCCCAGATCGTCCGTGATCTGTTCCGCAGTCAGCCCCTCCCGTTTCGCATACAGACGCAAGGCCGACTCGTTCGCTGCGGCCTCAAAACATCCCAGTCGTTTGCAGGCGCACATCCGTTTACTGCCGCGAATCGGGAAGTGAATCTCGCCGTCGTTGATCACTCGTTCGCCCTGCTCGTTCCAGTGCACGGCTCCCAGACCGATGCCTGTTCCAAGCGTCAGCAGGGCAAATGCGCCTTTGTGCCCCTTGGCGATGCCCGCCAGTGACGATCCGATGGCAGCAGCCATCCCGTCATTCAGCGTGGCTGTGGCCTTGATTTCGAATGGCTCCAAGATCCCTCGATTGATGATGCGAAGGCAACGGTACACGGATCCCGCTTTTGTCTTCTCGACGACCACCGGTCCGCAGATGCTGTATCCAACAAGATCGACGTCAGAAGGGAAAAGAGACGCAGCACGCAGCGCATCTTCCACGTTGCCCATGAATTCGGCCGGTGGAACGTCGCTCGGCAACTTGGCCGAAGGAGTACGCTTCGGTCGACCGTCGCGATACCACAATTGCCCCTTCTTGTTCCCCAAGTACCGAATCACTTTGGCCGAGGTACCGCCGATATCAACACCAAGCACCTCAAACTTTGCACTCATGCTAGTCCTCTCCTGCCTTTCGCAACTAACTGAGGATGTCGGGGAATTGGACGCCCTCGAATCGGCGGTTATCGGGAGGGCGAGGCTCCCGCCGAGCCGCCAGCCTCATCCCGAGGTCCGGCTCAGCAGGAGCTTCGCCCTCCCAAATCCCCGACATCCTCAACTATCTACCAGAATCACCAGCATACTTGGGCTGCTGCTGATCTTCAAATTCTTACTTCACTACAAAGTTCACCAACCGGCCCGGGACGATGATGGCTTTGACGATCTTCTTTCCTTCGATCAGCTCAATGACCTTTGGATCTGCTTTCGCCGCTGTCTCCATTTCGTCCTTGCTCGGCTCTGCGGAGACCGTGATGCGTGAACGCAGTTTGCCGTTGATCTGCACAGGAATCTCCATCGTGTCTTCTTTGGTCAACGACTCGTCGTACGAAGGCCACGACTCGTAGGCCAGCGTTTCTTCATGCCCTAACAGCGCCCAAACCTCTTCGCATATATGCGGAGCGAACGGCGCCAGCAACAGCGCGAACCGCTCCATCGCCGATTTCGGACGGACGGACTGTTTGGTAAAGAAGTTGACAAATTCCATCATGCGCGCGATCGCCGTATTGAACTCCATACGCTCGGCATCGTGCGAAACTGCCATGATGGTGCTGTGCAGCACACGGTTTTGTTCGTCGTTCGGCTCCACATTCTGCACCGCCTCGTTCAGAGCCGGCAATTCGCTGCGCTCGTCCACGATCATGCGCCAGACGCGATCCAGGAAGTTACGCACGCCGTTCACACCAGCCATGCTCCACGGCTTGGTCGCCTCCAGCGGGCCCATGAACATCTCGTACAGCCGCAACGAGTCGGCACCGTAGTCGCGCACGATCTGATCTGGATTCACAACGTTGCCACGGCTTTTGGACATCTTATACGAACGGCTATCGACCTGGATCGACGGATCCGATTTCAGCACGAAGTTGTCGCCCTCCTTCTCGACGTCGTCCGGATCGACCTTCACCTCGGCCACCGCTTCTTTCGTTGCGGTCTCGATTCGTTGGCCTTCATTGTTCTTCTTTGTCTGCTTTGCGCTAACCCACTCGCCGCCTGGACGCTGGTAGCCAGTGAACTCCAACTCGCCGAGAATCATCCCCTGATTCACCAACCGCTGAAATGGTTCGACTGTGCTGACGTAGCCACGGTCATACAGCACCTTGTGCCAAAAACGGGCGTACAGCAGGTGCAGCACTGCGTGTTCGGCGCCGCCTACATACAGATCGACCGGCATCCACGCCTGTTCTTTTTCTGGGGCGACAAATGCACCGTCGTTCTTCGGGTCGATGAACCGCAGGTAATACCAGCACGATCCGGCCCATTGCGGCATCGTGTTGGTTTCACGCACATATCGTTTGCCGTCGATCGTCGGGTACAGCCATTCCTTCGGCGCTTTGGCCAGCGGCGGTTCCGCTCGCCCGTGTGGCTTGAAGTCGTCCAGATGCGGCAGGTCGACGGGCAACTCTTCCGGCTCGACCGCACGAAGCATTCCCGTGGGCTGTCCATCCGCGTCCAGCTCGTGCAGAATCGGGAACGGTTCGCCCCAGAAACGCTGTCGACTGAACAACCAGTCACGCAGCTTGTAGTTCACGGCGAACCGACCGACACCATCGTTTTCAAGATCTGCGGTGATCTTCTTGATGAACTCGGGTGTATCGAGTCCGTCATACTGCGCCGAATTGGCGGCCACCCCGTCGCCCGAAAAGCACTCGTTGCCCGCCAGGACGGCATCCCGGTCGACATCTTTCGCATCGCCCGGATCCACCACGGCAACGATGGGAATATCGAATTTCTCGGCGAACTCGAAGTCGCGTGTGTCGTGCGCGGGTACGGCCATGATGGCCCCAGTGCCATAGCTTATCAGCACGTAATCGGCGATCCAGATCGGCACTTCCTCGCCGTTAGCCGGATTGATGGCGCTGGAGCCCGTGAAGACGCCCGTCTTTTCTTTGTCTTCCTGACGCTCTCGATCGCTGCGCGATGCGGCTCGTTGGCAGTAGGCCTGGACGGCTCCCTTTTGACCCGGCATTGCCAATCGGTCCACGAACGGATGCTCGGGAGCGATCACCATGTACGTCGCGCCGAACAGCGTATCGGGTCGCGTCGTGTAGACACGCAATATGTCATCGCCGGCTTGCTCTGGATAACGGCCTGAAGCCCGGTCCGACCTCCACTGTTGATACGCGTCCTTCGGACCGATATAGAAATCTACCTCGGCACCGGTGCTGCGACCAATCCATTCTCGCTGCATCGTCTTGATGCTTTCAGACCAATGCAGCCCCTGCAAATCGCTTTCCAGGCGATCGGCATACGTGGTGATTCGGAGCATCCACTGACGGAGCGGGGCACGTTCGACCGGGTGGCCACCGCGCTCGCTGACTCCATCTTTGACCTCTTCGTTGGCCAGCACGGTTCCCAACGCGGGGCACCAGTTCACCAGAGCTTCTGCCTGAAACGCCAAACGGCGATCGTCCTGGTAGCGTCGAACCGCTTCGCTTCCCTGCTGTTCGATTTCCGATGGAATTGGCAGTTCGCTGATCGGCCGACCCTTCTGCTGATCTGCGTCGTACCAAGTGTCGAACATGACGCCGAAGATCCATTGGGTCCAGCGGAAGTAGTCGACATCCGTTGTCGCCAGTTCTCGGTCCCAGTCGTAGCTGAAGCCCAACATCCTGAGCTGCCGGCGGAATGTCGCGATGTTCTCCTCGGTGGACTCGCGTGGGGGTTTGTTGGTCTTGATGGCGTGCTCTTCGGCCGGCAAGCCGAACGCATCAAAGCCCATTGGGTGCAGGACGGACTTGCCGCGCATACGCTCGAATCGGCACACGATGTCGGTCGCGGTATAGCCTTCCGGGTGGCCAACGTGCAGCCCATCGCCGCTGGGGTAGGGAAACATGTCCAGGACGTACAGCTTATCGCCCTGAGGCATCTCCGGGGCTTTGAAGGTACGATTGTCGCCCCAGTACTTCTGCCATTTCGGTTCGATTCGGTTAGGGTTGTAGCGCGGCATGTGTGGCAATCGTGGTCAGAATGTTTCGTCAGTCAGATGTCTTCCAGCGACGCTGGCGAAGCCGGAAAACCCAAAATTGTACCGATTTCCTGGTATTTGAAGAACCGCACACGATTCAGTGCCCATCAGCACCGAGACGCAAGCGTTTCTACTGCCTGGCGGGCCATTAGCCCTGTTCCGGCCCGCTTGTATAGACTACCGCAAGAGAACGGAAGTTCGCGACGCGACGACGTGTCTTGGGAGTCTTGACTAGCGGCGATCGCGTAAGAGAGAGGCTGCTAGCGCTTCGTCAACGCAAAAAGCCAGGGTAGCGGAACTCGCCAAGAGTTTCGTTCTGCATCCCAAACTCCCGAAAGTCTTGGCAACTTCCGCTACTGCCTAATTGGACAGCGCCAATTTGAAACCGAAACCCTGCCTATTGCAGAATTTCCTGAACAAGTGAGCCGTTTGGGCGATAGCCCCGGTTCTTCCGGCAAAAACCGGGGCTATCGCCCAAACGGCTCATTCAAAGTGGCGCTGTCCAACTAATAAACCCAAATCCTCAGTCTGCACAAAGCACTAGTCGTTGTCATCCCCTTCTTTCTCGTCCTCCTCGTCCTCCATTTCTTCAATGTAGCGGCGGAGGCGTTCGTTCTCGTCCCTGATATCCTTCAGCTTCAACATGTTCTCGACACGCTTCAGCAACTCGACCTTGTTAACGGGTTTGGACAGAAAATCGTCCGTTCCCGCTTGGACCGCGCGTTCGATATCGCCCAATTCGTTCAAAGCCGTCACCATCAAAATCATGATGTGGCTGGTCTGCGGGTCATCTTTCAGCTTCCTGCAGACCTCGAACCCACTGAGCTTTGGCATCATCACGTCCAGCAGGATTAGGTCCGGACGGAACGAATCGACCTTGTCCATCGTGTCCTGCCCATCCACCGCGACCGCCACTTCGCAGTCCAATTCCGCCAAATAGGCCTCCAGCAGTTCGCAGTTCGGCTCGTTATCGTCGGCAATTAGAATTCTATTGATTGCAGCCATGCTTCAGTCCAGATTGTCGTGCTGACCGTCGGTTGTGCAAAGTGTGATCCGAGTGACGATTATAGCGGTTCTTGGCGTTTGCGTCGAAGGGACACTCCGCAGATTGCATTCCGCCGATCGCTCGTGTCCACACTCGCCACGTTGAGCGATCTCGACGGCTGTCTTCCCGGTACCTCGTCAAAAAATGGGGTGGGCGATCGCGGTCACTATCGAAAGTCCTTGCCACAACATGACTTTCGTTCGCCTGCTCACGTCCAGGTGTACGCGGCACACGAAGTGCATCGGATTACTGCCCTCCACCGTCTTGTCATCGCAAGAAGCAACCGGGTCACGTTCAGAAGGGGGCAGCCATTTGACCAGGACCACGCGCAAGACCGCAAAAGCGTCCAGCACCAGCAAGAAGACCGCCACCAATCGGCGGCCAGCGGCACGAAGCTCGAAAGGCAATAGCAAGCTAAATGGAAAACAGGCCAATGGTGCACGTTTCCCATCTGAAGCCGCTGACGAGGAATTCGAAGAGGCGAACGGAAGTGCCATAACAAGCGACGAAGCCAAAGAGCTGTCGGCAGGTGTAAACCGGCAACATGCGGCTGTCTGGGCCACGATGGATGACCCGGTTCGTATGTACCTGATGCAGATGGGCCGGATTCCTCTTCTCAACCGCAACGAAGAGATTGCGGCGGCCCAAGAGATCGAGGAAACACGAACGCTCTATCGCCACAGCATGCTGGCAACAGATTTCTCGTTAGAGGGAGCTATCGCGATCCTTGAACAGGTCCGCGACGGTGAACTCCGATTGGACCGTACCGTCGAGGTGTCGGTCACCAACACGGCAGAGAAAAAGCGGACATTGCGGCGATTAGGTCCCAATGTGAAGACGCTGCGCGAACTCGTCAGACGTAATCGCAATGACTACTACATCGCCATCGACAAACAGCGACCAAGACGCGAGCGTCGAGCGGCTTGGGCATCGTTGGTGCGGCGGCGCAACCGAGCCGTTCGCCTAGTCGAAGAAATGAACCTCCGCACGAACCGCCTTCAACCCTTGTTCGATCAACTGATTGAGATTTCCAAACGGATGGATTCCCTGAAGTGGCAGATCAAGGAGATAGAGAAAGGCAGTGAGTGCTGCGACGGACGGAACGTGGACGAGCTGCGCGAAGAGTTACGGGGCCTCATGCGTCTCACTTTTGAAAGCCCCGCCACGCTGGGGCGCCGTGTGCAGCAGACGGCCGAGAAACGCCGACGCTACGACGAAGCCAAGCGGACGCTGTCCGCCGGTAATCTCCGTCTGGTCGTCTCGATCGCCAAGAAGTATCGCAATCGAGGTATCGGTTTCCTGGACCTGATCCAAGAGGGAAATGCCGGTCTGATGCGGGCAGTGGACAAGTTCGAGCACGCACGTGGCTACAAGTTCTCGACGTACGCCACCTGGTGGATTCGGCAGGCCATAACTCGCGCGATTGCCGATCAGAGCCGAACGATTCGCGTTCCAGTGCACATGATCGATACGATGAGCAAGGTGCGTAACGTCTCTCGCGACCTGCTCCAGGAACTCGGTCGCGAACCGACGGCGGAAGAAACGGCGGAGCGAGCCGGGCTGCCACTGGAAGACACGAAGTGCATTCTCAAAATGTCGCGTCAGCCGCTGTCGCTGGACCAACCGGTTAGCGACCATGACGACAGCTATTTCGGCGAGTTCCTGGAAGATCACCGCGATGAAGATCCACTGCGCGATACCAACCAGGAAGCGCTAAAGCGACGCATCGAGGAAGCAATGGCCGGCCTAAACTACCGTGAACGGGAGATCCTACGAATGCGATTCGGCTTGGCCGACGGCTATTCCTATACGCTGGAAGAGGTGGGCAAAGTCTTCTCGGTGACTCGCGAGCGTGTTCGGCAGATCGAATCGAAAGCAGTGCGCAAGCTGCAACAACCGTACCGAGCCCGTCGTCTGGCAAGCTTCATCGAGGGCGCCGACATCCCCGTAGTCGAGCAGATCTAACGGTCAAATTCGGATCACCGACGTCCGTTTAAGCCCTTCTGCATCCGGGAAATGCGCGACCGAGATGGACCACGCATCTCTCGATGCACGTCGGCTAGTCATGAGTGCATCACTTGGCCACCGTCAACATTGACGGTCTGCCCGGTGATGTTTTCGGCTCTGGAGGAAGCTAGAAACACGGCCACAGCAGCGACGTCCTCGGGTGTCTGCCAGCGGCCCAGCGGGGATACGTGACGGATCTTCTCTTCTGCCCAATCGTCGTACGACCGCTGTTTGTCTTCCGGTTGCATGTCATTCCACGCCTGCCACACCGACCGGTTTAAAGGTGTCTTGATCATTCCAGGAGACAGCACGTTCACGCGAATGCTGTGCGGCGCGAGATCCTTGGCCGCGCATTGGGCAAAATTGACGACCGCCGCCTTGGCAGCACTGTACGGCGGATCGGTCTGAGAACCGATTTGCGCCGCCACTGATGCGAAGAACAGAAACGTGCCGCGTTGTGCTTCGACCATGGGCGGAGAAAACGCGTGCGCCGCATTCACAGGTCCCATGATGTTCACTCGCAAGACCCGATCCCAATCAGCCGGATCCAGATTCCAGAACGGGAATCCGAACTTGCCCGAGCCGATCCCAGCCGCAACGACCACGTGATCGCAACGGCCGAAATCTGCAAGGATCGATTGGGCCATCTGCTGAACGGCCTGAAAGTCCGCGACGTCGGCCTGATAGCCGATCGCGCGTACGGAGTGTTCGCGTTCCATTTCAGCGGCGAGATCCGTCACACGTGGAGCAATATCGGTCAATGCCACATTGGCACCTTCCTTGGCGAACTCATCCGCGATGGCCCGACCAATCCCACTGGCCGCACCTATGACAACGGCGACTTTGTCAGCAAGCTGCAAATCCACGATATCTGACTCCCGGGATCAAGATATGCCTTCATGTGAGTGGATAGCGAAATGCCCCTCACCTTTCCGGCAGGTCAACATATTCTGAGCAAATTCACGCCCGCGGGAAGCCCACTGCCCCACAGGTTGCATTCCAGTACAGACCGCAAATGGTTGCGTGGTGGTTGCCGTGAGCCCGTGAATTTGCGATCATTTGGCATCCACTAAACGTTAGTCCTAGTCGGTCGTAGAAAGAGAACACAAATGTCCGCATTTCCTGATGTCGAGAAGATCGCCTACGAGGGTCCCGATTCCAAGAATCCACTAGCCTTCCGCTGGTACAACGAAGATGAAGTGGTTGAAGGCAAGACGATGAAGGACCATTTCCGCTTCAGCGTCGTTTATTGGCATACGTTCCGAGGAACCGGGGCGGATCCTTTCGGCCCGGGAACGATGTACCGACCGTGGGAAGATGGGACGGATTCGGTCGAAAACGCCAAGAACCGAGTTCGTGCCGCGTTCGAGTTTATTGAGAAGCTTGGGGCCCCTTATTACGCGTTCCATGATCGCGATGTTGCACCCGAGGGAGCCAATCTGGCCGAGACGAACAAGAACCTGGACGAAATCGTCGCGGTATTGAAAGAAGAGCAGGAGCGTACGGGCATCAAGCTGCTGTGGGGTACCGCCAACCTGTTCAGCAATCCTCGATACATGCACGGCGCATCGACATCCTGCAATGCAGACGCCTTTGCCTTCGCGGCGGCCCAGGTGAAGAAGTGCCTGGAAGTGACGAAGGAACTTGGCGGAACGAACTACGTGTTCTGGGGCGGGCGAGAAGGCTATCAGAATCTGCTCAACACCGACATGAAACGGGAATTGGATCACATGGCCCGCTTCATGCACTTGGCCGTCGATTACGCCAAGGAGATTGGCTTCACAGGCCAATTCCTCATCGAACCAAAACCTAAGGAGCCGACGAAGCACCAATACGATTCGGACGCAGCGGCTTGCATCAACTACCTACGCGCGTATGACCTGATGGATCACTTCAAGCTGAACATCGAGACTAACCACGCGACGCTGGCTGGCCACACGATGATGCACGAGTTGGATTACGCCGGCCATCAAGGCACGCTCGGTTCTATCGACGCCAATACCGGCGATATGATGCTGGGATGGGACACGGACCAGTTCCCCACGAACTACTACCTGACCGCAGAAGTGATGCTGATTCTGCTGAAGTACGGAGGGCTCAACCCCGGCGGCGTCAACTTCGATGCCAAAGTGCGTCGCGAAAGCTTCGAGCCAATCGACCTGTTCCACGCTCACGTCGGCGGGATGGACGCATTTGCGCGTGGCCTAAAGATCGCAGCCGCGATTCGCGCGGAAGGCGAATTGGACGGATTTGTGAAAGACCGCTACGCAAGTTGGGACACCGGCATCGGAGCCGACATCGAATCCGGAAGTGCCAATTTCAAGACGCTCGAAGCCTACATGCTGGACAAAGGCGACATCGAACCCAACGTGAGTGGCCGGCAAGAGATGCTGGAAAACGTCTTCAACCAGTACATGTAGTGGCTATTATGCAATCGCCAGAACCCCGGCTTCTTCAGAGATCCGGGGTTCTCTGCTTTTGGCCCCATCACTTTCGTGGTTCGATCTTGTCCTTGCCGACCCACGATCTCAACGCTTCCGGTATCACTACTGATCCGTCGGCCTGTTGGTTGTTTTCCAGAATAGCGATCATCGCTCGCGTTACTGCAACGGCCGTGCCGTTGAGCGTGTGGATGAACTTAGTGCCCTTTTCGCCCTTCTTCTTGCATCGTGCATTCAGGCGTCGCGCCTGGTAGTCTGTGCAGTTCGACGTACTGGTGATTTCTCCCCACTCGCCGCCTTCGCCGCGACCCGGCATCCAGGCCTCGAGATCGAACTTGCGGTAAGCTGGCCCACCAAGATCGCCCGTGGCCGTATCCACGACGCGATATGGGACGCCCAATCCGTCGAAAATCCGACACTCAAGATCGCACAGTTCGTCGTGCATCGCGTCGCTTTGGTCAGGCATCGTGAAAGCGAACATTTCCACCTTGCTGAATTGGTGGACCCGGTAAATGCCTCGTGTCGCGCGACCATGCGCGCCGGCTTCCGTACGGAAACAATGGCTGAGGCCGCATATTTTGATGGGCAACTGGTCTGCATTCAGCGTCTGATCGGCGTACATTCCGCCGAGTGTGATTTCCGCGGTAGCCACCAAGCTAATATCGGAGTTCTCGATGCTGTAAATTTGCGTTTCCGGGCCACGGGGGTTGAAGCCAATGCCCGAGATGATCTCGTCGCGAGCCAAGTCGGGCGTCACCGTGGGCGTAAAACCTTCGCTGATTAGGATCTCCAACACGTAACGCTGCAAGGCCAGCTCTAACAACACGGCTTCGTTCTTTAGGAAGTAGAATCCGTGGCCGGTCGTGCGAGCGCCGGCCTCCAGATCCAGTAAATCCAACTTCTCGCACAAATCCACATGATCCAGTGGCTCGAAATCGAACTCGGGCGGCTCTGTCTTGCCACGACGGAGTTCCAAATTTGCTTTGTCGTCGGCACCGACCGGAGCGTCTGGATGCGTGATGTTGGGTATGGTGATCTGGATGTCGCGAATCTCCGCGTCCAAGCGGTCGTGATCGGCTTGAGCGGCGTCTTTCTGCTGGCGCCGTTCGCGACCTTCTTCCTTGCGAGCCTCGCGCTCGTCGGCATCTTTCGCCTTGCCGATTGACTTGGAGACCTCGTTTGCCTTCCGGTTCAACTCTTGAACTTGCTGCAGCATCTCGCGGCGTTCGGTCTCAAGAGTGACCAGCCGCTTGACATCCGCCGTGATGCCGCGGTCAACGCAGTTCTGTTCGACTTGCTCGACGTTCTCGACAATGTATTTTCTATCCAACATGGCAATTACTGACCGATCTTGCTTAGTTCTTCCCACAGATACGCGCTGGCCTTGATTCCTCGATGGAAGTCGGCCAGACAGAACTTCTCATTGGGGCCGTGAGTGTTATCGTCGTCCAATCCCCAACCCAGCAGTAGCGTATCGACTCCGAGCTTCTCGGAAAAGGCCGTTACGATGGGGATGGATCCGCCTTCGCGAATGAACACAGGCTTGCGACCAAACCCATGCTCGATGGCTCGCGATGCGGCCGCGATGTACGGGCTGTCCAACGACACTAGCACACCCGGGGCCGAATGCATGTCGATCAATTCCATCTTGATCCCAGGCGGGCAGAGTCCCGTGAGCATCTGCCTTAGGCTTACGGCGATCTTCTGTGCGTCTTGATTCGGAACCAGCCGGAAGCTGAACTTGGCGCCCGCCTCGGCAGGCAAAACGGTCTTGCCGCCTTCGCCTTGATAGCCGCCCCAAATGCCGTTCACATCGCACGTCGGCCGTGCCCAACGGCGCTCGAGCGTCGAGTAGCCCTGTTCTCCGCTGACACCGTCGACTCCGATCTGCTGCATGAAGGCGGCCTCGTCGAAAGGCAATTCGGCGAACTGGCTGCGCTCCTGGTCGGAAAGCGGAATCACGTCGTCGTAGAACCCTGGGATTTGCACACGCCCGTTGTCGTCAGTCAAAGCGGCTATCATGCGGGCCAGCGTGTTTGCCGGGTTCGTAACGGCACCGCCAAAGGTGCCCGAGTGCAATTCCTGCTTAGGGCCCTTCAACCGCAACTCGTAGTAGGCGATACCCTTCAGCCCGTACGTGATCGCCGGCTGGCCGGGTCCGAATTGCGACGTGTCGCTGACGACGACCACATCGCACGCGAGTTTTTCGGCCGACTGATCGAGTAGACGATACAGCGAATCGCTGCCGACTTCTTCCTCGCCCTCGATCAGGAACTTCAAACGCACGGGGAGCTTGCCTTCTGTCTCAAGCCATGTTTGAGCGCTCTTGACGTGCGTCAGCATCTGGCCCTTGTCGTCCGTCGCGCCGCGGGCATACACGTTTCCGTCGCGGACCGTCGGCTCGAACGGCGGCGAATTCCATTGATCCAGCGGATCGGGCGGCTGAACGTCGTAGTGACCGTAGACCAAAACGGTCGGTGCGCCGTCCACCGGAGCAGATTCGGCGTAAATAATCGGGTTGCCGCCGTTTTCGATCAGTTCTGTCGCCATGCCAAGATTGGTCAGATGGTCGACCAGCCAACTTGCGGCACGCCGCACATCTTCACCATGTTGACTATCCGTGCTGATGCTCGGAATCCTCAACAACTCGAACAATTCGTCCTCAAACTGCTCGTGCTGCTCGTCAAGGTATTGATCTAGATTCGGCATGGGTCTAACACCTTTTAATCCTTCTAACTGCCCTCCGGGTTGCTACAATATAGTGAGCTAGGCTTGATGCGACCATTCCCTTCGCCTTCTCGCCTGGGGATTTTCATCCGAAACTCAAGAGAAAAGAGAATCCTGTTGGCCGAGAAAAGCAACGCCGCAGTGGCTGATCCCGCTGAAGACACGAATGTCGAGCGGCAGGAGAAAGAGCGACAGAGGCCAAAACAGCAGCCTCGGTATCACGTCATCCTCTGGGACGACGATGACCATACGTACGAGTACGTGATCCGCATGATGAAGGAGTTGTTCGGCCACACGACCGAAAGAGGCTTCCAAATTGCCGAGCAGGTCGACAACGGCGGGCGCGCGATCTGCCTGACCACGACCCGAGAGCACGCGGAATTGAAACGCGACCAGATCCACGCCTACGGGAAAGATCCAATGCTTGGAAGGTGCAAGGGCTCGATGTCGGCGTCGATCGAACCCGAGACGGGCTAGACCTTAACACTATTAATGTCTGGATCCTCGTCCAGCGTCGGCACCGCGATCTCGGCAATCAACTCGCTAAGCGTGTACTCGGCAGTCACTTTGCGCAGGCGACTCTCTGGTCTCAGGATCAAGCGATGAGTCAGTACGGACGGCGCCACGCGTTTCACGTCATCGGGCAAAACGTACTTTCGGCCTCGAATTGCCGCCATGGCCTGCGAAGTGCGAAATAGGGCGATGGAAGCACGGGGACTGCCACCCAAAGCCAGATCTTCGTGATCGCGCGTGTCATGAACGATCTGCATCAAGTACTGCCGTACCTTTTCGTCCACGTGCACATTCCGCACGGTTGCCTGACAAGCAACCAACTCGTCCGCCGATGCTACAGGCTTGAGTCCTTCCAGCGGATGGCCGTGTTGAAGCATAGCGAGCATCTTCAATTCTTCGTCCATCGTGGGATAGCCGAGACTGAACCGCATCAAAAAGCGGTCAAGCTGCGCCTCGGGCAGGGGAAACGTTCCTTCGTGATCCACCGGATTCTGCGTGGCCATGACCAGGAATGGCGGGGTAAGCGTATGTGTTACGCCATCCACCGTCACTCGCCGCTCGGCCATGGCCTCCAGCAATGCAGCCTGAGTACGCGGGGTCGCGCGATTGATCTCGTCGGCCAACACCAACTGGGCGAAAACCGGCCCGGGACGGAATTCGAACTCACTGACCTTCTGATTGAAGATTGACGCCCCGGTCACGTCCGTCGGCAGCAGATCTGGAGTGCATTGGATGCGTTTGAACGAGCATCCGATACTGCGCGATAGCGCCCGGGCCAGCATGGTCTTGGCTACCCCCGGCACGTCTTCCAGCAAAATGTGCCCCTCGCAAAACCAGGAGACCAGGGACAGGATCAACTGCTGGCGCTTGCCCACGATCACCTTTTCCACGTTGGTTATGATCTTCTTCGCCGTTGCGGTTACATCTGCCATGAAAGCGACCTCTTTCGCGTGCGTTGACTGTTCAAGCTGAACCCCTAGAATGGGATGTCCCGCAAAGAACGATTGATATTCGACCACTTTCTTCCAAGAACGACAAAATACCCATGTCCTTTCGGTCCTTGACTGCCCTGCCGGTGTACAACGAAGTCCGATTCGTGGACGACGTCCTTGACGAAGTCTGCCGGTATGCGTCGGAAGTCCTGGTTGTGGACGATGGCTCCACCGATGGGACTTCCGAGTTGCTTGCGGCCCGCAATGACATAAGTCTGGTGGCTCATCCGGAGAACCGCGGGTACGGGGCCGGCCTGATAAGTGCCTTTCAGTTTGCCATTGAAAACGGCTTTGACTGTGTCGTTACGATTGATTGTGACGGCCAGCATGAGCCACAACGGATTCCGGAGTTCATCGAATCTTGCCACGGCGTTGATATCGTCTCGGGCAGCCGCTACCTGACAAACTTTGCGGGAGATAGCAAACCGCCCGCCGCTCGTCGCCAAATCAACGAACAAGTCACCGCCGAAGTTAACCGACGTCTGGGTCTCAGTTTGACCGATGCGTTCTGCGGTTTCAAGGCTTATCGCGTCGCATCGTTGAAGCAACTTCGTTTGACCGAACCCGGTTACGCCATGCCTTTGGAGCTTTGGGTCCAGGCAGCAGCCCTCGGAATGACGATTGTCGAGCTCCCAGTGCCGTTGATTTATCTGGACGAAGCCAGATCCTTCGGCGGCGCCTTGGACGACTCTACCACGCGGCTGGACCATTACTACGAGGTGTTGGACCGCGGCATTCAGGCGGCTGAAGCGTCCGGATTCCTTGAGCGGAGTTCCGAGTCCGTTCCGAAACCGGGTACGGACTTGGAAGCCCGTCCTACAGGAATCCCAGGGTAGATGTTACATTAGGGCAATCGTCCAATTCCACCACGCACAGTTAGCAGCCTGTCGATGCCCGCCGCGTCAGTGTACAAGTCATTTCGCGTTCCTCGCGGACACGGCGAGGCCCTGATCGATCCGCCCTTGGATCAGGCGGGATCGTTGCTCGAATCGAATCTCTCGTTGTCCAAAAAATACGATTGCGACCTTCATGGCCGCTCCTTGCGCCAGTTGATCCAGGATGCTCGCCACCAGTTCTTGAATGAGGCCCAGCGATACACGACCGCTTATCGCGACGTGGATCGACCAGTTCACCAAGATCGGCCGATCATATTGGCGGGACACCAGCCGCAGTTGTTCCATGCGGGCGTCTGGTTCAAGAACTTCGCCTTGTCATCAATAGCCGATCGTTTACAGGCAAATGCAGTCAATTTTCTTGTCGACAACGATATCCTTCGGAATCCATCGATTCGCGTCCCCGCCGGGTCGCAGTCCGACCGACATATTGCCACTATCTCGTTTGACCGGGTTGTCGAAGCGATTCCGTATGAAGAACGGGCCATCGCAGACGAAGCATGTTTCCGGTCGTTTGGCGACCGCGTCGAGCGAACCGTGGCCGACCATGTGCCTGATCCTCTCATTCGTCAGTTATGGCCGTCGGCCGTCGAAGCATCTCGAGGATGCCGCAACGTGGGCTACTCGATCGCAATGGCGCGGCATCGCTTGGAAGGCGATTGGGGGCAAAACACGTTAGAGCTGCCGCTGAGTGTCATTTGCCAAACCGACGCGTTTTGTTGCTTCACGGCACATCTGCTCGCTAACCTGAGCCGGTTTCACGAAATCCACAACACGTCCCTGAAGGACTACCGCCGCAGTCACCGGATTCGCAGCCATTCACATCCCGTCCCAGATCTGGCGATGGATGGCCAGTGGCTTGAAGCCCCATTCTGGGTATGGACCAGCGAATCACCTCACCGTGAGCGTATTTTCGTGCGATCCGGCAGGGACGGCCTGGAACTGACCGATCGTAGACAGATTCGCATCAGCCTGAAGCTCTCCGCCGACTGCGCAGCCGAGCAACTCCATGGTTTCGCCGCCAAAGGGATCAAGATTCGCCCAAGGGCACTAATCACAACGATGTTTGCCCGTCTAGTGCTCGGCGACCTGTTTCTTCACGGGATCGGCGGCGCGAAGTACGATCAATTGACCGACGAGATCATCCATCGATTCTTCGGCGTGAGCCCGCCGGAATTCATGACACTATCGGCGACTGCCCTGTTGTTTGAGAACGACTCAAAAGATCTCCGCGACGAGTTGCGCCGGACGAGACAACTGTTGCGTGAGTTCCGCTATCATCCCGAGCGACATGTGGAACGGTCCCCCGAAGTCGATCACCTCGTCGCACACAAGGCTGAGTGGATACATGAGCAACTGCCTAAGGGGCAACGCAAAGAACGACATCTGAACATCGAAAAGGCGAATCTCGCCTTACGAGATTTGCTTTCGTCGGACGAGACGAAAGCGACCGATACGCTCGATCGATTGGCGTTTGAGCTTCGAAGAGAGTTGCCTTTCGCTTCACGCGAATTTTCATTTTGTCTATTTTCTGAGGAAACTTTACGCCCACTCCTACTGGACCTTTGCGGCGCAGCACCTTAATCTATCCGCTCAGAGGGAACGAGGAGGACGGATCGCAACATCCGAGAGGAAGGATTCGGGGCAATGAGTTACGCTTCCTCGCGCGCGACGGAACACGCGCGTCGACCTGTTTCGCCAGCGGAAGAGCAAGACGCGTTTCAATTCACCACGGGCATCGCCGGCGATCATCCGGAAGTTCATCAATTGCTCCTCGCAGTCTTCGGCGAACCGTCGATGGGCGAGTTTCAGTCGCAGTTGGACGAACCATCCTACGAGCCAAACGACCGCCTGCTAATCAAGCGCCGAGAGCATATTGTCGCGCACGTTCGTGTCGCCGACCGGGAGATGCAATTCGGCGCGTCGATCCTGCCGGTTTCATGCGTAAGCGACTTGGCCACACTTCCAGAATTCCGCGGCCAAGGCTGCGGCACGACGTTGCTGGACATGGCCGAACGGCGCATGATCGACAACGGAGCTGTTCTCGGTCTGTTGCGCACCGCCAGACCGCAGTTCTATCAGAAGCGTGGGTGGGTCCGTTGTGGTGGGATGGACTGCTCGACAGCAGGACCGCGTCACATCTTGTCGCACCTGAGCGAGGTAGGTTCACGCGAACGCACACTGCTGAAGAATCCCGCCCCAGACTTGCACATCCGTTTCTGGCGTCACGTGGAGCAAGCCGCACTTGGGCGTCTTTACGAGGAGGGTACGCGTGGTGCTTTTGGCTCCTTGGTACGCAGCGAAACGTACTGGCGATGGCTCATAGCTCGGCAAGCGTGCGATCGAATCTACATCGCCATCGAAGGATCGCCCAAACTGGAGTTGGACGATACACTGCATCCCGTCGTTGGCTACGCTTTCGCGAAGGAAGGGCGGATTGTTGAGCTAGTGACCTCCGAGCGGCGGCCTGATGGTGACTGGCGTCTTCTGGCTCGTATCTGCAGCGACGCAATAGAAAACGACGTGCATGAGATCCAATTGGATGCGCCTTGCCATCATCCCTTGCATCAGATGATCGCCGCAGCTGGCGGCGTGAACCGTTGTTCGGAAGACGAAGGCGGGTTGGTGTTCATGGTCAAGCTCCTGGACGCACAGCGTCTGGTTTCGCTACTTAAGCCAGAACTGCATAGACGGGCCACCGAAGGTGGGCTGGAGATTCCATGCGATTTAGGCTTCGGGGTGGATGGCCAGAAGCGCGTATTGGAGATCACTAAGAGAAGCGTCAGACTGACGTGCGGCCGCCTCGGACGAAACCACGTTCAATGCGGTGAGCCCGAGTTCACCCAGCTCCTTCTTGGGCACGTTGACATCGACGAGGCACTGGCAACCGATCGCACTACGGCGTCGACGCGTGTGGCCTCGGAAACGACGCGAGTACTGTTGCCGCGGCTGCCAGTCTGGCGTCCCCCGCTCGATGATCTGCCTGCGTAAGCCGTTAACGAGATTCGGCGAATCGTTTGACTTCGTCAGCAGTCGGCAGCGATGGTTGAGCGCCCAACCTTGTCACTGAAAGGGCTCCGACCAGATTGGCTTGCTGCACTGCGTCACGAAGCGACATGCCACTGGCCAGTCCAGCGGCGAGTCCACCGTTGAAGGCATCGCCGGCTGCCGTACTATCGGTGGCGTCTACAGCATGACTAGGCACGAGGACGCTTTCTTCGGGGCCGGCAACCAACGCCCCTTGCGAGCCGAGCGTTATGATCACGTTACTAGCACCGGCGGCCAGTAGCTTCTCGGAAGCAACCTCAGCCGAGGATTCGTCGGTCACCTGTACTCCCGTCAGTCGCGTGGCCTCGGTCTCGTTTGGTGTCAGATAGGTGACGTTTCTCAATAACTCGGCGTCCAGCGGTCCGTCTGGGGCTGGTGCCGGATCTAGTACAACAGCAACGCCGGATTCGGCGGCAATCTCCGCCGCGCGCGATACTGTGTCCATCGGACATTCCAACTGCAGCATCAGCACGCTTGCCGAACGAATCCGTTCGACTGCTGCATCCAAGTCCGCGGGCGCTACCGCATGGTTGGCGCCTGAGGCGACGGAAATCAGATTCTCGCCTGCACCGTCAACCAGTATTAGTGCAACCCCGGTGTGATGCTCGGGATCGCGCATGATCAGATCGGTGACGATGCCGTCCTGCTCGTAGCCTTCGATCGCTCGATCGCCGAACATATCCGTGCCGACTTTCGCAACGAACGTTACTTTCGCGCCAAGTCTCGCGGCAGCTACCGCCTGATTGGCGCCCTTCCCGCCAGGAGCCATGACAAACTGACCGCCGGTTACCGTCTCGCCGGCAGCGGGAAGCCGATCGGACTTGACTACCATGTCCGTATTGCTGCTGCCCACGACGACAATTGCACCATTCTTCGCGTCGGTCACGGTTTATCCCTCCGGTGTGTTAGATCAGTCGTGCCACAATCACCGAGCCCAAGCCGATAACGTATCCCGCAAACATAAGCCATATCAGACGATTAGTCCCCGGCGGTGCGTCGCGGAATTCCCTCCAGATGAACACGCCCCAAATGGCCGCCACCATCGTCGCTCCCTGCCCAAGTCCATACGAGATCGCTGGACCGGCCAAGTTGGCGGCGACAACGTTTAGCGTCATACCGACCGCCCAGATACAGCCTCCCATTATTCCCCAGATGTGGTCGCCAAAGCTGCCCTTGAAATAGGCCGACAACGGGACAGGTTCGCCTTCGATTGGTTTGAGCATGATAAACGTGTTGAAGACGAAAGTGCTCAAGACGATTCCGAGCGAGAAGACAACGTTGGCCGTGAATGGCGTCAGCTTGCCGGACTGCAACGATCCGAGCTTCATGTACTTGCTTGTAACGTCGCGCGCCACGACTCCGTCCACTACTGCGTCCGGATCCAGGTCCTGGGCCTCTGCCACCGGCAGTCGGCCCACCGGGACTTCCACCTTGGCCATGGATTGCATGACGAGGAAGTAGAACAGAGACATGAGGATGCCGCAGGCCACGGAGAGAATCAGGCCTTTCTTTCCACCGCCCTTGCTCTGACCGGGAAGCTTGCCGTAGGCCAGAGCGTCAAGGATGATGGCGACAGCGACGAACGCTACCCCCAAAAACAGCAGTATTGGATTGCCTGTCCTTTCGGAGGCGTAGTTGATCAACACACCAAGGACTAAGGCTAATCCAATGCCAACGGGAAAGGCGACCGACATTCCAGAGACGGCTATTGCGGCCACTAACAAGATATTGGCGATGTTGAAGACGACACCACCCAGAAACGCATAGCCGAGACTGGATGAATCCGCCTGCGATATATCGTCAACAAAGCCTCGCCCCTCCGTTCCCATGCTTCCCAAGGTGAAGGCGAAAATCAACGCCATCAGCAGCACGCCGAACACGTAGTCCCAATAGTACAACTCGAACCGCCACGTCTTACCCGCCAGTTTCTGTGTATTGGCCCACGACCCCCAGCAAAGCATCGTGATCACACAAAAGACGACTGCCAGTGCATAGCTTTCCAATAAGAACATGGCTCCCCCTCGGATTCAGGTACGTGCGTACGACGGCGCGAATATAGCCGTGCTGATAGGGGCCGTCAATCAGAGTGAACCTACGGGCGATGTGGTGCATTCGCCGCCGACACAGAGTACGCGAAGAGCCCTGCAGCCCTCGTTCAGATGGAGCGTGTAACGACGAAATCTGTCAGCGTGTTTAACGCTTCGACCGGTGCTTCCGGCGGCAGATCGGCCAATTGCTGCCGAGCTCGCTCAGCGTACGCAACGGCCTTTTCACGTGCATAAGAGATCGCATCATACCGGTCCAGGTACTCGGCCAAAATCTCGTGCCTCAGTTCAGTTTCGCCCTCTAGAGCCTGCTGCAGCCTCTCACGTTCACTATCGTCAACAAGTTCCAACACTCGAATCACCGGCAGAGTGGGCTTCTGCTTGTCCAGATCAGTTCCTAATGACTTTCCAGTGGCGGCCTCGTCCCCAACCACATCCAACACGTCGTCGGCGATCTGAAACGCGGTTCCGAGGTATCGGCCGTAAGCTTCCATCTGATCTTCGGTCGCTTCGTTCGCCCCAGCAAAATGCGCCCCCAGCTTACAACTACAAGCGCACAACTCCGCCGTCTTGGCCTCGATGATGCTCAGATAGTCCTTTTCGCCCAAACCGAAGTCTCCCCGTGTGCCCTTCTGACGCAACTCCCCTTCACAAAGGACGCTGGTAGATTCTCCGATCACTCGGCTTGCGTATGTGCTGTCCAGCGTACTTGCCAGTCGCAATGCTCGACTGAAGAGGAAATCGCCCAATAGAATGCTGGCCTCGTTATCCCATCGCGAATTGACCGTCGCGAGGTGGCGTCTGGTAGTCGCTTCATCCAGGACATCATCGTGGATCAGCGTGGCCGCATGAATCATCTCGACGACGGCGCCCAGCGCAACGTGGTCGGAGTTCAGCTCGCCTACTGCCTTGCCGCTCAACAACAGCAAAGCGGGACGCATACGCTTTCCACCGAGATGGCAGCCATATCGGACAAGTTCATCAACGAACGCATGGTCGCTCTGCATCTGCCCGCGCAGAACGACTTCGACTCCGGCCATTTCGTTCGCGATCGGACTGTACAGATCCTTCAGACGCGATTTGGCGGCTGATAGGTTTCGAATAACGGGGATCATGGATTATGTTCTCGTGCGAAACGCCTAGTCGGGAGTACGAACGTAGTGCCCTCTGCGCCCTCCCGATTTCTCATCCAGTTGTACACTATCGATGACCATATCGCGATCCACTGCCTTGCACATATCGTAGATGGTCAATGCCGCCACGGTCACGGATACGAGCGCTTCCATTTCCACGCCCGTCTTTGCCGTTACGCTTACCTGCGAGGTGATGGCGAGTTCCTCCTCGCTGGCGAATTCGAAGTCCACCTTTACGGCATCCAAGCCCAAGGGGTGGCAAAGCGGAATCAACTCGCCAGTGCGCTTTGCAGCCATAATACCAGCCAATCGTGCTACTTCAAGTACATCGCCTTTTGCAGCTTTCCCGTCACGGATCAGTTTGAGGGTCTCCGGCGCCATGCGTACGCGGCCGCTCGCGCGAGCGAACCTATCTGACGGCATCTTGTCGCCCACATCGACCATACGGCTCGCCCCGTGCTCGTCGAAATGGGAAAGGTCGCTACTCATTGGCTTTGTTACATCTCGAAACAGCGCGGCAAGTCAGGATCCACAGGAACCGCCGTCGTGGTTTTCTGGACCCAAACATCTCTTTATGCAGAGAAACCGCGGCTCGGAGACAATGATAACAAAAAAAAACGCCCGAAAACGGGCGTTTGTCGAAACACGGGGTAGCGGAGACCGGGGCCGGGAACCCCGGCGTCTCCACGGGTCGATTCATTCGTCCCCCCGTAATGCCTGTTGTATCCGCAGTGTGGGTCTAATCACGACGGTTAGGGCAACGCGGCGATATGGAATGCCCGACCGCTTTCGCGGTTGGAGCGATGGTCGGCTAGACCAATTCCTTCTTCGCGCCAATCAATGTCCGCAGACGTTCGGCTAGCAGTCGCGCGTCAAACGGCTTCTTAAAGGTCTCGTTGATAGCGGAACGGTCGAAACTCATCGGTTGCCCGTCGTCCGGCAACAACGCGATCAGAATCGTCTCGGTAAAGTCCATGTTCTTTCGCAGATTCTGGCAAATCTGCAAGGCTTCCACCTTGCCGATCGAAAAATCCACGATTATGCAATCGGGGTGAAAACTTTCCGATTGAATGCCGGCCTCGAAACCGCTGGCTGCAACGGCAACCTTGAACGACCTCTCGGGTGGCAACTCACGCTTCAAGTTTTCCACTAGTACCTGATCTTGAGCCACAATCAGCACCTTGGCCATTGCCTCGTCTTCGAGATCGCCGAGGGGCATGCCATGCTCTTTGAGGAATTTAATCAGGTATTCCCTGGGAATGCGTCGGTCTTGGGAGCCGGGAATCCGGTATCCCTTTAGGCGGCCCGAGTCGAACCACTTACTGACCGTGCGCGGGGCCACTTTACAGATCTTAGCGACCTGACCAGTTGTGAACACCTTCATCGCAGGTTCTCCATAACTCTCTCGTTGACTCGCTATTACTGCGCCGGGCTGGAAAGCCGCGACACAGTGTCATGCCCCCTGCCTGTGACACCAACCGTTAAGGTCCGCGTTTGCCGGTGTGGGGGGACCGGCTTTTCACAGACAACTGGGTCAGGGCTTGACTGTCGTTACGCTTCTGCGTGGCTAAGACTCAGCTCCCTCTGATCTGCGCCTCACTAATAACCATCGGCAATCGGAACGTGAGGAATTTGGGTAAAATCCGTAAAATGGAGAAGTTTGTTCCATCTTCCCCATCATGCAAGAGCCCGATCACCAACAAGCCGGTACCTCAGCGTGGTAGGGTTGAGCGGGAGACGTCCTCGCTAGAATCCGCGGAATGGGCGTTTCCGCTCATCGCCGCAGAAGCAGAGCAACGTCACTAGGTAGGATCCCCCCCTACTCAGTTCGTTCTGCACGCGAAACGCACAACGCATGTGCAAAGTACGTTTCGGAACAAACCTTCCGATTTTATGTTTCGAATGGATAGGGGGGATTACTTTAGAAAGTTTCACAACTTAGGTTGTACCAACCCCTCGAATTTGTGTTTCCACGCCGGGGGACCTAAGTTCGGGTGCAACAGCTTGAACTGCCGAAGCACCTTCTTCCCAGTCTCGGGATCGGTGTTGAAGAGACACCTTAACTGGTAGTACTTCGCTTCGTACCATTCGTCCGAGCTTTTCGATACACCAGAGAGCACCGTCCGCCAATGCGGAAGCGACTTGTCGTGACTCCCAGCATTGAAGTAAGCCAAGCCCGCGCGTCGCAGATAGCTCTTGTCTTTAGGGAAAGCCGCTAGCAACTTACCCAGGTGTCGGCCGGCTTCATCGAAGCGTCCAAGTTGGGATGCGTAGTAAGCTACCTTCGAGGTGGCGATTCTCGCGTTCTTCCGCGTTGAAATCGCTTCTACGGAATCGCCCTCGCGTTTGGCCAGCCGGGCGTAAGTGGCTAAAGCCTCTTCGTGCAGTGCTCTCTTCTGCTCGTCCGTCGCCGTTTTCAACTTATCGTCGACGGCCTTTGCCGCGACAACCAGGGCGGGAATCTCGTAGCTCGAGCCTGCTGCGTTGTTGATCAGCCAATCCGCATGTGTGCGTCGTGCTTGGTCATCGCCTTGCCGGCTGGCCAATTGTAAACGACGAAAGTGGTACTGCGCGACCAACGAATCGCTCGAAGGCAACCGCTGAACCAGCGACGCCCCCTGATCCAGGAATGACGTGGCCACGGACTCCTCGGGCCGTGGCCCATTCAATGCCACATCAGTCGCCAGCAGGCAACACTTAAGCTTTCGGCCATCATCCCCATCATTGCGAGCCGCCGCGAGATACTCTCTCACGGCTTCGTACAAATCAGCAGCTACCTGCCCCTTGCCATCCCTGCCGACCCTAGACCGCAACTGGTGCGTTAGCACGCAGATGTCGTAGCGTGCCGCAAGATATAACGGATTGCTGGGCTCGATCTTCTGAAGCTTGGCGATTGTTTCCTTGGGCGGGGCGGAAGCCTGTTGGAGTTTCTTGATGTAGTAATCAGCACGTTTGGCGTACGGGTGGTCGGGGAAATCCCGTTTCAGTGTTTCCAGGACATCTACAGCGGCTGCCGCTAACTGAGGCTTGGTCTTGCTCAGTTTCTGGTAGGACACAAATGCCATCCAGGCTGATTCTGCGGCCGTTTTCGCGTCAGCAGCCTTGAGACCGGTGACCGCCTGCTTGTACTGCTTGCCCGCATCTTCGTATTGCCCAAGCTGGTAGTGGCACCAGGCCAATTCGTAACGGCATTGCGCCGCTGAACTGACGTGATCATTAGCATCCGGTGCCGCCAGTGCTGAGGTCAGGGCTTTGACAGCCGCCTGGTAGTCGTCCGGCTTCTTGCTCTGTTCCGCGGTCGCAAGCAGTCGTCGCGCATCGATCCATCGAAGGAAGAAACCGCCACCCGACGGAAGCGTGATATCGTACTTGTCCAGCAGCTGACGAACGGTTCGGCGTTGCCCGAGTCTAGCCAAGCCTTCCAAACCGAGTACGCCAAGCTCGCTTTTCTCCTGGGACACGGTTTCACTGCGGTCGCCGAATGCTGCTCGAACCAGGCTCACGCAAAGACTGACCTTGCCCTTTGTGGCATCTGCCGTGTACTCAGCGATCTTCTCTTTGGCGTGTCTGCCAGCCTCATCGTATTTGCCCGCATTCAGCATGCCTTGGACATACCAATACGAAGCTTGATCCCGGATCTCCAGCGGAACGCTAGCGTGGTCCAACAGCTTGAAGCACGTTCTAGCGGCATCCAAATCGTCTGCTGCGGCTTCGGTTAGCCCCAACCCAATCAGAGCACCTGACCGCCAACCAGACTCCAACCCCAGCCATTCCGCATCCAACTCCTTGTACGACTCGTTTCCGATATCCAGGAATCTGCGGAATACATCGCGAGCAACCTTGAAGTCGTTTTCGCCCGATTCTTTCTTCGTCAAGCCGAGATAGTAGTTGGCCCAACCGGCGTGGTATGTCGCTCGGCTCGCGACAGCCTGCAGGAGCAGCAACTCGTTCTCCTTCGCCTCGCGCTCGTCTTCGTCTTCCATGTCGTCGATAAGGTCCGCGAGGTCATCGGCTTGCGTGTTGAGCTGTTCCTGAAAGCGGTTCAGTTCAGGAGTGATTTTCGCGAGAATACCGCTGGCTTCGTCGCGGGCTTCGAAATAGGCGGGATTGGCGATCCATTCGGTGACGAGCGATTCTGCATGCTTAAAGTCGGCTTGCAGCAGCATCACCTGAAGCGCCGGGGTATCAGCCTGGGGGACTCTTTGTGTTAGCTTCTGAATGCGCTGATGAAGATCCAGTGATTTCTGCTCGTCGCCCGTAGCGGTCATCAATTCGCCTGCGTATAGATCGGCCAGTCGCTTGGCGAGGGTGACTTTCTTCTCCTTGGGGAGGTCTTTCTCAATCACCTTCTCCAAATGCATGATCTCGAGGTCAGTCAGTCCGAGACGGTTCAGAAACTGCGTGATCGAGTCGTCGTCGTCACCGCGGGCGGGTGATAAGGGCAGCGTAGCCGCAATCGCGAACTGCAGAAACGCGATTCCGAGAAGGACGAGGCTATGCTGATGAGAACGCACGTTATTCCTCGCGCGATTTCAGCGGGACATATGATACTACGCCGAAACCGGCAGACTTGCAGGATTGGATCGCCGCCGCCGCCATGCGATAGGGCGCTTCGGCACTCACGCGGACGAAGGCACCGTCCGCTTTATTGTCGAACTGCTCCAACAGATTGGTCAGTTCCACGTCTGACACGATCTCCCGTTCGCCCACCTTGTACACAAAACCGGAGGTGCCTTGCGTAATCTCAATGATTGCAGGTTCAAGGTCGTTGGCCGAGCCGCTGGCGGATCGCTGTTTTACCTTGATCGTCGAATCCAAGTTCCGTTCGGTCTTGACAAAACTGGCCGTCGTCATGAAGAAGATCAGCAACAAGAACACAACGTCGATCATGCTGGTCATCGACAGCTCGATCTTCGTTTCTCGTTGAACTTTGCGGCTGCTCAGCTTCATTGTGTCTACTCGGGAACCTGGACCGCGATCCGTACCTTCTTCACATCCATGAGGGCCAACGATTCCATTATCTCATTCACCGTCCGACAATCGCCGCGCTCGTCGCCCCGAATTACCACGGATAGGCGATCTGCATCTTCGCCTACCTTAGCCAATTCCAGAGAAACAAACGTCAGCAGTTCGGTATTCGTGATCCGGTTGCCGGATACGACGATTTCCCCAGCCTGATCGACGTTCACGGTCAGCGATGTGCGTTTCTGGTCTTCAGTGCCCGCAAGCTTCGGCAGTTCCAACCGTTCCTTTTTGATCTCCGAAACCTGCGAAACCGTCATGAAAAAGATGATCAACAAGAACACAATGTCGATCATCGGCGTCATATTGATGCCGGCCGTTGTCGATCGTTTGTGTTTGGTCAGTCGCATTGCGCGTTCCAGCTTACCGCTGTCCTAGCATCACTTCCTTCGTCCCAGCGGCATCATGATCTGTTCGACGCATTTGCCGGCTTCCGCAACGATCGAGTCGATGCGATTGCGGAAGTAGCTGAAGGCGATCATCGTGGGAATCGCCACCACAAGCCCCATCAGCGTGGTCACCAATGCCTGGCCAATACCGCCCGCCAACTCGTCAGGCTTGGCCATGCCGCCCGAAGCCGCGATGGTGTTGAAGGCGGTGATCATGCCCAAAACCGTACCGGTCAATCCCAGCATTGGCGCGATCGAGCCAATCAGCCCCAATACCTCGGTCTTTCTGTAAAGCCGACCCGTTTGGTCTTCGCCCGCTTCCTCCACTGCGGCCTTATACTCGGCGAAACCGAACTCCGAGCCCTTGTAGCGTTCGAGTCCTGCCAGCACCACATAGGCCACCAGCGACTGGTTCTGTGGCTCGTTGCAGGCCTCGATCGCATCGTCGATTCGGTTTTGGCTGATCAATTCGTCCAGTTCGGTTATTACGTAGTCCGGCATCAGTACGCTTTTGCGAATCGTCAACGCGTGCTCGACCACGAACCCAACGGCTACCATCGAAAGCAGAAGGATCAACACTCCCACAAACCCACCGTCGATTAGCGTATCCAACAGTGATCGCTCTTTCGGCGGGGCATCCGAGTCCGTTGGAGTAGTCGCGTCCGGTTCTGCCAGTCCGTCGTCCAGCGTTTCGTCTTCGGCTTGTGCCCATACAGGACTCGCCGGTGCGCACCACGCCGCAAATAAGGCTGCCAGCAGCAACACTACGATTGTTGGGCAAAGACGACCTTGCACCAAACGGGAAGGGAAAAAGCGCAGTCGCTCGTTGGTTTCCTTTGTCATGATTTTCCCTTAAGGATCGCTTTTCGGACTCAGTTCTGCCTTAACCTTGGCAGCATGATACGTCTGACCATACTGGTCAAGCAACTCCCTACGCACAGCAGCACGGCTATCCTCGTCGTTTACTGCGGCAAAAGCCTGCATCGCTTGGTACAGCCCGGCCGCGGCCAACTCGGGGAACTGTTTGCCGTGAATCGCCGGCAAATGGAGCAATTGAAGGATGCCCTCACGACGGACGCGTTCGTCGTCGCTCTGCTGTCTGGACATACCCAACCAGTAGACCGCAAGCGGCTTGTTGGTGGGTGCGAACTTGTCCAAGTTCTGTTCCAGAGTGCTCAACGCCGTGCCGGGCTTCCCTGCAGCTATTTCGCATTGGGCCATGGCGATATCGCGCAATTGGATCATCGCAGGATGTGCGCCTTCGATGCCTGAAAAGACACGAAACGCAGCATCCGATTCGCCAGCGGCCAGCGCCAACGTGCCGTAGTACACTCTAGTGCCCTCCGGCCGAGGCGGCTGCATTTCGGCCACTGCTCCGAATATGCCGGCTAACGACGATTTGGCGGCCTCCATGTCGAACCAGACGGGCTGCAGTTCCGGCGTCATTCCAGTGGCCGAATCGAATCGCAACCGTCGATCACCAGGCAGGGATACCCTTGAAGGTGCAACGGATCTAAGATAGTCAAGGCAGCGCAAGTACGGTTCAACCGCCTGCTCTCTTCGACCGACCGCTAGACGGGACCACATCAGGGCTTGAAACACCATGTAAGCCGTTTCGCTCTTGCGACCGACGTAACGCGGGTACACGGCTTCGGCGTGTGGTAGAATGTCGCGATAATCGCCCAGCGTCAATCGCTGCCGAATCCGGTACAAATGCGTGCCCAGATCCTGCAGCATCTGATCGAATGCCGCTTGGCTATCCGGGGCGACTCTGCCTCGCTCGATCTGATCCCAGGTAATCAACGACGAGTCATTCAGCCGAACACCGTCCTCGTCGAAGCCGGCCACCGTCTTGTTGGAAATGATGTCAAGGTTGCGCAGCACAATCCGATCTGCGGCGAAACCCAAGGTCGAAGACATGCCCCAGAAGAAAACTACGGCGACAATGCGGGCAGCGGGATGCGGATAGCTAGGTGTCGACATGTTCGTCATTGGCGTCTTGTCGTTCTCCAACCACCCCTCAGCTAGAATCCCGATACATGCCGGTACCTGCCGCCTGAATCGCTGGCGATCCTTCGCATCAGGGTTTCCGCACTGGTGTCCATGAACGAAATCGTGTGGATCTGGACCTTCTTGCCACCGGCACGATTCAAGTTTGCGACTTCATCCACAACGTTTTCCGGAAACTGGCCGTCTGTCATGAAGAAGATGGCGTCTGGCCGAGGTGACAGCGAAAAGGCGACTCGGAATGCAGGCGTGGGATACGTGCCGCCTCCAGCATTTACCGTTTGCAGCCAAGCCGCCACATCGGCACGATCTTTTCGAGGATGCCGCCAACCGGGCTGCCGGTAGGCCAGTTCTCGCGTATTGAAGAAGATCAACTGGAAACGGCCGCGGCTGCCCATCGTCGTGAGAGTCTCTAGTATCTCTTCCTTGACGAAGGACAGCTTGGGCCCCTCCATGCTGCCTGAGCGATCGGCGATGATACAGAACCTCGTGCCTTTGGCGTGCAGCCCCATAAAGGACGCGCCTTCCCCCAAACCGCCTCCCCCACCGGCCAACGCCGAGATTGCAGGCGACCCGCCACCAGACGCGCCGCCGGGCAGAAGTTTCACCGGGTCTATCTCCGGCATATCGCCATCGGACGAGTCCATTGGGTTGACCTCCACCAATGTCTCGTCCAAGTCTTCTGATTCTTCTGCCTCTGCTGCCGCGTCGTCCGCGTCTAATTCCTCGTCGGGGTTCTCGCTCAGGTTCTCGACCGGCAGTTCGGCGATCAGTACCTCTTCGCCCTCTCCGCCACCTCCGCCCCGATAGTCGCAGGTAACGATGGCAAAGAGCAACAGGAGGCCCATGTGCGCGATCACGGAAACGAAGCCCGAAACGCTATTGCTGAGCCATGAGCCGGTGACGTTGGCCGAGGGTCGCCGTTCTTCCACTTCGTAGGCATCCGCCTCGGGCAGACGGACCGTCCCGTGGCAGTGCGGGCACGCGACCTCGCCGCCCAGATGATCGGCGGAGATGCTCAGCGGATGGTTGCAGTGTAGGCAGTTGACTCGCATAGACGCCTCATGATGTGACGGTAAGCGTGAAGCCTACTGAATTTTGGGGATATTTCCAGAGGATTGTCAATCATGTCCGCGTCTGCCATCATGGTTTCCGCACGGTCGGCGTGGTTCGGCTACGGTCCTTTAGATAGATCCGGACCAGAACAAATGTGCGGTTTCAGATGTTGGGTTCCAATGAACGCCGGATAGCGTGGTTTGTCACGTATTCTCCACCATGAAACGTCCACCAGGAGGCTCGATTATGCATCTCAAACCCCGTCCAACGTGTTTTCGCGTTAGGCTGATTCTGACAGCAGCAATAACCCTTCTGGCCTCGCTGCACCCCGCCGCGAATACCCATGCCACGGAACGACCGCCGAACATCATTTTCTTCCTTTCCGATGATCATCGAGCCGACATGCTCGCCTGCGCGGGACATCCAATCTTGAAGACGCCCACGATTGACCGACTGGCGAAAGAGGGCGTACGGTTCGAGAATGCCTTCGTCACCACGTCAATCTGCGCAGCCAGCCGCGCCACGATATTTACTGGCCTATGGGAACGCTCGCACAAGTTCACGTTCGGCACGCCCCCCATCGCGAACGATTTCATCGACGAAAGCTACCCCGTGTTGCTTCGCGAAGCCGGCTACCGTACCGGTTTCATTGGCAAGTTCGGTGTGGGTGTACCGCAGGGAGCCAAAGAGCGGATGTTCGATTCCTTCGTGCCGCTGAATCGCAATCCGTATTTCAAGAAACAGGCAGACGGAACATTGCGGCATTTGACGGAGATCGTCGGCGACCGGGGGATCGAGTTTCTCCAAGCCTGCGCAAAGGACCAGCCCTTCTGTCTTTCCATCAGCTTCAATGCGGCTCACGCCGAGGACAGTGACAAAGAGAACCACTTTCCTTGGCCGAAGGCCGAAGACGGATTGTACGACGACGTGAAGATTCCACCGCCGTTGGTCTCGACCGACTACTGGGAACAGTTGCCGGAATTCCTGCAAGACTGCATGCACCGCGATCGATGGTTTTGGCGCTGGGACACACCGGAAAAATACCAGAAGAACGTGAAAGCCTACTATCGCATGATCACTGGACTGGATCGTGTGATGGGGCGCATTTTGGGCGAAGCGGATCGGCTGGGCTTCGGCGAGAACACTGTGGTCATCTTCATCGGCGACAATGGCTACTACAAAGGATCTCGCGGTTTCGCCGGCAAGTGGAGCCACTTCGAAGAATCTCTGCGCGTGCCACTGGTAGTGTTCGATCCACGCGTGCCAAACGAAAAGCGGGGCCGCGTAGTAGACAACATGGCTTTGAACGTTGACGTTCCGGCGACGATGATGGCGGTGGCTTGCGGCAACGTGCCGGCGTCGCACCAGGGCCGGGACTTGATGCCCCTTGTGTATGGCAAGCAACCGGAAAACTGGCGAAACGACTTCCTCTGCGAGCATCTGTTCGACAATGCACGGATTCCAAAATTTGAAGGCGTACGCGGCTCGCGATACGTATACGCCCGCTACTTCGAAAACATGCCTGAAGGCGAGTTTCTGCACGACCTGGAGAAAGACCCAAAGCAACTTCAGAACTTCGTTGGCGACGCGGACTATGCTGATGTGCTGACTAAAATGCGCGATCGTTGCGATGAACTTCGGGACTGCTACGGAGGCGAATACTCGCTTGATAACTTCCCGACAGTGAGGTCGAAACGCAGAAAACCCAAAACCGCTCAGCCAAAACGCTAGAAGCGCACCCACAGCATTCGGCTAGCTCGGACTATTCACGTAGGCCGGATCGAGGTCGCAAATGCGTGCCGTAGCTGCGCAAACCGTCTCGTACGACAATACACTTTACGCACGCTGTACGGCTGGAATGTGCGAGCGAAGTTCCGGCACCACAACGGTTTGCTTGATGCGGCCTAAAATCCGATGAATAGTCTGGGCTAGGCGGCTGCAGTGGGTTTGGGGAGTGGATGAAGTGCAGAATCCGATTGGCTATCGGACGCCTCACTGTCGTCAGGAGTCCAAGGCCGGATTGTCCACGTGGCACCTTCCGCCAACAGCCTGATATGCTGCTCCATCAGTGAAACGGCTTCTTCTCGGTTGGCGGCTTCCAGCGTCCAGATACCTTCAACTTGGAGGGGTGAAGACTTTGCCGATTTCGCCCTGATGACGAATTTCATCACGCGATACCGTATGAGACAGACGCAATAGATATCAGATAGAAAAGATGGGAATAGTATAATCGGACGGCCCAAAACCGCAAGTGCGAAGATATCGCATTGCCAAATAGCAGCATCGTCGAACGGCGGGTCCGGTTCCGGCATCTCCCGCGCAGTTCTTGCTACCAACGGCGTCCCCATGGACAATACTCCGGCGGCCAGTTTTCCTGCCCAACCTCTTATTTCAGGCAACGAGCGAAGTCCTGTGAAGGGTTTCAATTCCGAACAAGCGCAAGCGAAGTCGACCGGAGCGGCCCGATGACAGTATTCGGCAGATTCCTCTTTGCCTTGGTCTGTTGCGGACACATCGCGGTCGTCATACTGTCTACTGGTTTCTTGCGAGACGACATATCTCGATGGTTCACGCTCGCTTTTGTGGTAGCGGTCGCCCAAATCGGGCTGACGGCTGTATGCGCGGCGTTAAGCAATTGGCCCTTCGTGCTGCGAGCCCCCGCCTGGGCGGCGATAGGCACTGTGCCTTTGGCAGCAATGTGGGTTGCTGGCGTGCACGCTGCTGAGAACGAGATGCCATATGTGCTAGCCGCTCTTGCCTTCTCGTGGCTTCTGACCGTCCTTGTCCTAACCGCGATCAGATGGCTGCCCGTGGTACGTTGGCGTCTTGCTTACGCCCCAGGTGCAACAAGTGATTGTCGGCAGGGCGACAAGCGATACACACTCCTTCAACTGTTCACAATAGTCGCAGCGATTGCGGTTGCGTTATCGCTCGTTCTGCAACTGTCGCCACCTTCGTGGGATAATTTGCGGGACCATATCGGAAGCCGGGCACCGACCGGTACCTCGAAGGTCATGGGGCACATCGTAGCCGCTGCGGTTATTGCTGTCGTCCACATGGTCCTTGCGCCTCTGATGCTCGCCGGCCGTCGCTGGCCAATATGGATTGGGCTGAGCTTCTGCGCAGTTGCTGTGGCCGTCTCTTGGGTGACCTCCGCTACTCTTGAGTATCTGTTGCTCATTGGAGTTTGGCTGGCCACATTCGTCGCAACGCTGCTGACGGCCAGAAGTCTGGGGATTCGATTGATCAGGGAACGCGATGCGACGAAACAGGTTTCCGATACGCCATTGCCGACTGCGCGTACACAACGTTTGATCCGCCTGGTTCGAAACCCGGCTACTATTGCCTTGTTTGCGGTTTCCAGTCTGCACGTATGGCTTGATCAAACGGGTACGTTCACCGCGTGTCGGTTTCTACTGGCGGGCTATGCCGACGTGGACGCACGCGGAGCAATCGTCCGCTTGGACTTCAAAGATGTGCCGGCAGAGAAACTTCGACTCGACAGCGTAGGATCGTTTCGGCGCGTGACCGAACTGAACCTCGGCGGCTCGGGGGTCTCCGACGATGATTTGCAGCACATCAGTGACCTGACACGTCTCGAAGAGTTGTATCTCAACTCGACGAAGATTACAGACGCGGGGCTCAAACATTTAAAGGATCTGGGAAACCTCAGGAAGTTGCGTCTCGACTCGACTAGTGTCACAGATGAAGGGCTCAGACATCTTGAAGATCTCACACATCTTGAGGTGTTGAGCCTTCACGCGACCGGCATCACAGACGACGGCCTCAAGTACCTAGAGAATCAGGCCAGACTCCAAAGTTTGCACCTTTCCGCCACCGCAATTAGCGACGAGGGGCTGGAACACCTTCATGGCCACAGTGCTCTCGAAAGCCTCGCGCTAGGCGAGACGAAGGCAACACTCGTCGGCGTCTGTCACCTGGCTCAGCAAACCCCCTCATTGGGTGATGTCAATTGCGGCCGATTCGCCTGGGCCCGAGAATGGCTCTTAGCCAGAGGCGATTTCTCGGCCGATGAGATTCGAGCTCTGGCAGAGGTCAATATCAGAGATCTCTGGTTCGAAGACGCGGCGTTGACGCCAGGCACCTGCGCCGTGCTGCCGGACCTGCGCAGCGTACAAGAGATCTGTCTCTATGAAGTGAAGGGAACGACTGTGGCGGTAGAGCACATGAAAGACATGCCGCAGCTTAGAGCGTTGGTCCTTCTGGGTGAAACAGTTGACGACGCCGCCATGGAGCACGTGGCGAACCTGCTACGCTTACAACACCTTTCGCTGTCGGGAACAGCAGTCAGCGAGAGCGGATTTCGGCGACTTTCCAACCTTACCGGCCTACGCAGTCTTCACCTTGAAGGAACGAACGTGAGCGATGCCGTGCTGCCAGCCGTCGGCAAGTTAACACAATTGAAGAGCCTAACGCTCTATGATACGAGCGTCCGGGACGTGTCACCACTGGCAAACTTGTCAGAGTTGAAGGAACTCTCTCTCTGGAACACGCCGGTGCCAGACGAGAAAATCGAGAAACTGCGAAAGGCTCTGCCTGACTGTGTATTCGAAGCTGACTATTAGGCAGCATTTCGTCTGCGTCTCGCCGAGTTTACGACCGTCGCGATCTGGAAAGAAATGCAGATGTCTGCGGCACGGAAGTCTCGACGGGCAAGGGTGCCTGGGCGGCGAATCCCAGAATTGACTTTGGCCTCTTGTCGGCTCGCCCGGCGTGGAAATCGTTGTAGGCTTGGGCCCAATCGCAGCGGCCGAGATCGATCAGTTGCAGTACCAGCAGTTTCTTCAACTCTTCGAGTTCGGCGAAGCTCATACCATCGGTCTGCCGTACGATGCATTCGATCGGAAGCTGACTTCGCAAGTCCTCGTGCCAGCGAGTAGTGATCAACGCACGACGCAACTCAGCCGGCGGCGGCGAAAAGGTCAGTATCACATCGACTCGCCCCGGCCGCCGAATCGCCGGGTCAATCTCGTCGAGTCGAGCGTTGCTGGTGAATACGTAGACGACGCCGATGTGTATGTCGATTCCGTCCAACCCGTTCAGGAACAGCGTACGTTCGGTACTTGTCCCGCTTGTCTCGCGATCGCGCAAAGCCGAGTCAAAGTCATCGAAGAAGATCACCCCCGGCCGCGACAGTTGAAACAAGGTATGAGCCCGGCCGTCGCCAAGCGAATTCGAGAACTCCTCGGCCGAAACGTTCCGGCAAGTTAGACCACGACGCCCGCATTCCGCTCGAATCCAGCGGCAGGCCATCGTCTTGCCGTTACCGGGCTGGCCTAGCAGCAATACGCCGCGCCGTTGCGGCACGCCGTGCTCCCGCAGCGTCCGGCAGCCTCTCCTCAGAAAACCGATGGAGTTTGCGTACAGCCGCTCGGCATCGCCCGCCGACATCAACGGAGCTGGTGCGGCCATCTCCTCGCGTTCGAGTTGGCGAATTACACGGTAGAAGTCGCGATACTGCGACTCCGCCACGGCCCAGAAGTCATAGTATGTCGTCTCTGGATAACTGCCGAACGGCACATAAACGCGAGCTACCCGCAGTGATCGCTTGCCGTAATCTACGCGGTATCGCTCGATCCCGGCGGCCAGTTCATGGCCTGGACGCTCCGTGTCAAAAGCGAGGACGAACGCTTCATCGCGTATGCCACGGCGCCACTCGAAACGAAGGTGAGGACGAAGCAATTGCTCGCAATCCCATCGCAACTCGATGGCGCAAGCCGTCTCGCCCAGTACTTCGCTGGCGGCTCGAAGGCACAATTCGTGATCATCAAGGCAACGTTTAAGACTCATGTCCGAAAGAGACAACACACGAGCCATCGGGTTCGCGCGTCCGACAAGTCATCCTTCGCGGATCTCGCGCTTCTTGTGGTCACAGACCTGACGATGGCCAGTCTGCCATGCCAAGTCCGAGAGAATGCAGGACACCGAGTGCTGATAACCGGCCTCGATCGACGCCACAGGAGTCGTGCGACTTCGCAGACACTGGAGCCAGTTAAGGAAGTGGTCAGGACATTCGACGGGCTCGACCGACGCCTCTTCGCCCAGAGCCCCCTTCTCGTAGGCACCTTCGCCGGAGACCTTGGGCTTGGACCGACTGCTCAAGTCCATAATTCCCTTCGTGCCGTACATCACCGTGCGATTGCCGCTGCTGTTGCCGAAATTGGTTCCGTAGTGGACCATGAACCCTTCGGGATAGATCAGGCTGGTCTCTACCTGGTCAGGACAATCGAACTTGTACTTGTCCTTCCACACGAACGTGTCGCCCATGGCCACGGCGCTGGTCGGGTACTCTGCGCCGGTTATGAAATGAACCAAGTCGATAAAGTGGCTCATGAACTGGCCGATAGATCCGCTGCAGAACTCGCGATAGCCGTACCAGCCAGCGAACAGCAAATCGTCAAACGGTCGATCCGACCGCGGCTTCAGGAACTCGCGCCAATCAAGTTTCGATTCGGTGATCGGCAATCGTACCAGTCGTTTGTACCAGTTGGGGCGATTCCCGTTACGGTACTGTTCTACCCTTCTAATGACTTTCGTTGCCAAGACTCTTGACGATGTCCTCTTCACAAAATCGTACTGCTTCGCAATGCCAACGAAGCTTCGGATCAGCGACGCTTCCGATGGCATACCACAACATTACGATCGTCCCGTCGTCCAGCACCACGGCGCTGGGATAGCCACAATCTGTATTAGTTGCGGTCCACGCCAGAAGCAACGGGCCGCTCCAAGTTGCACCGTGGTCTTCACTCAATCTGCATTCGACACCGTAGGGCGGATGGCGACGGCCGTATACCACAAGCACTTTGCCACTTGGCAGCAGAACCAAATCAGCCGGATAACGCCTTCCGCTCGTTATCTGTTCCGGCTCTGACCATGTGCGGCCCCTGTCCTCCGAGGAACTGAACCACAGCCCCGATCGTTTGTGTCGCATCGCGGCCAGAAGCCGTCCGTCCGGCAGCAGCAGCCACGCACATTCGTTGAAGTCCTTTCCAATCGTCGAGATGTCACCCCACGTTCGCCCGTTGTCTCGCGAACGCACGACCAACGCTTCCGTACTGGTGTAAGCGGGCATGAACATCGTGCCGTCGTCCAAACACGCCATTCGCTGAAATGGTGCCACGTAGGCGTGCGGCGGTAGTTTCACGTGTTTCGGCAAGGTCCATGTGCCACCGTTGTCGCGTGACAGCGTCAGCATCGTGTGCTGCTCGAAGGCGCCCTTCTTGCGTTTGCCGTGCTCGTCGTAGGCATCATAGATTCGATACAGACAGACGAGTGTTCCATCGGACGCTCGACCGATCGACGGTCCACGATCGTCATCCGACGTCCTGGGCAGACAGTGTGGTTTGGACCAGGTTCGACCGCCATCTTTCGAGCGGATCAGATCAATACGCCCGCCGACACCGATATGTGGAGCGCCGCCGCGAACGAGTGCCACCAGTTCATCGTTTGACAGCTTCAGGAGCTTCGGGAACATTCCCGATCCCACCTCACCGCTGGCAGCGATGATCCGTTCGCCGCCTTGCAGTCTCGGCGGATCATCTACTGACTCTTGGCCCACGACCTCCGCCACCTTCGATTCACCCGCGTCTAGACCAACAACAGCGGACGCGAGAGTCAAGACAAGGCAAATTGGCATATTGGATAGCAATCTCATAGTGCTCCCTCGTCTCGCATTCTCACGGCCAGTTGGGCCTTTCGCATTGTCGGTGGCAAGAAACGCCAGCCCCCGATATTCTATTAATCTACCGGCAGGTTGAAAGCACGGCAGATCGTCGAAACGAGTTCCCCCCACAGGATCATCGCCACGGCCACGAGCAAGGAGTTGAATCATGCCAGAAAGCAATCGGACGTCCAGACGTTCGTTCCTCGTGCGAAGTGCACAGGCAGCAGCCGGCTTGCCTGCCTGTCCCTACTTCCTGCCAGCGTCGGCGCTCGGGCTGCAGGGAAACGTGGCACCCGCCGAGCGGATCACGCTTGCAGTGATTGGCCTTGGGGGACGAAATCGCAGCAACCTGTCCAACTTCCTATCGCAAAAGGACGTCCAATGCTTGGCCATATGCGATTGCTTTGCCGATCGCCGCAAGGCGGGCAAACAGATGGTCGACAGCCACTACGGCACGAAGGAATGCGTAGCGACACGGTTCCAGGAGGAGGTGTTCGAACGCGACGACATCGATGCCGTGTTGATCGCGACCGGCGACCGCTGGCACACGATGATGTCGATACTGGCCGCGAAGGCGGGCAAGGACGTGTACTGCGAGAAACCTTTCAGTCTGACGATTGCCGAGGGCCGCGCGCTGGTCGAGACGACAAAGCGGTATGGCACCGTGTGGCAGTGCGGTACGCAACGACGGTCCAATGACTCGTACCGCTTCGTGGTCGAGGTAGTGCGATCGGGCAAGATCGGCAAGCTCCACACAATCACGGCAATCCTGGGCGGCTGGGGCGGCAACGGTGTGGCAACGCCCGAGCCGGAACCCAATCCCGACGTGTTCGCCTACGACCGTTGGCTGGGCCAGGCACCGTGGGCACCCTACTCAAGCGTCCGCGTCAGGTTATGGAGGAACCACTGGGACACCGGCGCCGGCGTCGTCGCTGACATGGGAGCCCACTATTTCGACTTTGCCCAGTGGGTTCGAGACACGGAAATGAGCGGCCCCGTCGAGTTTGAAGGCACGGCGGTTTGGCCGGAAGGTGGATTTACCAACGTGCCATTCTCGGTGGACGTCGAAGCGCGATATACCGACGGCGTCCGTTTGTCGATGAAAAACGGTGCCAAGGGCGTCCGCTTCGATGGCGATGCTGGCTGGATCCATCTGACCGACGGGGGCGAGATAACCGCGGAACCAGAGTCGATCCTTCGAGAACGATCGGTGCCGCGGGTGAGTTGGGCGTTCATGGGCGGGCACGTTCGCAACTTCCTGGATTGCATCAAGTCGCGGAAACTCACACGGTCGAATCCCGAAATCGCCCACCGTTCGCACACAATTGCCCATTGCGCCAACATCTGCCTTCGGCTGGGCCGCAAAGTGCGATGGAATCCGGAGACCGAGCAGTTCGTCAACGACGATCAAGCCAATCGCATGCTCTGCCGCACGATGCGAGCGCCCTGGCGGACGTGACACAACGGTCGCCGGCATTTAGCCGATCTCAAGGAGACTCACCATGCTGCATTGTATGAGTCGAACAAGAGTGCTGTTTCTGGCTACTACTGGTGCGTGCGCCCTCATGATGGCAATGGCGCTGTGCACCTCGGAGTCCCACGGTATCACCGGTATCTCGTCAGCGGCGGAGCAGAAACGGCTGGACGACTCGCCGCTTTTTGGCTTTCGCCAGGGAAAGAAATCGGGATACATCGACCGCGCCGGCAAGATTGTGATCCCGCCGCAGTTCGCCGAAGTGAGTCGTTTTTCCGAGCACTTGGCGGCCGTCGCCGATGCAAGTTACAAGTCGGGCTACATCGATCGGTGTGGAAAGTTCGTGATCCCGGCGCAGTTCAGTGATGCGGAGCCTTTTTCGGAAGGCCGAGCCGCTGTCATGACCGATGGCAAATGGACGT
>CAZUAH010000049.1:0-43327 GCA_964617665.1 uncultured Pirellulaceae bacterium
GGCAGCCATATGTCAGCCCAGGGCAGAAGCAATGCGAGTCTTGCGAGCATTGCTGTCGCCAAGGCCACCTTCGCCTTGAACGACGGAGTGAATCTCCTACGCTTCTTCGACATCCATACTCCTCCACGAAATCAGGAAAAAACACTCTAACATCCCACCTTATTCCGTGGTCCAGTTTCCTGGGGACAGTATATGAGTGTCCCCGCATAGCCGAGGTCGGAAGTAAAGACGGCGTTCACTCCCGTTTGCTCGTCGGTGAATTCCCTCGCCGCATCAAACGTCCCGATCGGTCGCGAGTCGATCTGGCCTTCCTTGGTTCGGTGTAGTGAACCGGTGATTTGGTACGCGTTGATCAGGCTGCAGTCGCTGTAGCCCTGCAGCCGCACGAACGTCAGGTTACGTTGCTGTGGATCAAAGATGGTCTCACGGTTCTGGGGGAAGCGATCAGAACGGAAAACGTCCTCGCCCATGTAGTGCTGATAGCCGAACATAAGCTCCGCGCAATCGCCAATCAGGTAGTTCAACTTGATGTCCGCCGAGTTGTACCGCCAGCTTGTAGCCGGTTGCCGACCGACGTCAAACCCTGGCGGGCAATCAGGAGGGCCGCCGAGATCGAGGTTGCTGTAGTTGCCATATCCTCCACCGGCGAAGATGCCCGTCGAGCCGACCGAACCTTCGACGTTTATCTATCAGACCGGTTCGTTGTACCGAAACTACGAAACATGTCTGGCCATCTTGTGCTTCAAAGAGGCCAATGTAGACGGACGATACGACAAACTGATCAAGAAAGCGGACGGCTTTGTGAAAGGGCTTCAATGGGACGAGGCTGAGGGCAAGGACCCGTCAGATCCCGCGTACGGTGGTGGCGGTTACGGAAAACACAAGCGACCGGACATGTCAAACACCAGCTTCCTGGTCGACGCATTGCGGGCTGCCGGAAACGATGCGGACAGCGATGCGGTGCAGCGGGCCCTGGTTTTCATTTCCCGTTGCCAAAACCTCGAGACCGAACACAACACCACGCCGTTCGCCAGTAAGGATCCGGACGGCGGATTCTACTACACGTGTGCGGCGGGCGGATCAAGCCAAGCCGGGGAGACTGCGAACGGCGGCTTGCGCAGCTAGGGTTCAATGACGTACGCAGGCCTGAAGAGCATGCTCTACGCGGGCGTCGGACCTGATGATCCGCGAGTCAAAGCGGCAGTCGAGTGGATAGGAAAGCACTACGACCTGGAATCGAACCCCGGCATGGGCGATGCTGGCCAGTACTACTACTATCACACGTTCGCCAAGGCTCTAGCTGCCGTTGGCGAGGAGACCGTTGTGGATGAAGACGGTGCGAAGCACGACTGGCGAGGCGAACTGATCGTAGAATTGGCGTCCCGTCAGCAAGAGGACGGAACGTGGGTCAACGAGAACTCGCGGTGGTTGGAGGGCGATCCCAATCTGGTCACGGGCTACGCATTGTTGGCTCTGAGCTACTGCCGGTAGGCATGCCTTAGTCGTTGCTGCCGGTGAGCGGCCTTACAACAACCGCAGATGGAACAGACGACTCATTCCCCATGACCGGTGATCAGGGCCCACCAGAATCAGATTCCGCGAACCTTGACGAACAGAGGGCGACTGGCCATGATGGTCCCGTGATCGTCAGGTCCGAAGACTTGCTGCAGGGTCGACGCGAGGTCTGGATCGAACACGGCGAGGAGATGTATAGACTGCGCGTGACCTCCTCCGGTCGACTTTACTTGACAAAATGATCGGCACACGAGTTTGCATCAGCAGATGTTCACTGTCATCGCCAACCTGATAAACGCAGCACTCGGACGCCCATCCGTTGCCAAGGCCGTCCTTTGTTCACTGGGCCTGCACGTTAGTGCCGCCGCAGCGACGTTTTCTTGGTGGTGTGCGCCAGTCGATCAGATGACGCTGGCTGGCAAACGGAATGTCGTGCAGTTGGACGCAGCTTTCGCTGCCGAAAAGTCCGGACCTCTTGAAGAGACGGAGGTCTCGATCAAGCGATTCGCGATGCCGCCCAAGCCGAGAAAGGATGCCGTCGAGCCTCTTCTTGCGACTCTCGTCCATCCGCGTGCCACTCCCACGCCGGTCGAATCGGAGCTTGCCCCAGCAGAATTGCCGGAGGATCATTGGGAGGTCGTTGATCCGGAGGTCAGCCGCCACGAAATAGACGATTCCGTTGACGACCCGACCGAAACCCCGCCACGAGAACTGCCGCGTCGTCAAGCGGAAGTCCTCATGCCTGACACTAGCGTGGCGGCGGAGCAGGTGGCTGGAGTGGATGACAAGACACCTCCGGACCTCTCGGGCAACCGTCCACCTACGTACCCAGCGAGGGCCATCGCGCAGAGGCTTGAAGGTGCCCTGCTTCTACGGCTCCATATCGCGGCGACGGGCGACATCACGCGAGTCGAGATCGTCACGTCAAGTGGCCATGACATTTTTGACCGAGCGGCAGTCGAAGCCGTGAGCAATTGGCGAGGCCGGAACGCCCCTAGCCACCATCGAGTTCTTGCCCGTACGTTTTCGACTTTGAAGCATCCGTGGCATCGTCGATTTGATGGATTTCTGATTCTTGTTTTTGCTTGGAGGAAGAACGATGAGACGAACTGCCTGCACCATGACGACGCTCACATTGCTTGCGGCCTTCGCTACCACTGTATCCGCGCAACCTCCGGGGGGCTCACGGCGAGGCGGAGCTGGCCAGCCTAAGCCTGGACGGTTTAATCCGCTGATTCGGCTGTTCGACGCAAACGAGGATGGGACGCTGTCTGAAGAAGAGATTGCCGGCGCTGCCGCGAAGTTGAAGGAGTTCGATAAGAATAAGGACGGCAAGGTCACCAACGAAGAATTGCGCGGTGCTCTGCCGTTTGGTCGTGGTGGCAGACCGTCATTCGGAACGGGCGGGTCAGGCGGTGGTACGGGGCGGGTGTCCGCCAGTGACCTGGAAAAGGACACTGTCGCCCAGGACGACGTAGAAAAGAAGATACTGGCTGCGATTGAGCACATGCGCGAAGGTCCGCGTTTTGCCAATGTCTCCCACAATGACGGGCGACTTCTACGGCTGCTCGCCGAAGCGATCGGCGCGAAATGCGTGGTCGAGATCGGCACGTCGACAGGCGAATCGGCCACGTGGCTTGCGATGGCAGTCCAATCCACCGGCGGCCATGTGTTCACACACGAAATCGACGCGGAACGAGCCAAGGTCGCAGAGGAGAACTTCAAGAAAGCTGGTGTCGAAGACCTGATTACTATCGTGATGGGCGACGCACACGAAACGATCAAGGGATATACCGACCCCAACAGTCCTCTGTTCATCGACAAAGAGAAGAAAGAGTGTATTGACATCCTGTTCCTGGATGCCGACAAAGAAGGCTACACCGACTACTTGGATAAGCTGATGCCGCTTATCCCGCCCGGCGGGCTCGTCATCGCCCACAACATGAACACGCGGCAGGCGGATCTCCGATTCGTGAAGGCCATTACCGAGAATCCGCAACTGGAGACATTGATCCTTCTGAAGGAAGGAACGGGAGTCGGTGTGACGCTGAAGAAGAGATAGCCGTGAAGTCAAGGCAGCACACCTCGAAACATCGCCCGAGACGTCGGTTGCGCGGGCTGATGTTTCGCGTGGCTGCTCTGGCGTTGGCACTCGTGCCGTTTGTCGCGGCCGAAGGAATCTTCACGCTGTTCGACTGGGGCCGGCCGGACTATTCGGCCGATCCCTTCGTTGGGTTCCGCAGCGTGCGTCCGCTTTTCGTGGAAAGCGACGACGGGATTCGCTACGAGATTCCCAAATCGCGGCAGGCCTTTTTCTGCCCCGACTCGTTCCCACTGGAGAAAGGCCCCAGCGAGTTCCGGATTTTCTGTCTAGGCGGGTCTACGGTTCAGGGGCGACCGTTCGCGATTCAAACCTCGTTCACTTCGTGGCTTGAGTTGAGCCTCTGCGCGGCCGATCCGGCGCGTGACTGGGATGTCGTCAACTGTGGCGGTGTATCGTATGCCAGTTACCGTCTGGTCCCGATTCTTGAAGAGGTGCTCCGATACGAGCCGGATCTGATCATTCTCTACACCGGACACAACGAGTTTCTGGAAGATCGCACCTATGGCCACATCAAGCGAATGCCGGAGGTGCTGGCGGGGCCGAGCAGCTTCCTGGCTCGAACGCGAACGTACACGCTATTGTGCGAAGGCTTCGCGCGTCTGCGTTCCCAACAGGAGCACGCTCCGGACGGATGCCCTGTCCTCCGCACGGAAGTCGATGCCATGCTCGACTATCGCGGCGGCCTGGCCGACTACCACCGTGATGAACAGTGGCGCCGCGATACCATCGACCATTTCCACTACAATCTCCGCCGCATGGTGCAAATGGTCGAAGAGGCTGGCGTGCCCATGTTGCTGGTAAATCCCGTGAGCAAACTTCGCGACTGTCCTCCCTTCAAATCGCAGCACCGAGATGGCCTGACGGCGGAGGAGCTTCGGCAGTGGGACATCTTGGTCGAGCAGGCCGCGAAATGCCGAAAGACGGATCCCCGACAGTCCATTGAGCTATTGAGCGAGGCGTCAGAAATCGACGACCAACATGCTGGTCTTCACTACGTGCTGGCCAGCCACTACGACACGCTCAAGATGACCGAGCGCGCACGCAAGCACTTTGTGTTAGCCAAAGACACAGACATCTGCCCATTGCGAATGCTGGAACCGATGCATGAAGCACTGTTCGAGGTTGCCGAAGAGACGGGAACTCCTCTAGTTGACGCTCGCCAATCGTTCGAGAAGATCAGCCGCGATCATATCCCCGACGATCGGTATCTACTGGACCACGTGCACCCGTCTATTGAAGGGCACAAACTCATAGCCGAGTGGTTGATGGACGAATTCGTCCGGCAAGGCATTGTCAAGCCGGGCGACGGATGGAAGGAACTCCGCGATCAGTCCTATCGAGACCACTTTGCATCCCTGGACGACCTGTACTTCTTCAAAGGCACACAGCAACTCGAAAGCCTTCGTCTATGGACCAAAGGCAACGCCGACGGCGTCCCCGGCGAGACACCTGCAACCCGCATAGAACCCTAACGTTGTACGCGGCGAGCTAATTCTTGCCTACCTTTACCCTTGCTATTCAAACAACTGTTTAATACAATGGTTTTAATCGAGCGTTGGAGTTGGTTCTTGGGGTTTATGTGTCATGCCAGAAGATGATGCGCGAAGCCGAATTCTGGATGCGGCGGGCCCGATCTTTGCGGAGAAGGGCTTTCAAGCGGCGACCGTCCGTGAAATCTGTAATCGCGCGAACGCGAACGTCGCGGCGGTCAACTACCACTTTGGCGACAAGGAAAGGCTGTACGTCGAGGCCGTCAAACTCGCCCATATTCCCGGTGGTGATTCCAGTGAGTTGATCGATTGGGCACCTGGCACACCACCGGAGGTAAAACTTCGCGAGCACCTCGAAGCGATGCTGAAACGGATGCTCAGCGAGCGGGCGCCTTGGAAGCGGCAGCTGATGAATCGCGAGATCCTCAACCCAACCTTTGCCTGTCGGGAACTGGTCGAGGTCCACATTCGCGCCAGATTCGGGCAGTTGCTTGATATCCTCAAGGAAATACTGCCTGCAGATTGCCCGGTTCATAGACGTCACCAAATCGCCTTCAGCATTGTGGGGCAAGCTTTGCATTATCACGTTGCCAGTGATCTGGTCACGATGTTGGTCGGCGAAGAGGAGCGAGCCGCGCACTACCAGATCGACCGACTGGTTGATCACATTTCTCAATTCAGTCTGGCCGCAATGGGGCTGGCACCACCCTTAGCGTCGTCGCGGCCAGCGAACAATGTCGTCACCACGGAGTCGAGCGGCGATTGATCGTTATGCGTCAGCCGAGTGTCGTCGCATTTTCCCGGTCTGATTTTCACGAGTAGACAACCCGAAAGACTCGCAACATAGAAGAGACAGTGACATGCCCGATGGTCATAGATCGGTCCAAGAGACGGCGCGGATTGTCGCGCCACTGCTAATTCTCGTTATCGGGGCCGGTGGATTCTTCTTGCTTAAGGGAAAGCCAGAGATCACGACGAAGGCCGACGACGAGAAGAACGTGCCAATTGTCGATACGGTGACCGTGATGCCGCACACCGATGCGCTGACGATGAAAGTCGACGGGCAAGTCGTGCCTTTCCTCGAAGTGTCGCTTTCGGCCGAGGTCGGAGGCCTGATCGTCGAGAAGACTGAGATCTGTCGAGCTGGGAAGTTTGTTGAGAAGGGCGATCTGCTGCTGCGAATCGAACGTGGGGACTACGAACGTGATGTCGAGCGTTTGGAAGAGGAACTGAACCAAGCCAAGGTGATGAGCAAAGAGTTGGACAAAGAGATGGAAAACGCTCAGACGTTGATCGAGGTGGCTGAGGAGGAGCTCGATTTGCAGGAAAGTGAACTCGCCCGGGAAGAGGGTTTGTTTGACAGAGGAGTGAACACACAAGCCGCGGTCGATCAGGCCAAACGCGGAGTCCTCCAGTCAAAAAACTCGCTCATGACGCTGAAGAACCAATGGAGCTTGTTGAGCACGCGCAAAGCCCGGCTTGAAAGCGGCGAGAGACTTACTTCGATAAACTTGGACCAGGCAAAAGTGGATTTGGATCGAACTGAAATCACTTCGCCTATCGACGGCATGGTAGTAGTGGAATCCGTCGAGGAGAACTCTTACGTGCAGAAGGGGGCTCCGTTGGTGACACTCGAAACGACGTCGAAAGTGGAAGTGAAGTGTCATCTTCGGATGGACCAGTTGTATTGGATTTGGAGCCAAGCCTCCGAGACCATCTTCATGGCCGACAAGTCAGCTCCAACTGCCGGCTATCAACTTCCGGAGACGCCCGTCACGGTCGTCTACCGGCTTGCAGACGAAGAGTACATTTGGCAAGGCAAACTGTGGCGATATGACGGTATCGGCGTCGACGAAAAGACGCGTACCGTTCCTTGCCGCGTGAAGGTCGATGAGCCTCGCAACGTGCAGCTTCGCACCGCGGATGGCGTCGTCGAGCCAGCAACCGGACCACCGGCGTTGGTGCGAGGCATGTTCGTCGCACTGGAGATCCATGCACGGCCCAAGGCGAATCTGCTGCAGGTTGACGAAAAGGCTGTTCGGCCGGGAAATAAGGTCTGGCGAGTGCGCGACGGGCAACTTCGCGTGCGGGGCGTACAGGTCGTGACCATTGCCAACAAGCTGGCCGTTTTGCGGGCCGCGGCCGACGATCTGCGAATTGGAGACAAAGTCGTGGTTAGCCCCTTGGCTGAAACGACCGACGGCATGCTGGTCGAGGAGGGAGAGATGGGCGCGACGGCCAAAGCACGCGAGTCGGCTCCTGAGACGGAAAGTGAAACGAAATGAAATCTCTCATCAAGTGGGCGATTGACAATACGCCGGCGATGAACACGTTGATGGCCGCCATTCTGTTGGTTGGGGCGGTCAGCCTTTGGTTTTTGCACCGCGAGGTATTTCCCGAGTTTGAACTGGAGATCGTTCTTGTGACTGTCGCCTACCCGGGTGCAAGCCCGGAGGAGGTGGAAGAAGGGATCTGCCAGAAGCTGGAAGAGGCAGTGCAGACAATCGACGGCATCAAGAACCTGCACGCCGTGGCTCGCGAGGGAATGGGCAATGTGATTCTGGAACTGGAGTCCGATGTTCCCGATGTGCAGAAGGTCTTGAACGAAATACGTTCGGAAGTCGATCGCATTCCCAGTCTGCCGGATTTGGCCGAGGACCCGGAGATCAAACAGATCACGCTCCGCCGGGAAGCGATCCAGGTTGGCGTGATCGGGCCTGATGATGACAGCCCCGAGGCCGAGGTGGCGTTGCGCGACGTTGCCGAGCGGATCCGCACCGAGTTGCTGCACCTGGATTCGGTTTCTCAGGCCGAGTTGCTCGGCACGAAGCAATACCAGATCGACATTGAAATCCCCGAGGCGACGCTGCGCAAATACGGATTGACATTGCAGGATGTGGCGCGCGTCGTGCGTCAGGAAAACATCGAGGTCCCCGGCGGCACCATGAAGACGGACCTTCAGGAGGTCCTGCTGCGCGGCAAGAATAAACACGAAATCGGCCATGAAATCGCCAAGATTCCGCTGGTCACCGATGCGAACGGCGTCGTGCTGACGGTGGACGATCTGGGCGAGGTGCGCGACGAATTCGAGGACGTGGCCGCCAAACATCGCATTGCGGTTGCTGAGGAGGCCAGCGATCAGGCGAACGGCGACCCCAGCGTCGTGTCCCAGCAACGCATCGACGGCATGCCGGGGTTGGTGATCAAGGTGGAGAAGACCTCCAAAGAAGATCTACTGGCCATCACCGATGCAGTTGCCAATTTCGTCAAGACTGCGGGCACGCCCGATGGGTTCCCCTTGCCTCCAGGGTATCGTCTGACCTATTGGGCAGACGTGTCCGTGGTGGTCAAAGACCGTTTGAACATGTTGGCTCGCAACGGGCTACAGGGATTGGCCTTGGTGTTCATCGTGTTGGCGGCGTTTCTCGAAATCCGGCTCGCATTCTGGGTCGCGTTGGGGATTCCTATATCCGTTCTCGGGGCGTGCGGGATCATGCTGTACACCGGCCAAACGCTCAACATGCTGTCGATGTTCGCGTTCCTGATGGCCTTGGGAATCGTGGTGGACGACGCGATCGTGATCGGCGAGAACATCTACGCGCATCGCCAGATGGGCAAAAAGTTTGTAGCCGCGGCTATCGACGGTACCGTCGAAGTGCTGCCGTCGGTATTGGCGTCGGTGACAACCACGATCATCGCATTTGTACCGCTTATGTTAGTCCCCGGCATCATGGGAAAATTCATTGCCGTGATGCCGATGGTGGTCATCGCGATGCTGATCATCTCGCTGGTGGAAAGCACGTTTATCCTGCCTTGTCATCTGGCTCACAGCGGCGAACGCGATGAAGGAAATGGGACGGATGCTGCCAAGAGCCCCGTTCGACGTGTGCGGCGCTTCATCACGCGGTTTCCAGGAGTGATTCGGTGGACGTTGGGACTGGCGTGGCTCGGTATCGTATCTCTTGTGTGGTTCTTCCTGTACCCGTTTGTTCGCATCAGCCACCTGTTGAACGACCAGACGAGCCGTCTGTTGGACTTGCTGATCAACCGAGCGTATGCGTCCGTTATTCGGTGGTCTCTGCGGCATCCCTCCATCGTTATCACCTCCGCTGCGGCCTTTCTGATGATCAGTGTCGGCCTGATCATGGGCGGCATCGTTCCGTTCAATGTGTTCCCGAAACTTGACGGCAATAACATCGTCGCGTCCATCCAATACCCAGATGGAACATCCGTAGGCATTACGGACGAGGCAACGCGATTGTTGGAAAAGGCCATCTGGGAAGTGAACGACGGGTATAACGATGAAGACAATCCCGTGGTCTTGCTGACTCACCGAATCGTGGGCCAGCAAACAACGGCTGATATGGTCAGCGGTGCCGTGTCGACCGGCGGTGGCAGCCACATCGGGCAGGTCTCTGTGGAACTTAAAGCAACGGAGGACCGTGGCGAAGTCACGAGCATGCAGATCGTCTCTAAGTGGCGGGAGCGCGTTCTCGAGGGGTTGGCCAAAACAAAACCAGACGAGCCGAAACGTCTGACCGCGGGGTACGAAGGGCTTACGTTCGGCACCGCCGGAATCGGGCCTGGCGGCGCGCCGGTCGAATTCAGGTTATTGGCCGCACCTGAACGCATGAAAGACCTGGAGGAGGCGGTCGAACGCTGCAAGCAGAAGTTAAAGGAGTATCCAGGGGTATTCGACATCGTCGATGACTCTCGTCCCGGAAAATGGGAGTTCCAACTCGCCATTAAAGAAGATGCCAAGGCCATGGGCGTGCCGCTGTCGGATCTGGCCGGTACGGTTCGAGCCGCATACTACGGCGAGGAGGTGATGCGATTGCAACGAGGCCGACACGAAGTCAAGTTAATGGTCCGCTATCCTCGCGAGGAACGCCGCAGCTTGGCCAACTTCGATGATATCCGAATTCGAACCGGCGGCGGTGCGGAACGACCTTTGACAGAATTGGCCGACGTTACCGTCAACCGTGGCTATTCGACCATCAACCGGCTCGACCAACTCCGGTCGATCACCATCACGGCCGACGTGGAAGAGACCGAAGGTGAAGAACAAGGTAACGCGCAAGAGATCACTGACGATTTGCGCAAGAACTTCATCCCAGAGCTCTTGGCCGAATATCCGGGGCTCCGCGTACGTTGGGAAGGACAACAGGAACAGAGAATGGAGTCGATGACGGGTCTTGCCAAAGGGCTCGCCATCGCCTTGGTTTGTATGTTTGCCTTGCTAACGCTGGAGTTTCGCACCTACCTGCAGCCCATGTTGATTCTGGGCGTGATTCCGTTTGGAGTTATTGGAGCCGTGGCCGGTCACTGGTTCCTCGGCATTCCTATATCGCTGTTCAGCCTATTCGGGATGGTCGCGCTAACGGGGGTGGTAGTCAACGATTCAATCGTGCTCATCGACTTTATCAACAAACGCGTACGCTCCGGCATCCCGCTTACCGAGGCGATCGAGGATGCCGGGCGTCGCCGTTTCCGTCCCGTCATGCTGACTTCGATCACCACGATCGCCGCTCTGCTGCCCATCCTGGTAGAAAGATCATTCCAAGCCCAAGTTGTCATTCCGATGGCGGCCAGTCTGGCTTTCGGGCTTCTGTTCGCCACGCTTCTCATCTTGATCCTGGTCCCAACTTCGTACCTGCTGTACTGCCGCTATCTGGCACCGGACCTGGTCGATCTGTCTCAAACGCCGAAGCCGGAAATAGTTGAGGCCGACCTAGTCTGACCACGATCCGTGGGCCTACGACTTGCCCGGATGTTTCGCGCCGCCAAGCTTCCGCAAAACACTGGGTTAGGATGACTCCGGCGTGGAGGGAACGAAACAGAAGTTGGAGAAATGTACCCCACGTCCCCGCACTCCGACCGTGCCTGGCCCTGATGCGTCAAGCATTCTTTCGATCACAAATACTGGTTCATCGCCGTTATTCAAGAACACCTCAAGCCTGCTGCCGACGACGACGAGTTTGACATGAGACCATTCTTCGTGCCTCACCGTAGGACCAGCGTCGCTCTCGCGCTCAGGTTTCAGACGTAGGACGCACAGCAGGCCGTCTCGCCGGCTGATCACGGCTTGCCGGACTGGGTTCTCGCCGGTCCCGCCTGTGTCCGCAATGAAGAGGAAACAGACCTTGTCACAACGCGTTCCATCCGTGCTGCCACGAAAGCCGATGCCTGCCGTCCCGCGAGCTTCAACCGCGATGTCGACTTCGATCGTCCCATCGCGAAAACTGGAGTCCTGGACGTAGACGTAGTTGTTCAGCGAACCCTGCAAGTTCAGAGCGGATCTTCCTCTGAAGTCCTGAACGACGACCTTGTCTGCTAAGCTCGTGACCCACTGCGTGTCTTCGAATTTGACGGTTTTGTGCGTTGGCTCGCGCTCGTCTGCAAACGCACCTCTCACTGCGGAGCTGCAGACCGCTGCAGCAAGCATCGCTGTGATGGCGAAACCCAGCTTGTTCATTATTTCACTCTCGGTCGCAGCGACGTGAGACTCAGCGTGACAGTCCCAGTCTGGCTCCGCGGCTACTTATCTTTGCTTACGCAATACAGGTACTTCGACGACCGAATGAACAGATCGCCGTCGCTAATGGCTGGAGTCGCGCTGAAGTCTCCATCGTCTGACTCAAAGCGATTCTGCGCCAGTTGCTCGAAGGTCGGACCTAACTTGACGACAAGCGTAGGGCCGGACCGTCTGACGAAGTACAGTTTTCCATCGGCTGCGACGGGCGACGAATAGTCTTGACTGCCGAAACCTCCGCCGAAGCCACGTCCGCCTCCAAACCGACCGCGACCCGCGCCGCCGCCACTGTCCGCGGGCGCGGCCGTTCCGCCCTCGAGTCGTGACTGATAGACCTGTTCGCCCGTTTCAGCGTCAATGCAGTTGGCGATGCTGCCGCTGATCCAATGGATGCGACCTTCGTGCAAGATCGGAGTCCCGATACGCGACCGTTCGTTTGCGGTCCATACGACGTTCGTCTTCGTGACATCTCCCTTGCCTCCTGCACGAACGGCAATAGCGCCGCCGCCTCGTGGGCCCCGCTCGATGGCATACACGATGCCCTCGTGAGCGATGACGCTGGAGCACATGGAATCAGACTGGATGCCTTCGCAGTACCATCGCAGTTTTCCGTTATCCGGGTTGATTCCCCAAATCTCGTAGGGGACGCCAAGCACGAGATCCTGGCGGCCGTCACCAACGTCGACCAGAATCGGTGTACCCCAGGTTGACGCGAAACCCGCGGCCTGCTGTTTCCAGACCTGCTCGCCCGTGTCTTTGTTCAACGCTACCAGTGCCTCGTCCTCGATAGACGCCGTCACGATAACGAGGTTCTTGTACAGAACGAGACTTGATGCGGAGCCCCAGCCTCGTCGATCCCTCTCGATGCCGACGCTCGTCTGCCAGAGTTTGTTGCCATCCATATCAAAGGCCAGAACACCCGAGATCCCATAAAACACGTATACACGTTCGCCATCAGAAACCGGGGTGTGCGATGCGTAGCCATGCTGAGTAAACATGCCCCGATACTCGTCTTCTGGAAGCACGGCGTCGGTTTCCGTGGACCATATCGTTTGACCGGTATTGCGATCGATGCAGAGCAATACGCGTTTCAGGTTCTCCTGGTCGCCCGGATCGCCGCGATCCGTGCCATAGCCAGTCCAGCAGGAGACGAATACGCGTTGGCCAACGACAATGGGACTCGACGAACCCGGACCTGGCAGGGCGATTTTCCACTTCAGATTTTCAGTTTCGCTCCAAGTGACGGGGACCGGTACGCCATCTGGGCTGAAGCCCGCTCCGTCTGGCCCACGGAATCGAGACCAATCGTCCGCGTTAGAAAGGCCCAAAAGCGAAGCCGCGAGAACGATAGTCACGCAAATCGTTGATCTTCGTTTCATTAGACAAGCCTCTACCAAGATGAGTAGTGAGTAGCATTCGGCACGGTAGTCGGTAGTGGTCCTTCTATGGATCGATGTCAGATCGGGTGGCCGGGGCTGGACCGAGCGTCAGCGAGGGAAGCCCCGGGGTTTCGGGCTTGCGCCCTCCAACCGGCCACCCTTGCTCAATCTACCTGACAGATATCGATAGACGCTTCACTATAATGCTGTTCTACGCAGACGAGTCACGACGTTGTGACAGAACCAATAAGGGCTACCGCCCTTCGCTCGCACCGCTACATTGCACGCGGCGGTCGCGAAGGGCGGTTGGAGGTTGGCCAAAGATAATCGGCGCTAATTGTCCGAGGCGGGACGTTGCGGCCGTCCTCGACCGCCGCTTTCGCCACCGCCGCGGCGGCCACGAGTGCGTTCCGGCATCTCGAACGCTTCGCCCTTCAATTCCTCGAACTTTTTCTTCTGGTCGCCGGTCAACACGGTAAGCACTTTGCCCTCTGCCTCTTTCCGCATTTCCTGCATCTTCTCGCGGATGCCTTCACGGTTGCCGCCCTGGAACAGCTCTTGCATTTTGGAGCGCATTGTTTCCATGTTTTTTTGATTGACGTCTTCCAGCTTCTTCTTCTGGGCGCCGGTGATCTTCAATTCCTCGGCAACCTCCGCATCGCTCAACGCGGACGTACCACGTTGCTGAATGCTGATTTCCTTGAGCCGTTTCATTTGATGGGGCAGCAAGGCTTCTTTGAGCTTGGCATTGGCGATCTTGGCTTCTTTTGCGGACCGTTCACGCATTTGGGCAATGTATTTTTCTCGCTCCTCCTCCGACATTTCGCGGAAATTGGGGCGCTCGCCCTGTTGTCTCTGACTGCGGATCTCTTCGCCGATCTTCTCGATCTCCGCCTTCTGATCGTCAACGACCTCGATTTCCTTCTGGACCGCTTCGTTCATCGCCAAGTACAGCAGGTTGTTTCCACCGCCAAATCCACCACGCATGCCGAATCCCCCTCGACCGGGCTGCGCCATTGCGACTGTGCTGACACAAAGTGCCAACATGCCAGTCGCGGCAAGAAGTGTAAGTGAACGTCTCATACATTGTCCTTTCACAAAACAGGGAACTACGGAAGTGCACAAAATGCATTAACCACACTCTATCGTTTCTTCAACGTGATCCCAACGCCCGCACATTCCATCAGAAGGGAGGGGCATCCAAACCCGGGGGCTTCGTGAGCCGATCACCTATAGCGTACTCACGCCACAAGACCGGGAAGTCAAGCGTCGTTTTCACGGCTCGCTAACCCAACGCGAAAAACCGTTAGCCTACTAAACGGAACCCCGTCTGGTCCGTCCACTGAGACGACGACCTTCCACGGCGTTTTTCCCGTCGACGCGGTACTCAATCAGGGGTGGAGCTGAATGACCAAGCCCCATCTGCAGGGTGATATATCCTGATGCTCAACTATGCAGACGGCCCCGGGACGGCAGAACTTGCCTGGAATGCGCCCGGCGAGAAGACGCCATAGAACTCGCCTACTCGCTGGCCTCGCGGTCAACGGCCTTCGATTCTGACTGCCACAACGCTATCCTCGCGTCTTCCCACTGTTCGATCATGTCTTCGGAGACGCCGACTTTCTTTGCCACCGCCCCGCGGGAGACCTCGGCGCGTTGTCCCCTCGTTCGACGCCAGACTCCAGATTGAGGAAAGAACTCGAAGTGCCAGCCCGCAAGTGGATTTGTGTCGATGGGGGCGTCAGATCCGACTGACAGTTTGGACTCGGCGGTCGCGTCATCTTCTGAGCGTTCCGAGGCCATGAATGCAGCCTGCCATGCGGCAATAGCCTCCTCTGGAACTCCGACCTCTTGAGCGACCGTCACGCGAGACACGACACGGGGGAGTCCTCGACGAAAGCTGCCCTTGCTGTAGAAGGAAACACGCGTCCAACGGTTGCCACGACGGCTGAACCGGAAGTGCCATTCAATAAGAGGATCCGGGTTCAGGTCCGCGCCGGGAACGATGGCCAAGCGTTCAACGGCCTTCTCGTTCATTCTCGCTTCCCTGCGCAAGAAACACGAAGCAATTAGAAAAAGTGGGGCAGACAGAAGTGTCTGCCCCACTTGACTTGCGAAGGCTACCTTTTCAGTTGGCCTTAGTTATCCGAGGTGGGACGTTGCGGGCGTGTTTTAGCGCGACCACCAGCGTCGCCCTGCCCCCGCCCGCCGCGACCACCGGCGTCGCCTTGTCCCCGGCCGCCGCGACCACCAAAGCCGCCTTGCCCGCGTCCGCCCGGACCGGCACCAGGGCCGCCACCGAATTGCATCTGCTGGAATTGAAACGGTTCGCCCACCAGATCTTTGAATTTAGCCTGCTGTTTGGGCGTAAGTACCTTCAGTAGTTCTTCCTGAGCGTCCTTCTGGAGTTCCGCAATCTTCTGCCGAAGCTCGTCCTGCAACTTCTCGTTTGCCGCTCGCAGCTTCTCCTGCTGTGCCTCGGAAATGCCCAGTTCTTCGGCCAGCGAACCGCCGCTTGTCAGCGCTCGGCCGGCACCGCCACGAAGACGCTGTTGGAAAGCCAGTTGTTTGGCGCGTTTCAGTTGGTGCGGTAGGAGGATCTTGCCGATTTCCTTCTCCTGTTCCGCCTGGGCCTTCTGCATCAATTCGCGCATCTTCGCCATGCGCTCGTCCCGATCCTCAATGTCTCGCAGTCCCGAGAACATCTCGCCCATGCGTTCACGGCGTCCTTCGAGCAGCTTCCGGATATCGTCGACTTGGTCCGGGACCATCTCCAGTTCCTTCTGCGCGTCCTCACGCATGAGCACGCCGGTCAAACCACCGCCGCCGGGACCACCGCCAGGACCACCACCGAAGCCGCCGCCCCGGCCACCACGGCCTCCTCGACCGGGTTGTGCCATTGCGACCGAGCTGATGCAAAATGCCAACACGCCAGCCACGGCAAGAAGTGTCAGTAAACGTCTCATACATTGCCCTTTCACAAAACAGGTGACTACGGAAGTACTTGCAATACTCTGCCTGCGCTCTCTAGCGTCCCGTCGACGCGCCCCAGCACCTTTGATCAGTAGGAGCGAGGCTCCGCCCTCAGGTTCTTACTGATACGCTCTTCAATGGCGTATTCCCTCGGGGCAACCAGGACCTGAGCCATTCTCCTAGTGGTGCGGTAACCAGACGCGGAAAACGTCAGGTTAATAAACGGGAAGGGGGCCTGTCCATCCACAGATAAAGCAAGAAGTTTTCGAATTAAGACGAATCCGCGTTTCTGATGTCACGCTCCGTTTCGGGTCGCAGATAGATAGGGCAAGGGCGGATGCGCCAATCGTAGATCGTCCAGGCACCTGCCAAGGCTCCCGCCACGTCGCGAATACGCCTGCGACCAGCCGTGGATTGCCCAGTTGATGTTCATTCCACCACTCTTTTGCGAGGACTACTGACACCCATGGATGCCGGTGAAATTTTGCTTCGGAGCGGCTTGATCAACCAGCGAGATCTGGAACAGGTACGAGGGCGCGGCAGCGATCCGGCCTTGGATGCGGCGATCGACTTAGGATTGGTAAGCGAAGAAGACGCGCTGCGAGCCGTGGGCGACGAGGTGGGGCTGGAGTACGTCGATTTGAACAGCTACGAGGAGGACGAGAATCTGCCAGCGATCTTGGCGGAGTTCCCTCAGAAGCTGATGTATCGGCAATCGCTCTTCCCTATTCGTCGGTACAACGGAACTCTGGTAATTGCCACCAGTGATCCCTTCGATCTGTATCCGATCGACGAAGTCAGTGCGACCATGGGCTTGGCAGTGACGCCTGTGCTGTCCGGCCGTGGCGAGATTGCGAAGCTGATCAAGAAGCACCTGGGGGTTGGTAGCGAGACCGTGGACGGTCTAGTCGCCCAGGCGGAGGAAGACGACGAAGTCGAGTTGCTGGGGGAGATCGAAACCGACGGCTCCGAACTGTCCGAAATGGCTCTGGAGGCGTCCGTAGTACGCTTGGTGAACGAGATCCTCCTGGAGGCCATCGAAACACGGGCCAGCGACGTGCACGTCGAATCGCAAGCGTCCGGATTAGCGATCCGCTACCGCATCGACGGTATGCTGCATCCGCAACCCATTCCGCCGGAGATCCATCGGTTTGCGGCGGCGATTATCAGCCGCTTGAAGATCATGGCCCAATTGAATATCGCCGAGAAGCGGCTTCCCCAGGACGGCCGAATTAAGCTCAGGGTCAAAGGCCGGGACATCGATGTCCGCGTTTCGGTTATACCCATGATTCACGGCGAGAGCATCGTGATGCGTCTGTTGGACAAAAGCGCGATGGTCTTCGAGTTGCAGGCGTTGGGCATGCAACCGGAGGTATACGGCACCTACCGAAAGCTGATCGATTTGCCGCACGGCATCATTCTGTTCGTCGGGCCAACGGGTAGTGGCAAGACGACAAGCCTGTACGCTTCGTTGCTGGAGATCCATCGACCGGACGTCAAGATCATCACCACCGAGGATCCAGTCGAGTACCAACTGGCGGGCATAAATCAGATTCAAGTGCATTCAAAGATCGGCCTGACGTTCGCCCAGTCCCTGCGAAGCATCCTGCGTCATGATCCGGATGTCGTCCTTGTGGGCGAAATTCGCGACGTGGAGACGGCCGAGAACGCGATCCAGGCGTCACTGACCGGCCATTTGGTCTTCAGTACGCTGCACACAAACGATGCTGCCGGCGCGTACACGCGCCTGGTGGATATGGGCGTGGAGCCGTTTTTGGTCTCCAGCACCGTCGAAGCCGTAATGGCCCAGCGACTGGTGCGTCGCTTGTGCGAGCACTGCAAGCAGCCGCACGATCCACGCCCAGACGATCTTCCGGCAGATTTTCCTGTGGACGCATTGTCGGGCGGCCAACTGTTCCAGCCAGTAGGGTGCCGCAAATGCCGTCGCGTTGGGTATCGTGGGCGGCTGGGAATCTTCGAATTGCTGGAATCGACCAAGCACGTACGCCATTTGGCCCACGAGAACGCCAGTACCTGGGAAATCAAAAAGGCAGGCGTGCAAGACGGAATGGCTACCCTGCGCATGGACGGCTGGCAGAAGACGCTGTCGGGGCTGACCAGTGTCGATGAAATCGTGCGGGTAACCAAAGGTGACCGGGATATCGAACTCGCGGAAGGGAGTTGAGCCAATCGGAGAGGCTGCGGTTTACCTCCCCCCAGCGCCTGCCGACATTTTGGGTCCTTTTCGCTCACATTGACATCTCCGCGGCCGTTACGCATCAGCAACCACCCGGAGTTGCCCGTCGCCGACGCCTCAGCGAGAAAACCATGATCGTCCAGTGGAAAGACACGCCCAAAATCCGTTTATTGTCGTAGCACTCTTGCAGCGCTGGTCGCTAGGCGAGGAACGACGTAAATGCACGAGCCCAACCCGGATTCGGGGGAGACACTCAAGCTGCTCGAACGGATTCGCGCCGGATCTCCCGCGTTTGACGAGTTGTTCGAACGGCACCGCGGGTCGCTACGGCAAGCTGTATCTCTGCGTTTCGACCCGGTCCTTCGCGCTCGTGTGGATCCGTCCGATGTCGTTCAAGAGGCACAGATGGAAGCATTTCGCCGCCTGCCCGACTACTTGGCTCGGCAGCCAATGCCGTTTCACTTGTGGCTGCGCAAAATGGCTCAAGAACGTCTGATCATGGCGCGTCGGAAGCATGTCGTTGCATCTTGTCGGGCAGTAGGACACGAGCTTCCGCTGCCAAGTCACTCGTCCGTCATGCTGGCCCAGCAGGTATTGGCCTCTGGTGGATCGCCAAGTCAACCGGTCATCCAAGAAGAACTGGTTGACCGAGTCCGTCACGCTATTCGCGAGTTGCCGGAAAACGATCGCGAGATCTTGCTGATGCGAACGTATGAAGCGTTGTCATACGACGAGATTGCCTGCGTCCTGGAGATCGAGACGGCCGCTGCACGCAAGCGATTCGGTCGTGCGTTGATACGGCTGCACAAACTGCTAACGCAAGACGGACTGTCGGAGTCGCAGTTATGAATGACCACGCTTCGGATACACAGTCGGCCACCGATTCTACGGAATCGCTGGTTGCGAAGGCGGTCGACGAGTTCCTAGAACGCACGGGGCAAGGCGAGTCGCCCGAAATCGACGAGTTTGCACAGCAATACCCCGCAATCGCCGACGTTCTCCGAGATGTGCTGCCCACAGTACGAGCGATGCACTCGCCTGAGTTGGCGCAAGTCCCCAGCGACGGAGGTACAACGACCTCGGAGGTGGGCGGCTGCCTGGGTGACTATCGGATTCTCCGTGAAATCGGTCGTGGCGGGATGGGCGTTGTTTACGAGGCGGAACAGATTTCGCTGCAACGACGTGTGGCCCTCAAAATCCTGCCCTTCGCTGCTGCGCTCGACCCAAGACGGCTCGAACGATTCAAGAACGAGGCGCAAGCGGCCGCCAAACTGCACCATTCGAACATCGTACCGGTATACGCGGTCGGCTGCGAACGCGGCGTGTACTATTTCGCCATGCAGATGATCGAGGGCGCGAGCCTTGCTGGCATGATCGCCCAGTTGAAGCGGCTGGCTGAGCCCGCGCGGACCAAAGTCGAAGGGGCACCGAAAACGTCGTCTGAAGGTGGTGACGTGCTGGACGAATACCTAAGGTCCGCGACCGACGCCACGGTGCGCGATACCGGGCGAGAGCGAGCCCCAAGACGGTCACATCCTGACGGCCCATTGCGCGAGCCCCAAGTTGCCGATTCCAACGAAACAAAAGCCACCGCGGAAGCCGTATTTTCAACCGTGAGAACGAAAAACGATGCGGTCCATTGCCGGGCCGCGGCGAGACTCGGAGTCCAAGCCGCCGAGGCGTTGGAGCACGCTCATGAAATGGACGTCGTGCATCGGGACATCAAGCCGGCGAATCTACTTCTGGACGCGCGCGGCAACCTGTGGGTGACGGACTTCGGACTGGCGCGGCTCCAGAACGACACGAGCTTGACGATGACAGGCGACGTGGTGGGAACGTATCTGTACATGAGCCCCGAACAATCGCTTGGCCGAAACAGCGTCGTCGACCATCGTACCGACATCTATTCGTTAGGGGCCACGCTTTACGAACTGCTGACTCTGCGCCCGGTCTGTGATGGCAATTCTCGGGAAGATGCTTTGGATTTCCTGGCTTCGCGCGACCCGGTTTCCCCGCGCCGGGTCAACCGAACGATTCCGACTGACCTGGAGACAATCGTCCTTAAGGCCCTGTCGAAAGAGCCCGGAAGCCGCTATGCCACGGCCCAAGAGATGGCCGATGACTTGCGCTCGTTCCTGGACAGTCGCCCCATTAGTGCCAAGCGGCCCACGATAATGGAAAGTGCGACGAAATGGTCGCGTCGACACAGAACACTGGTCGCATCGACGGTTATTGTTCTGATGTTGGCAGTGGTTGCGCTAACGGCCAGCAATGTGCTCATAGCGCGCGAACGCGCAAAGACGCACAAGGCCTATGAAGAAGTAGCCGAAAAACAAACTGCAACCAAACAGGCATTACGGGAAGAAGCCAGGCAGCGAGCACTCGCCTTAGAGAGCTTCAAGAAGGCACGCGATCTGCTCGACTTCGTCGTGGAAGTGAGCGTGGACGACCTGGCAGACATCGAGGAAGCAGAGGCGTCTCGCGCTCGACTGCTCCAGGCCAGCCTAGATTACTACGCCGACTTCATTCAGCAGGCGGGCGACAATCCACCGCTTCAGGCCGAACTGGCTGCCAGCCACCTTCGCGTCGCCGAGATTCTGGATGGCGTGGGCTCGACCACCGCCGCCAAGTCGGCTTGGGAAAAAGCCCTGGAAACACAGGAGCGATTCGTGCGCGAGCATCCGGATGATAAGAGCCTGAGGCGAAGCCTATTCAGCATGTATCATCAATTCGGCATCTTTCGCGGCTTCCTATCTCTGCATTTGGTCGCCAAAGAAACGGTTCAGGCACATCTGATTCTTGACGACGCGCAAATCGCAAAGATCGACGATATCCATGAAGAGCAACAGCGCGTGTTTCGTGAGTTCTGCGATTCGCGAAGTACGGATTTGGGCAGGATGCGAAAGGAGTACTTGGCCCAGAGGGAAGCCTCGAAAGAGGCGATTGCCGATACCCTGGACGCAGACCAGATGAAACGCCTCGATCAGATCGTCCTGCAACGCCGGGGTGGCCGTGTCTTAAGCGATCCCGAGATTGCCGACGAACTTGGGCTGACCGCAACTCAGCGAGAGAAAATCGCCGAGATTCAAGAAAAGACACGCTTCCATTTTCCTCGGCCGGACCACGGGGGCACGGAGGGGCGTACAGGAATGCTCGATCAACGAATCTGGGAAGTGTTGACGTCCGCGCAGCAGGAAAAATGGAAAGAGATGACCGGCGAGCCGTTCACCGACGATCTGAAACGAACGTTCGGATGGCGAGCGCCGTTTGGTCCTGGTCCACGATCCTCACGAGATTAGGTATCTTCGGTAGATGCGTGAATGGACTGCCTGCATTTGCGTTTTTGATGTCACGCGAACGCCCCGAAGGTTTCTTCCTTCAGCCAGCCCTCGCCGTTGCCTGCAATCGCGGGCCGTACTTCTACCGAGCTCACCAACTCGTCCGATCACTCTTTGGGCGTCTCAGGTTTGTCCGTGGTTGCCTCCTTGGGCTCGGTGTTCGGGCTGAGGGCATTCTCCGTCGGCTCGCCGAAACGTTGAAGGAGTCCATCGAGTGCTGCCGCGTTCTGTTCCTGGACAAACGGATTTGCATTTTCAGGCTGTTCGCCACCCCCGGGCCCTCCAGGGCTGCCGCTTGGGCCGCCAGGGCTACCGCCACGTCCGCCGCGGCGGAACGGCAGGCCGACCGCATCTTGTTTGGCCTTCTGGTCCTCGTCCAACAAAGCCAGAATCTCGCCATTCAGCGCGCTCGCGTCGTCGTCCGTCATTTCTTCTTGCGACTTGATCTTGCCGAGAATCTCGGCCAACGAGGCCCCTTGTTCGTCGGACAGGTTCAACGCGATGTCACCGGTTAGCAAGTCGACCTTGCGAACGAGCATCGTGAGTTCACGTTTCGGCGAAGGACCGCGACCTCCACCCATTCCCATCATTCCCATACCGCCTGGGCCGCCGCTGCCCATGCCCATACCACCACCTTCCTCGCCACTTTCCTCCCCATCGTCACCCGATTCGGCTTCGGGCGGCACTACGAACGTTTTAGATATTTCGTAGCCCATCGCCTGCACGATGCCAGCCGCTGCGGCCGCTCCCAGAACGACGCCGACCAAACCCGATATCAGCCAAATGGCGATATCCTTCCTTGCCCGTTGCTGTCGGGCGACCAAGATGACCACAAAGACGGTCGCCAGCGTGACGACCAGCACATACGTACCCATCGCGTTGTAGGACAACATCCTTCTCTCCTTCGTGTAAGTAGTGTTCGCCGCCTGGGATTGCTTGGCACTAACAGATTCTTCGACACGATCTCATAAGTGCGCAGACGCGAGACGCGGGGACCAATACACCGGTCCGCACCACGATTCTCGATGCTCTGAGGTGCCGGTGCAAGTCCGGGGATGAACACGGGGGCAAGTTCCCTTCGGCAGCACGGGCGCAGTATACTGCCTCAGGCGTTATGATTCTTGTTGTGTACTGATATCTCGTTTTCCCGTTTGACAAGGATAGGTTGGTGATGTTCGGCGACGGTGGCTATCCGGACGAGCTTGTTGCCCGACTGCAAGGCGGGGACGAGCAGGCGTTGGCCGAGCTGTTCTCGATGCACCGGGAGCGGCTGAGACGAATGGTCGACTTTCGGATGGACCGCCGATTGCGGGGTCGCGTGGACGCTTCGGACATACTTCAAGAGGCGTACATCGACGCGTCACAACGGGTGCATCACTACACCAAGAAACCGGAGATGTCGTTTTTCGTCTGGCTGCGGCAAATCACAACACAGCGACTGATCGACGTTCATCGCCGTCATCTTGATGCACAAAAGCGGGACGCGCGGCAGGAGGTGTCGATCCATCGCGGTGAACTGGCTGCAACCACGTCGGCATCGATCGCCGCCGAATTGATGGGCCAGTTCGTATCGCCCAGCCAGTTGGCGATGCGTGCCGAGTTGCTCGATCAACTTGAGGACGCCTTGGAGTCTATGGATCCGATCGACCGCGAGGTGCTGGCCTTGCGGCATTTTGAAGAACTGACCAACAACGAAGTTGCCCAGGTATTGGATATCACGAAGTCCGCGGCAAGCAATCGTTATGTACGTGCACTCGGCCGCTTGAAATCGGTCCTGGAGGAGATTCCGGGGTTCTATGACGAGGAAAAATCCGAACAGTAGTTGCCGGCTGTCCTCATGCTGGCCTACCAGGGAAGAGCGATACGGTGGACACGACTGAGCAGCGCAATCCGATCGAAATCCTGGCCGAGGAATTCGTGCAGCGTCACCGGCGAGGTGAACAGCCCACGGTCGCCGAATATGCGGATACCCACCCGGAACTGGCCGACGAAATCCGCGGGCTGTTTCCTACGATTGTGGCGATGGAGCGGCTGAAAAAGCACAAGTCCCATTCGGGCGATCGACCAATCGCGTTGCACGTGGATAAGCTCCAGCAGTTGGGAGACTTTCGAATCGTTCGCGAAATCGGCCGCGGCGGCATGGGGATCGTTTACGAGGCCGAGCAACAGTCGCTGGGTAGAAGCGTAGCCGTCAAGGTCTTCGCTCAACAAGCCCTGCCCGATTCGAAACACCTGCGGCGCTTTCAACGCGAGGCCCGCACGGCCGCGTCATTACACCACACCAACATCGTCCCCGTGTTCGGTGTCGGCCAGCAGGACGACTTGCACTATTACGTGATGCAAGTGATTGACGGGACGAGTCTCGACAGAGTAATCACGCATCTCAGAACGTCGCATTCCCACAATGCCGCTCCAACAGTCCGAGGGGGCGTCGATGCGGGATCATGGAATGACGATACGCCGCCTGTTGCTAGAGGAGGTGAAGGTAGCAGTCCTACTGCAGCGGCCCATGATTCTTCGAATGATTTGCCCGCGGAGCAAGCCACCCCACCCTCTAACAACGATTCTGACACAACGGAGACGGTGGACCAGGTTCGTGGCATCTCGACGGATGATTTGGCTAGTCGACAAACTGATCCTAGACGCAATCTGCAAGGTACGCGTAGCTACTGGCAATGTGTCGCACGGATTGGCATTCAAGCTGCCGAGGCCCTGAGCTACGCTCACACCCAAGGCACGTTTCACCGCGACATCAAACCAAGCAACTTGCTGCTGGATGCCAGGGGCACCATTTGGGTGACCGATTTCGGGCTAGCCAAGGCCGTCGCGCAGGACAATCTGAGCCAGTCTGGCGATGTAGTGGGTACGCTTCGCTACATGCCTCCGGAACAACTGCACGGCTCTTGCGACGCACGCAGCGACATCTGCGGCCTGGGGCTGACCTTGTACGAACTACTCACCCTGCAACCGGCGTTTGACGATGCCGACCCGAGGCGGTTGATTCGTCGCATCACGCAAGGGGCGCCAACGCCTCCGCGAAAGCTGCAGCCCGACGTTCCACGCGACTTGGAAACGATTGTCGTGAAAGCCGTCGCTCCCGATCCCAACCACCGCTATCAGACTGCAAGCGAACTGGCCGACGACTTGCGCCGCTTCCTGGAAGATAGACCTATCCGAGCGCGACAAATCAATGTCGTCGAACGACTTGCGCGTTGGAGCCGGCGCAATCCGGCCGTTGCTTCATTGAGCGCAGTGCTGCTGCTTGTGATCCTCACGGCGTTTGGCGCGATAAGCTGGAAATGGAACGAAGCGGAAATCGAAAAACGTGTTGCCCAGGCGGAAAACCAACGGGCCGAGGCCAATCTTTCACTCGCGCTGGACTCGATGGATCAATTCCTTGCCAGGTTCACGTCCACGTGGATGGCTCATCCGACAGAGCCGCCGGACGAAAAAGAAGCCACAGAAATCGAGTTCCACGCAGCGGTCTCCGAGAACACTGCGGCGATTCTTCAAGACGCGTTGATGTTTTACGACCACTTTGCCGAACAGAACGTCGGCAACCCTCGGCTTCTTCGTGATACGGCAACCGCCTATCGTCGAGTGGGCGAGATTCACCAACGCCTTGGTCAATACGAGAAAGCTGAACAGGCATATCGCCAAGCCGTAGAGATTCTCAAGAAGCAGGCGATGGAGTATCCAGACGACGCGACTTTGGCGAGGGACATTGCGGCAACGCTTAACGACCTTGGTATCGCTTCCCAAACGGTACGCCGAGGCGACGAGGCAAAACGTTGCTTCGACCAGGCGCGCGAGATTCTCTCGAACCAGCTTTCTCGTTCGCCCGATTCGCCGGACTGCCGCCACGAATTGGCCCGCACGCACAACAATCTGGCTGCCATGCAGTGGAGAACGCGCCGTCGCAATGAAGCGACGGAAAACCATCGTCGAGCCCTAGAAATCCTGAAAGGACTGGTCGAGCAGCACCCCAATAATCCCGCCTACCGACACACCCAAGCAGTTGCTTATCGCAGCTATTTTCCCTTTGGAGCATTTCGAGCGTCTGCTGATGAGACAACGCAATTCCGCGCGCAGGCCATTTCGCTGCTAGAAGATCTTGTTCGAGATTTCCCCAACGTCCCAGACTATCAATGCGAGTTGAGTGAGATGCTGGCGATGAGCATCAGCCGGTTCGGCGACACAGAGACGCCCGATGAAGCGGAAGCTCTGCTACGGCGGGCCGTCGATTTGGCCAGACAACTCAAGGACCAATTCCCCACGATTCCCCGTTACCGCGCCGCCCTCAGTCGCGCCTCCCAACAATATGGGACGCTCCTACGCGAGACCGATCGTCCCGTGGAGGCGGAACCGTATCACCGAGAAGCGGTCGATTTGCACGAGGCCTTGGCCGAAGAGTTCCCTTCTATCGGGATGTATCAATTCTATTTGAGCATGTCCTATGACTCTCACGCCAAGACTCTGCGTGATCTGGGCCGATTGTCCGAACTGCGTGATGCACAAGAGAAGATTATCGCCCGCCAAGAAGCATATTCCGCATCCAAACCGGATATGGGTTTCGCCCAGGGCATGTTGGTCCGGCGTTACGAAAGCCTGGCCGAAACGTTGAGATTGCTCGGCGAAGACGAGGAAGCTGAGAAGGTAGCACAGAAAGCAAAAAAGCTACGCGACGAGTTACGAGCAAGGTATCCGGAGTTTCGCAAACGCAAACGTCGCCCCCGTCGTTCATCATCAGCAGACGAATCTCCAGCCAAGACAACCTTCATTTGGGACCGCGGTGCGTCCGAAGGAAAGGTGAACAACCGCTACTTGCCGACCAGTTCTTGACCCATGCCGCGTGAACAATGAGAACTTGCAGGAGTTTCAAGGGGCCGCGTCGTGCGGGTGTGTCTACGAAGGAGGTCGCCGCCGCCCCGCGTTTCAATCCTTCTATTGCCGACACTTCCTCTTGGATGGGTGACGGGAAGCATTTCACTCAAGGATGGATGGCAGGCCACAGAGACAACAGCGATGACGGAATTACGATCAATGCGTCGTGAGTCCGACGACTGGAGACGCTGTTCCTGTGACTAGCTATCGGTAAGACGAGAAAGATAGCTGGTGTTTGAGTTCTGGTTGCCCTCACGCTTGCCGCAATTCTACCCACAACGTGGCCCGTTTGTTGGGCGGACTCTCGCCTTGGGACGCCTTTGGTGTTAAGCTAGATTTCGTGCGCAGGCGGATTTGTGGACACGGATCCGGTCGGTTTCTCCGCTCAACGTCCTCCCGCAGCCAAACGTGGTCGACTCGCCGGACGAGTCGAAACGCATTCGTGGAGCGAGTGCACCACTCGAACCCAGGCATACCGCGCACACTTGCCTCACACAGGGGCCCCAAAAAACACATTGGTGATTTGCCTGCACCCGCGAAAGAGAGTCCCCGATTCACCGAATCGCGACATCAGATTCTGCCCACGATAGTGGTCCTTTTGCGGCATTGATCCTCAGTCGGTGACTTGCATGATAAACGACGGATTTGACTACGCTGGCGAATTGTGTCAGCTACAAAGCGGCGGTGAAGAAGCGGTGGCCACGTTGTTTGGCCGTTACCGTGAAAAGCTGCTGCGAATGATCGCTTTCCGCCTCGATAGCCGGATCATCGGCAAAGTCGACGGAGACGACATTCTGCAAGATGCTTTTGTAGAGACTGCCCGACGAATCCAGGACTACCTTGACCAACCCTCGGTGCCTTTCTTTGTCTGGCTTCGCCAGATCACCAGTCAGGTATTGATCGACACCCACCGGCGGTATCTCGGTGCCAAGATGCGCGACGTCAAACAAGAGGTGGGTCTGTTTCACGGAGGATCGGCAAATACGAGTTCCAGCGGTTTGGCCGCTCAATTGGCCGATAGCCTCACGTCGCCAAGCCAGTTTGCCGTGCGCGAAGAAATGGTGACCGAGTTGCGCGCGACGCTGGACGAGCTTGACGAGATCGACCGTGAAGTACTCGTGCTTCGACACCTGGAGGAGCTGAGCAACAACGAGGTAGCGGAGATCCTGGGCATTGACAAGTACGCAGCAAGCAAACGTTACCTGCGAGCGCTTGAACGTCTGAGAGGCGCGATGCCTGTCGGCGCGTAGCGTCAAGCAGCAACCGTTGCATCTGCCGTTCGTCCTGAAGATTAGCGAATCATGATCGATTCGACGAGAGAACGCGATCCTGTGGAAATGCTGGCGGACGAATTCGCCTCGCGATGCCGTGAAGGCGAGTTTCCGTCGATTGCAGAGTACGCCGCAAAGTACCCAGAGTATGCCGGTCGGATAGAAGAGCTGTTTCCCACCGTTGCCATGATGGAGCAGCTTCGGACTGATGAAAAGTCGAAGCGAGAAGCTGCGGCCAGACGAGTTGGATTTGCCAATCCGCCCGAACACATTGGCGACTTTGACATCGCCCGTGAAATCGGGCGTGGCGGCATGGGCATCGTGTACGAGGCCGAGCAACGCTCGCTCGAACGACCAGTCGCCGTGAAGGTGCTGCCAAAGCATGTACTTCTTCTCGACAAACACTTGAAACGTTTCCAGCGTGAAGCGCAAACAGCGGCCAAGCTGCGCCACACAAACATCGTCCCGGTCTACGGCGTAGGCGATCACGACGGCCTGCACTACTATGTCATGCCGCTGGTTCGCGGCATCGGACTGGACGAGGTCATCCGCGAGTTGCGAGCGGTCGATACGTCTGACCGAGACATCAATCGCGTTGTGCCGCAGCTCGTGGCAGACAAGTTCCCAACGACGGCTGTTGAGTCAACAAAGGGCAATTCGAAGCAATCCTCTACGGATGGCGCTACATCCAGAGCACGCCGGCCTTCGATACAGCCGTCGGCACGATCCAGTAACGCGAAAGGCACGCCCAAGGGCAGCGTCCTTCAGGCCGATGCCCCTTATCCCCGCTTGCCTGCAAGCCACTGGCGAGTAGTGGCGCAAATCGGCGTCCAGGCCGCGGAGGCTCTTGAACATGCACACGCACGGGGAACGCTGCACCGTGACATCAAACCAGGCAACCTACTGGTCGACGCAGATGGCGTTGTTTGTGTGGCCGACTTTGGCCTTGCGCGAGCCGTGGACCACTCGGATATAAGCCGATCGGGCGAAGTTGTTGGCACGCTGCGATATATGGCACCCGAGCAAACGCAAGGCGTCGCGGACGCTCGAAGTGATACCTACGCGTTGGGTTTGACGTTGTACGAACTAATGATCCTCCGGCCGGCGTTCGAGGATACGGATCTCAGACGTCGCCACAATGGCAAACCGGCCCGCTCGGAACCCGCTCAGCCGAGGAAAATCAACCGCACGATTCCACAGGATCTGGAGACGATCGTTCTAAAATGCCTCGCTCACGAACCCACCAGACGTTATCAATCCGCAGCCGCCCTGGCAGCGGACCTGCGACGTTTCCTGGATGATAGACCGATCCACGCCCGCCGAACATCTTCCGTCGAACGAGTATGGCGTTGGTGTCGCAGAAATCCGGCATTGGCAGCCATGTCGGCACTGGCCACGATGCTGCTGATCGCTGTTACAGTCACCGTGGTGGCCGGCATCATACAGACAAGAAAAGCGTACGACGAGGCAAGCAAGGCATATGCCGACGCGAAAAGGTCACTGAACCGAGCGGAAGCAACATCCCAATTGGCGATGGATGCGTTGGACGATATCTACCTGCAACTTTCTCCTGATCGTGTTCGGAAATCATCTGAAGCTGATCCGGGCGCCGCCGCCCGACAGTTGCACGATCAAACCGCCCAAGTCCGCGCGTCGAACGAAACCGCTTTGGTGCTGGAGAACTTGCTTGTATTCTACGATCGGCTGGCAGAGGAGGTCCCTGGTGACTCGAAAGTGATGATTCAATCGGCCATCGCCAGCCGGCGCGTTGGAGACATACGTCAACATCTTGGTCAACTGGGTCGTGCAGAGAGGGAATACACGAGGGCCGTCGAGAAACTGAAAGCCCTGATCGCTTGGCCGGAACCGGACATCACCATCCTGACGGAATTGGCTCGGACCCATAACCAGATTGGCAATGTCCGGTCAGCAAGACTCGAACATCGACGCGCATACGAATCCCACGTGCAAGCGTTCTCCATTCTCCAATCCGTCGAGTCCACCGACGAGTCCACGGACCGCTATCATCACGAACTCGCCCGCACGCTGTACTTCTTGGCCGGCAAACGACTTGGCGGATTTTCCGGACGGCGCATAGATGATGCCAGAGAGAATGCAGCAGGTACGGGGCCGCATCACTATAAGAGCAAGGAGTATCGAGACCAAGCCATCAGCATCCTCGAAGATCTGACTCGCCAAAATCCAGATATTCCGGACTACCGTCTCCTGCTGGCACTTTGCCATCGCGTGTCGGGAGTCGGCCCGGCCCCGTGCAGGGATACGGCTGCACTACGAGGCCGTCGGCAGGCGATCCAGATCCTGGAGGAACTCAAGTCACAGCATCCGAACGTTGCCGACTATCGTCACAAGTTGGCCACGACGTACGCATGGATTCAGGTCGGTTTGTACCCGTGGGAAGAGGACTCAGAAGTCTCAGCGGAAGCCGAAGAAGATTTACTGAAGGCGATTGACGAGTCACGATGGCTCGTCGCGCACAACCCCTCCATCCCAGAGCACGCCCTCTCACTGGCGTTCATTCTGGCAAAACTCGGCACCGTGTGTCGGCGAAACGAACGTCTGGCAGATGCTGAGAGCTTTTTTCAGACGGCGCTCGAAACGCAAAGCAAGGTGGTGGCCGACTTCCCTGAACTGCCATCCCACAACCAAGTTCTCCAGGAGTTCATGCGTCTGCGGTTGGCGCAAGTCCAACTTGAACGCGATACCAACACGAACGACACCAGCTCACTCGGTGAGTTTAGCGAGTTGCTGGAGAGATGTATCAGGAATCTCACGAAACTCACAGCCAAACCGGAACTCGCGGAGGACGGACTGGCCTGGAGTTCGCTATCTGCCGGATATAGGACACTGAGCCACATCCTCACCGAACTCGGCGAAAATGAAAGAGCCGAAGAGGCTCGGAAGAATGGCGCGGCAATACACAAGCGAACAGTCGACAGACGGAGGCATCACAGGCGGCAATAAATGCCGAAACAACGGTGTTGCCAACACACCTCTTGTAGGTTGTGCTTCAGCACAACGAATATGGGCAGGGCGCGTGTCAACATTGGCCAACCGGCCGATCCGGGTGGAACATTACGCCGACTTTGGTAAGCTGGTTCTCACTAGGGAGAGGTTTGTTTGGGAATGGATTTGCTCTGTCACACTTTTTGATCCTGGAGGAAGCACCATGCGAATTCTGGCGAGTGTTTTGTTGTTTGCTGCAACCACGGTTTTTCTTTGCCATGCGGCTGTGGCCGAAGAGAAGTGCAAGGCGGTCAACCTATTCAATGGCGAATGCCTTGAAGGCTGGGAGTACTTTGTGATCGATCCTGACGTGAAGACCGAAGACGTGTGGAGCGTCAAGGACGGTTTGCTGGTCTGCAAGGGCGAGCCGCTCGGGTACCTGCGCACGAAAGAGAAGTACACCAACTTCAAGCTGGCGCTCGAGTGGCGTTGGGCGCCCGGCAAGAAACCCGGTAACAGCGGCGTGTTGCTGCGTATCGACGGCGACCCCGTATCGTTCCTCCCGAAGTGCGTGGAAGCTCAATTGATGAGCGGCAGCGCGGGCGACATCTGGGCATTTTACGGAGCCAAATGTGCCGGCGATGCGGATCGTTTCAAGGAAATCAAGAACCATGAGAAGATCGGCGACTTCATGGGTGTGGGACGCGCGAAGGGCGCGGAAAAGGAACCGGGCCAGTGGAACACCTACGACATCACGTTCGACAAGGGTGACCTGACCCTGAAGATCAACGGGCAAGAGGTAAACAAGGCCACCGATTGCGATGTGATCGCCGGCTACATCGGGATGCAATCCGAAGGAGGCGAGATCCACTTTCGCAACATCAAGTTGACCGCGTTGCCCTGCAAGTAGAACGCAGGGTAACATCGAGCTACGGGTCGGGTGTTCAGGAACTCATTGTTGAACACCCGACCTCTGCTTGGAATGCACGTTGCCGCAGCCCGACTCACAGGGTGTGACAAATGCCTCAGCATCAGCGGCTCTCACGGCGAGCCTTTCTGGCTCGTTCAACCGCGGCGGCAATATCGGCGCCCTTTCTTGTCTCGTCTCGAGCGCTGGGAACCCAAGGCAAGCCTGGGGCTAATGATCGCATTCACGTTGGTATGATCGGTACAGGGATTCGTGGCAAATACCTGATCGGCAGCATGCCAGACGAAGGACATGTCGTTGCCGTCTGCGATTGCCATCTTCCGCGAGTGGCTGACACGCTGGAACCGAAAGGTCGATATGCGGGAATGTTGGCCAAGTTTCGCGATGGCGACGCTCGACGTTGCGCAACGTATCAAGACTATCGAGAAATGATCGACAAGGAGAGTCTGGACGCGGTGATGATCGCTACGCCCGACCATCATCACGTACTGTCCGCCATGTTGGCTTGCCAGGCTGGCCTGGATCTCTATGTAGAAAAGGCATTGTCGCTAACTATCGCCGAGGGGCGAGCGTTGGTCGATGCGGTCAAACGATATGATCGCGTCTGCCAAGTCGGAAGCCAGAACCGTTCGATGGCCATGAACAGTTACGGTTGCGGCCTCATTCGCGACGGCGGCATCGGCAGAGTATCCCTTGTCGAAGTGCCCAACTACCCGGGACCACTACGCTATGATGGTCTCCCGGAGGAAGCTATCCCCGAGGGCCTTGACTGGGGCCTTTTCTGCGGGCCCACGCCGATGAGACCACACAATCGCAGGCTTTGGATCAAAGATGAACTCAAGGTCGATGGCCGGAGGTGGCGTGGATGGGACATGTGGCGCAGCTATTCGGGACACTTGATGACCAACTGGGGCGCGCACAGTATCGACATGGTGCAATCGGCTCTGGGCACCGAGCGCACAGGGCCAATCGAGATCCGGCCGATGACCGAAGGCTATGACGGCGAAATGCGATCTTGTCCGGTGGCGGCCCGATACGAAAACGGAACGGAACTTCGCTTCGTTCTTCGCTTCGCGGGCAAATGGACATTCCACGGCGAACGCGGCACAGCTCTGATGCGTCGCAATGAATTCCGGACCAACCCACCCGAGCTTGCTGGCGACGCTCCCGATCCGAACGAACAACAGAAGATCTGGCAAGGGCAAAGCGTCGTGGCTCGACCGCACATCCAGAACTGGCTGGACTGCATCAAGACGCGCGGGACACCCAACGCACCGGTCCAAATCGGCCACCGATCGGTGAGCGTTTGTCATTTGGCGAACATCGCCCGCGAACTCGACCGCAAGCTACGCTGGGATCCCGACAGTGAGACCTTTCCCGACGACGACGAGGCAAACGCGTTGCTCGATCGCCCCCGGCGCAAAGGCTTCGAGCTACCGGACATCGCATAGCCCTGCGGCGTAGACGCTCCCTATTTTGAACGGGAGATTGTCGCCACTATACCCGCTTGTCCAGAACAGCGACGCCGGTTTGTGCCGACCGCAAAATGCGCATAGAATGACGAACGGCAGGGTTGATGGTCGCCTACAACCGACCTGTCGATTCATGGCCCTTCGTCGCGATTCACATATGACAGCTATTGCCGGTTTTCTGCCGCGCATCTCGAATAGGGCGATTGATCATGTTCTTACATCGGGCGGTGTTTCGTTCTGCTTGTTTCGCAACCGGTCACCGAGCGGCCGCTGCAGTCACGGCTCTCTTACTGCTGACTTCGACACTTAGTGCCGAGTCGGTGGAGTACAGCCGCGATATCAAAAGGCTGTTGTCCAATTCGTGCTTCACCTGTCACGGGCCCGACGAGAATGTGCGCGAAGCGGATTTGCGATTGGATGTGCGCGAATCGGTGGTAGACGACATGGGCGCGATTGTGCCGGGCGATGCCGACGCAAGCGAAGTGATCGCACGATTGATCACTGACGATTCCGATATGAAGATGCCGCCCGCCGACTCGAACAGACCGGTATTCACACCCGAACAGATCGAATTGGTGCGGCGTTGGATCAACGAAGGCGCCAAGTATCAGGAGCATTGGGCATACGCGAAACTCCAGCGGCCAGCCGTGCCAAAGGTGAAACGCGGCAAGTGGGTTCGGAATCCAATTGACGCCTTCATCGCGCAGAAACACGAAGCGCAAGGCCTCGCAGCGTCACCGGAAGCGGCTCGCCGGACGCTCATTCGCCGGCTGTCGTTCGATCTGATCGGACTTCCTCCGTCTCCTGCCGAAGTAGAGGCATTTGTGGAGAATAGATCGCCGGATGCATATGAGAAGGTGGTATCGCGGCTCTTGGCATCAGAGCATTTCGGCGAGCGAATGGCCGCCTACTGGCTGGATCTGGTCCGCTATGCCGACTCGGGCGGCTACCACAGCGACAATCCGCGCGAAGTGAGCATGTATCGTGACTACGTGATCCGCGCGTTCAATGACAACATTCCATTTGACCGGTTCACGATAGAGCAACTGGCTGGCGATTTGCTACCGGATGCGACTTGGGAGCAGAAGGTGGCATCGGGCTACAATCGACTGCTGCAAACGACCGAAGAAGGCGGAGCTCAGCCCAAGGAGTACACGGCTAAATACGCCGCCGACCGAGTGCGCAATGTAGGCTCGGTGTGGCTCGGTTCGACCTTCGCCTGCGCCGAATGCCACGATCACAAATACGATCCGTTCACGATGAAGGATTTCTATAGTCTTGCCGCTTTCTTTGCGGACGTCCAAGAACGGCCTGTCGGTAGACAGCAGCAAACATCCATTTTGACCCCGGCGCAGGAGGAGAAGCAGCAAAAGCTGAACGCGGAAGCCGTAGCGGCCAAGAAGGCGTTCGATACAGCGGCGGCCGGTTTGGCCGAGGCTCAAACGCGATGGGAGAACACCGTCAAGGAGAAGGACGCAGAGGAAGCCGGGCTACCTGACAATATTGCGAAGATCGTGCAACTGCCGGTCGACAAGCGGAACGACAAACAGAAGGCCGAGTTGGCCAAGCACTATTACAGCATCGCGCCGGAGTTGGAGGAGGTCCGCAAACAATTGGCAGAACGCCAACGGGAATTGGACGAATTCAACAAGGCAATTCCGACCACCTTGGTCTCGATTTCCGGGAGCCCGCGTACGATGCGAATTCTGCCACGCGGAAACTGGTTGGACGATTCGGGCGAAGTGGTCGAACCGGCCGTGCCGGAAACGCTCGTGTCTCTCGCCGTCGGCGATCGTCGGGCGAATCGGTTGGACTTGGCCAAGTGGTTGGTGCAGCGCGACAATCCGCTGGTCGCGCGTACCATCGTCAATCGACTGTGGAAACTGTGTTTCGGGCACGGCATCGCTCGCACGCTGGACGACATGGGTTCGCAAGGCGAATGGCCCACGCATCCGGAACTGTTGGACTGGCTGGTTGCCGAGTACATCGAAAGCGGCTGGGATACGAAACACGTGATCCAGTTGATGGTGACCAGCGCAACCTACCGCCAGTCGTCCCAAGCGAGCCCAGAAGACCGTCGCCGCGATCCTTCAAACAAGTGGCTGGCCCGGCAGAGTCGATTCCGGTTGGAAGCCGAAATGGTACGCGACGGTGCCCTGGCGATCAGCGGACTGCTAGTGCGCAATGTCGGCGGGCGCAGCGTCAAACCGTACCAGCCGGCTGGCTACTGGGCGCACCTGAACTTCCCAACACGCAAATGGGCGAAGGATCAAGGCGAAAACGTGTACCGTCGTGGACTTTACACACACTGGCAGCGTACGTTCATGCACCCAAGCCTTCTGGCCTTCGACGCACCCAGCCGGGAAGAGTGCACTGCGGAACGACCACGATCCAACACGCCGCAACAGGCGTTGGTGCTGCTGAACGACCCAACCTATGTGGAAGCCGCTCGTGTGCTTGCCGAACGCATCATTCGCCACGGTGGCAAGGCCGATGACGAACGGCTGGCGTTCGCCTTTCGGCAGGTGTTGTCACGAACACCGACCTCAAAGGAACAGGCAGTACTAATTGGATTAGAGAAGAAACACCTAGAAGAGTATCGCGGCGCTAGAGAAGCCGCGGACCAGTTATTGAGCATAGGCGACCGACTGAAGCCGAACGACGTAGACAGCGCCGAGCTTGCGGCTTGGACCTCCGTGGCGCGAGTGATTTTGAACCTGCCGGAGAGCATTATCCGGTACTGACATCAGAAACGGACCAAACAGATGACCGCCCCGTCAAATCCCTCTTGGCTACAGACGCGTCGTTCCTTCCTTGGCCAAGCCTCCCAAAGCCTCGGCGCACTGGCGCTAACGTCGCTGATGAATCCGACTCTGTTCGGCGCGGCCCCATCGGGCGATGGAGAGGCCGATGACCATCCTTGGCCGCCGGCCGTGAAACCGTTGCACTTTCCACCCAAAGCCAAGAACGTGATCTTCCTGTGCATGGCCGGAGGTGCCTCGCATCTGGAAACGCTGGATCACAAGCCAGAATTGGCCAAGATGGGCGGAAAACCGATGCCGGATTCGTTCACCAAAGGCCAGCCGATCGCTCAGTTGCAGGGGAAAGCGTTGAAATGCCTTGCGCCGCAGCATCCTTTCAAGAAATGGGGAGAATCCGGCCAGGAGATCGCCACCGTCCTGCCGCACATCGGCTCGATTGCCGACGAAATCTGCATCGTCCGGTCGATGACGACCAAAGCGATCAACCACGATCCTGCCCACACATTCATGAATACAGGCACGACGATATCCGGCCGCCCCAGCATGGGATCGTGGATCGTCTACGGTTTGGGAAGCGAATGTGACAACCTTCCGGGTTTCGTCGTGTTGACATCGGTCGGCGGCGGACAAAGCCAACCAATCGCGTCGCGCCAATGGCACAGCGGCTTTTTGCCCAGCCGTTATCAGGGCGTCCCGTTCCACGCCAAGGGCGACCCCGTGCTGTACGTTCGCCGGCCTGCAGGTGTCAGCCAAGAACAGCAGCGAGATGTGGTCGACGCCGTTCAACAGCTCAGCGGTCTGCACAACGAGGTCGTGGAAAATCCCGAAGTGGCTGGCCGAATCTCTCAGTACGAAATGGCGTTCCGCATGCAGACCAGCGTGCCGGAACTGATGAACGTCTCCGACGAGCCGCAACACGTATTGGATCTATACGGGACGCGTGGCGGCGATGGGTCGTTTGCCGCCAACTGCCTTCTGGCCCGTCGCTTGGTCCAGCGAGGCGTCCGGTTCGTCCATCTGTACCATCGCGGTTGGGATCATCACGGCAACGTCAAGGGTGGCGTTGCCACGACGGCCAAATTGGTCGATCAGGGATCGGCCGCGCTGATCAAGGACTTGAAGCAGCAAGGCTTACTGGATAGCACGCTGGTGATCTGGGCCGGTGAATTCGGCCGCACTCCCATGGCTCAAGGTACGGGCCGCGATCACCACATCAAAGGTTTTTCCGCATGGCTGGCCGGCGGCGGCATCAAAGGCGGCATCAACTACGGTGCAACCGACGACCTGGGATACAACGCCGTCGAAGACGTCACATCCATGCACGATCTTCACGCCACGATGCTGTACCTGCTAGGCATCGACCACGAACGAATGACGATCCGATCCCAAGGCCGTGACTTCCGCCTAACCGACGTGGAAGGCCGAGTAATAAACGAACTACTCGCATAGACGGCCATCATTCCCCGGTCAGAAGACTGGGGCACAAGATGGCGTGCCCGTCCGGCAGCCGGAACCTACTTCAATTCCGGCAACCGCCATAGACGCAGGGCGTAGTCGCCGTCGGTTTCCGTTTTGTCGACGACGCGATAGCCGGCTCCCGATATGATGTAACGGCCGTCGGGACTGACGTCCAGATGACGCGTGCAACAAGTGTCGGCTTCGATCTTGTGCAGTTCTTTCGCCGTTTCGATATCCCACACACGGATCGTCCGATCGTCGCCGCCGGTCACCATGCGTTTGCCGCCAGGCAACACCGCGACGCTGCTGATCGTAAAGCGATAACCTTTGAACTCGCCAAGCAGTTCTCCTGCGTCAATATCCCAGAGCTTCACTTCGCCATAGCCACCTGCCGAGATCACTCGCTTGCCATCGGGCAGGGGCGTGACTGTTGCGATGCTACCTTGGCTGTGCTTGACGCGGCGGATCTCTTTGCCGGACTGAAGGTCCCATCGGATCAATGGGCCCTCATAGTGGGCGGCCAAAAAAGAACTCCCATCAGGCAAAAACGTCAACGCGGTAATGCCAGTCGTGTGACCGGCAAACTCCTTCAACTGTTCCCCCGTTTCAGCATTCCAAAGGACGACCTCGCCTTCGTTCCCGCCGGTCAGAAATGTGCGGCCATCCGGGGCGAAAGCCAAAGGCCTCACAGCATCGCTGGGACTGTGGACAAATAGCGTCTCCTTGCCGGACTGCACGTCCCATACGGACACTCGACTCGAAAGACTTCCGGTGATCGCACGTTTGCCGTCTGGCGAGACAGCCATCCCGGCGATGCCTCTTTCTCCCCATTGACGTACGACCCGTCCAGTCGTCACGTCCCACAATCGCACCGTCTTGTCGTCGCCGCCCGACAGCACGTGTCTGCCGTCCGGCAAGAACGCCACGCCGCGGACGCCTTCCGTATGCCCAGCGAACTTCCGGACAAGCCCAGGCGTTCTCCCTCCAGTCAACTTGCGGAACTCCCTGTGCGAAAGCAGTTCGACATTGCCATCCAAATTTTCGACAACATACACGAATTCCTGGTCCACGGTTTGCGGATCTCCCGCCACCAATTGGCCTGCTCCGCTGAACACGATGGAACGGTCATCGCGCAGTCGTACGACCACCCAAGTCGGTTCGGCCGTCTCGGCGTCCCACAGCAGGAAGATGTTGTCGTGGCCGACAACAGCAATTCGCCTGCCGTCGGGGTGCCAGGCGATGCGATTCGCGACAAGTGAATGGGGAAGGGTTGCTTGTTCAACTCCATCCTGGGAGTAGATCGTCACCCGTTCGTCATCGCCGCCTACTGCCAAACGCTTGCCGTCCGTGCTCCAGGCCACCGCAAGCATGCGCCAACCGTCGGTGCGACTCTTGCGTAGCAGCCCGCCCTTGGAATCCCAGACGAGAAGATCCCAGTCCGAGCCGACCGAGGCAAGTTGATCTCCATCGGGGTGCCAGGCGACGGCGTTCACGGCGCTGAGATGCCCCTCGAACGTCCGCTGATGACTCCCGTCGATTCCCCAGATACGCACAGTCCGATCCTCGCGCCCGGACGTTGCCAGAAGCCGTCCATCCGGCGACCATACGACCTGGGTGACGTGGCCTTCGTGACCTTCGAGAGTCGGCCCCGTTGTGCCATCTGTCTTCCATAGCTTGGCCGTCCCGTCCCAACTGCTAGAGGCCAACCATCTGCTGTCGGGGCTCCAGGCCAAGCCACCGATGCAACTCGTGTGTCCCTTCAAGACGGGCCCAGGCTGCCCATCCACGGTCCAGAGTCGAATGGCTGGTTTGTTGTATCCTTCCTCGCCGGCCGCGATCCACTTGCCGTCAGGGCTCCATGCGACCGACCATAATTTCGCCCAGCCGCCCTTAAACACGTCCTGTGGCACTCCCTCGGAGGTGTACAGCCGCACTGTGCCGTCTCCGTTAGAAGTCGCCAGCCGTCTGCCGTCAGGACTCCAAGTCGCGTCGTGGACACCGACCGTGTGTGCCGCAAGCTCGGTCTGAAGCGTCCCATCAACGTGCCACATTTGCAGCGTCTTGTCCTGCCGTCCCGCCGCCGAGACGATACGGTCGCTATCGGGACTCCACGTGACCGCCTCGATGGGATAGGACTCGACTTTGAGCGTCGCTGACGCGTTGCCATCGCGATCCCAGATCCGCAGGTGGCTATCCCAGTTGCTGGTCGACGCAACGTACTGACCGCCGTGGCTCCAGTCGAGGAAGAGTACTTCGTGATTGTGAGCGTTGCCGATTTCGCGCAGCTCGCCTCCATCAGGCCCCCAGAGTCGAATTGTCTTGTCGCCGCCGGTAGCCAGTATGTTGCCGTCGGGAGTCCACGCCAGTGACGTAACCGGTGTCTTGTTGTCCAATTCGGGGCCTCGCTTGCCATCAACCGTCCATAATTGGGATTTGGTGCTTTCCTTGGTGACCGTCGCCAGCTGCTGGCCATTGGGATTCCACCGGACGAAGGCGATTGGATCCTGATGCTCCAAAACCGGGCCGGCCGCGCCATCGGGTTTCCACAATCGCACAGTCTTATCCTTGCTGACTGAGGCCAACCAGTTGCTGGACGAATCCCAACTGACCGACGACAGGCCCGCTTTATGACCCTCCAACACAGGGCCGGGCACTCCATCGGCCGACCAGAGGCGAATCACGGGGTCTCCGTCCGAGCCACCAGCCGACGCAATCCACTTGCCATCCGAGCTCCAGGCCACGGAGGCGACTGCGTACTTGTGCCCTTCGAGTACTTGCGACGAGCCGTCCAGTTGCCAGATCCGTACCGTCGCATCTTCGCTGGCCGAGGCCAGTTGCTTTCCAGCGGGGCTCCAGGCCAACGAAAAGACTCCTCGCTCGTGACCGATTAGCAGGCGAACTAGTTTCAGCGTGTCAGCATCGTACAACCGCACCAATCCAGTGTTGGTCGCGTATGCGATCAGCCGACCATCAGGGCTCCACGCGACCGCGTGAATCCTACTTCGAGGCGCCACCGTTTCGATCTGCCAACGGCGGATACCAGGAATCGCTGCCGGCCGAGGAACGATGCCGCGAAGCACATCTTTCTCCGGCCCAAGGTGCCATTCAGCCGACGAAGAAGCGGCTACTTTCGCGGAGCCGGGTTCGGTCACGCGGTGATCGGGGCCGTCAGAACCATCCATCTCATCCGCTCCGGGAGAGATTTTTCGGCTACCGATGGGTTGACCGCTCTGCACGACGCGCACTTCGCCCTCAACGACCCGGACGGATAGTATCACCTTCTCGTTTCGGCGGAGCTTGAACGCGTTCGTGTCGAACTCCAGGCCGCCCCGCTGCACGTGCAGCTTGTGATCCCCGGCCCGCAACTTAATTGGCTCGCTATCTTCAATTTTCTCCTTGATGTCCACGGTTTCGCCCTCGACGGTGACCCGCACGAGCCCTTCAGGATCGTCGATTTCGACCACAATGGTGCCGTTTTTGGTTGGAAGTAGTAGTGTGATGATGCCCAGCAACAAGATGCCGCCCACGCAGGCAGCAATGGCCGCGAAGCGATATCGCCGGTTGTTCCACCAACCGGCACGTGCCGTTACCGGCCGCGCGGCTGATGCAACGGTACGCGGTGCATGCTCTGGATAGACCTCAGTTGCGTCGATCGAGTCTGGGGTAGCACCCTTCTTCGCATCGTCTTCCGTCATTGCAGGACTGTCCGTGGGCGCCGTTTCATGCGATCCGGATGCGAAATGCTCTTGTGTCCTGATGGCCGATTGTTCCACGGTGTCGTCTGCAACCGCAGGCACTCCCGTCAGCAATGCGGCCAAGTCGGCATCAGCGGTAAGAGGTGCCAATGCATCGGCGATCTCTTGCGACGTGGCAAACCGGTCACCAGGGTTTCTGGCCAACATGCGATCGACAATACCGACCAGATCCGGCGGCAGACCGTCGCGTTTGGTCGCGATAGATGGTGCTTGCCCGGTCGCCAAAGCCATCATCATCTTCACCGGCGTGTTGTACTTCGAACCCGAAAACGGCGCCTCGCCGCACAACAGCTTGTACAGCGTGGCCCCCAAACTGTAGATATCGGCTCGTGAATCGACCTCGTGAGCCCCAGTGCCCTGTTCCGGCGCCATGTAGTCTAATGTGCCCATCATCTGACCGGTCGTCGTCAATTCGCGCCCGCCCGGTGTCTTATTGTCGTCTAGCAGTGCCAATCCCATATCGAGAATCTTGACCTGGGGCGTGCCTTCCGCCACACGGCTGAGCATCAAATTGGACGGCTTGATATCCCGGTGGACCATCCCCTGACCGTGAGCGTGAGCGAGACCAACGGCTGCCTGCCGAATCAACTCGCACGCGTCCGCCACATCCAATGGTCCGGCGCGACGCAACAGGCTCGACAGATCAATTCCGTCGACCAATTCCATAACCAGGAAGTGCGTCCCCTCGAACTCGCCGGCGTCATGAGCCGCGACGATATTCGGATGCGTCAGCTTGCCCACCGCCTTCATCTCGCGATGGAATCGTTCGATGGCGTCCTGGTCTTGAATTCGGTCGACCGGTAGGACCTTCAGGGCCACAATCTTCTCCAGTTGTGTGTGCAGGGCCTTGTATACGGTGCCCATCCCACCTTGGCCCAATTTCGCCAGCAGTTTGTAGTCGCGAATCGTCTTCAGTTCGACGGCGTCATCAGCAGGCGGCGCTCCATCCATTGCGAGCGTGAAGGACGGCTCGCGCCCAATCGCTTCGATCGCAGCGACGGCTCGGGCGCATTCGGTTTCGCCACTGTACTGGTCTTCCGGAGGCTGGCCTCGAAGCTCACTCAGCACTGTGTCCGACGAGTTTTCCAGGCGGACGATCGTGGCTTCGCATTCTGGGCACCGGTCCACATGTTCCGCGACGCTGTCGAAGTCACTCTCCATCAATGTCCCGGCAACCAATTCGACCAGTTGTTCACGTGATGGGCAGGGTCTGTCTGGCACCGTATGACTCCGTAAATTCTGTCTGCGGCTGGGAATTGGTACTTGGTGTCTCTCGTGTAGGTTGGCCCTCCGAGGCCGACCATTTTCCGACGGGCTCGGAGGCCCATCGTACCGACGAAACTGAGGTGCTAGGACCTCGTCAATCCGAGACCGAGCGATGCCGGTCTACAAGCAACAACGCGAGGGCGCAACACGACTTTTTGCGATTCTTCTCCAGAAGCCCTTCGACTGAGTGACGGCATCGCGCCCAGAGCCCGAAATTCGTTTGCTGGCATGGGTTTACAGATGATCGACCAATCCATCCAATTCCTGCCGAAGCCGTTTCGCAACACGATATTTCGCTTGGCGCACGGCACTCTTGGCCATCCCCAACTCTTCGGCCACATCAGCGGTCGAGCGACCGTCCATTGTCAGCCAACAGAAGATCTGCCACGTCTGCCCTTCGAATTCGGCTTGGATCAAGTCCAACGCCCGGCGTGAAAGACGGATCTGAGTGGTAGTCTTGCCGTCGATCGAGTCGTCCGGCGGTTGATCCGGAACCGACAGCATCTGCCCGTGCGCGACCGTGCCGCCCTTGGCCGCGGGCCGTCCGGCGCGTTGGCGGAAGAAATCTCGAATCTTGTTCCGAGCAATCGTCCACAGCCAACCGCGAAAGCTGTCATTTGGTTTGTCGCGACGAAACTTGTGGATGTTATTCACGACCGCCAGGAACACATCCTGGGCGATATCCGCCGCGTCGGAGTCTTGCAGACCTACCTGTCGAGCCCAACGGTAAACCTCGGGCCCATACAGCCTGGACAGTCGCCCCCAGGCTTCCGGGTCTTGGCCTTTAACACGCTCCATCAAGGTCAGAGAAGTTACCTCTGAGCTCTGAAGTGAAGTCTTGTTCATGAGTCAAATCTAGATGAGTTGAATGACCCAGATCAGTTAGTTTTCTATCTTAGCATCTGCGAAAACGTCATTCAATTCCATCGGTTGTGTGGTCTAAACACCGGTCAGGAAGTGCAGCGCTGATCGGAGGCACGTCGACGGTTTGAAAGTGCAGCGCTCATTACCCTTGCTCGCTGATTTTGAGCAAGACTTG
>CAZUAH010000050.1:0-43236 GCA_964617665.1 uncultured Pirellulaceae bacterium
TCAGCGGCTCGGCTCGTTGCGAGCCGTTGACGCTGGAAGATGCCGTGCTGGCGTATCTGCGACCTTCGGCAACGACTGGCTCGATTTCCGATGCCCTGGAGAACGCGCAATGAGAACCGTTTTTTGGAAAGAGATACGCGAAAACGCGCGGTGGGCATCCCTGGGCTTCATCGCAATGGGCGCAGCGTTGATCTTCACGTGGCGGGCATCTTATGTGGTGTTCAGTGGCGGGTACGGCCCTTATGACGGCTCTCGCGTAAGTGCACTGGCTGGCATGGTTGCCGTCTTCGCGGCCATTGCTTTGGGAATCCTGCAAGCTCTGCGGGACAACCGTCCTGCGTCACGCGCGTTGCTGCTGCATCGCGGTATCACGGCCGATGGCGCGTTTGCCGGCAAGCTGCTGGCTGGTCTTGCGCTCTACTCATTCGCCGTCTTTTTACCATTGTTGGGCATGGCTGCATTCATCGTGATCAACGGGATCGAGCACAGAGCGGCTTCTCCAGGCGCGCTGCTGCCAATGACATTGCTGGCACTGGCGACGTTTGGCTTCTGGCCAGCCGCGTTGTTGGTTGTGCAGCGCGATGCACGGCTCTTCGGTAGCCGTCTGACACCCGCGGTACCGACAATGCTGGTCGCGATTTCCTGCTTGACCGACGTGAGTTCCACAAGTGTCTTCTGGGTCTTTCTGCTGATTTCCATATTGAGTCTGGTTGTCCTGCTACTAGCTGCCAGGAGCGTCTTCACCAACAGCGGCCGAGTCGCGATTGAATCCGGCAGAGGTTCGCTTGCTCTCGTCGTTACGATTGCCTTTCTCACAGTGTTCATATTCATTGGCTCGATGATCGAAACGTATCGTTGGAGCAGAGTCCGTGAACGTGCCTGGTCTGCTTTCCATCGCATCTACAGCGTGAAATTCGGACCCGAGGGACAACCTTGGCTGGGGCGAGAGGACTACTCGTGGCAGCACGGAAGCCACGATTTGACACAGGTGGCGAGAATGGAAAGCGGCCGTTCCGTACGCGATCAACTGCGGCCGGTCGCCGAAGATTGGCAGAAGACGCCACATTGGGCGGTTGATACGAGTTACCAGCACCTCTCACGAGGTTTCTGGACTCGATTCACGCACGTTGCCAGTGCATCATCGTCTGGCCCGGCAGGATTCGTGCAACGCGCGTGGGTATTCGACCACAAGAGCCATACGATTCTGTTTTATCACCACACCATGTCCGACGAATGGCAACTCGCGCAGCGAATACAAGCTCCACCTTCGGTCGGATCGTTCGGTGAGTTAAAGGAATATGGCCAAACCGACCCGTACGGCAATTTCACGTTGGTCACATCGACAGGCGCGTTCTACGTCCCAGGTGATGGCTCGGCGATTATCACGTTGTATCAAGCACCAACCTCGTCCACGATTCTAGGCTCGCACGAACTGACACGAGATGAGGACGAACCGTTCGCGATGATGCTACGACTGGCGGATCGCGTTGTTCTGGTAGAAAGCGATCTCGACAGAACTGCGGCCTCGCAAGCAAGGTCGATTGGCGAGGCTGGCAACCATGGCAGTCTGTATGTGACCGAGATTCAAGTGCCAAACGAATTGGCGGCATTCGAGTCGCTCAGCATCGCGAGGGATCCTTTGCGCGACGGCACGTACCTAGGGCTGGCACAACGGGGGCGACTACGTGAGGGACGCATGATCTGGGCTCGATTCGACGCGGATGGACAGATCGCGGCCCAGCAGGAATACACCGAGAACTTCGGACCCGATGTTGTCTACGGCGAATCCATCTATATTGCAACTTTTCCCCCTGGGGTATGGACGGTCGTTTTCAGTTCAGTTCTTGTCACGACCGACGACTTCCCGATCGAAACCATGTGGAAGAACGCCAAAGAGGATGTTGCTGGTACCGCTCGGGCGGTTCTGCTGTTTCTACTTCAGCCGATTGTGGGAGTGCCGCTGGCGATTTGGGCGGCTCGTCGTCGGCGACTCGACAAACGCCGGACGTGGTTCTGCATTGTCTGGGGATTCCTGCTGGGACCTGCCGGCAGTCTTTCCATCTTGGCCGTCTATCCGCGGATCGCGCGAGATCGTTGCGTCGCTTGCCAACAGGCCACGAGAATCGACTTGGATCATTGTGAACACTGCGATCATCCAGCGGCCGACGTGCCCAGAATCGGCATCGAAATCTTCGACCGAGATCAGCAAAGGGCTTCCCAACCAGCCGAAGCGACCAGTTTGTGCTGAGTCGTCAAGGGAGCTTCCAGCATTCGATGCGGCTTTTCCAACCGGCCCTGCCCCCACCATGCTGAATCATCAGGTAGAGGAATCTCCCATCCGCAGACGGCACCGCTGCGTGTATCCAATTCCCCGTGTACTTGATCCCAAATCTCGGATGGCCGTCAGCCACGGAATAGGCTGCAACTACAGACGCTCTTCCGCGAGCAGAGGCGGCAAAGAATGACTGGTCGTCGTGTGCAAAGGCAACGGCCCCAATGCGTGCATCGTCTCCGCGAAACTCTCTGACGGCTTTGCCTTCTGAGACGTTCCATATGAACACGCGATTGTCGTCCCCGACGGACACCAGCAGTCTGGAGTCGTTAGAGAAACTGAGTTTGGATGGCGCCGTTGCATGGCCAACAAGAAAGAACCGGTACTCTCCGTTCGCGGCGTCGATGAGCGCGATCCTCTTCGACCCGCCGTAGCCGGTCGCCATCAAGGAGACGTCTGGCGATATCGTGAGTATGTGCGACCAACGGTCCGGCTGCCTCCGGCCCCACAGCATGGTGCCGCTTGGAAACTCCAGCCATTTCAGCAGGTCTCTGTCGATGATCGCGATACGATCGTCTGTACGCGCAGGAAAGATAGCTGCCCTCGTTGGAAGGACATGCTTCGCGACGTCTCCCTGTTCGCCCGGCCAAACAAGAACTGATTTGCCGTCCATCCTTGGAGCACAGATAAGCTTCTGATCTGGATTCGTAAAAGCAACATTCATATATCTTCCCGCCAGTTCCATCCTGCGCCGCTCGGTTCCGTTTTCGGCGCAGAGGACACGAACGCCGTCCCCTTCGTCAGCCATGCCAATCGCGAGTAGTTTACCGTCCGGACTGAGCGCGAGGCTGTGGCCGAATTCTCCGAGTTCGACTTTCCACTCAGGATCCTCCAAGAATGTCTCCGGTTTCTTGAGCACCTTTCTGGCCGAGGTCTCGATGTCAAAGAGGTTCCTAAGCTCGTCTCGGGTGGTATCTGCATCGTCTGTATAGCGGGGACCATCACCCAACAACCCTTCGCCACCAAGCTTTTCAACCATCCTCGCGAGAGAGCTCACGTCAAGCGGTCGCAATTGATCGAATTTAGGGTGCGCAACAATTCGCCCAACGATGTCTCGCCATTGCTCCGGGTGCCGAAACTCTAACGCGTCAATGAAGATGTCCTGGGGCGTGGAACCTCCCTTGCTTGGCTCGTCGAAGAACCACTTGACCGCCGAACCGCGATCAGAGTCATCTCCAAGCGACGCCAGACAGGCCATTGCCCTGGCACGGTCCCAACTGTCATAGTGGTGCCGCATTGCGGCCTCAACGGCGCGGCGTACGATCTTTGGATTTGCATCAGCGGCCGCGGTAAAGAGGTTGAGCTCCATCAGTGCTTCTGCGTGCTCCTCGGTGAAGAAGTGCGACGCATAGGTTACGAGGAAACGACGGCCCTTCTTGCCTCCATCCAGCGACGGATCGCGCAAACCGCGACGTTTTCCGCTGCGCAGAAACTCGATCGATACCTCCGCGCCAAGATCCTGTACGGCGTCGATCATTTCCTTCTCAGTGGCGTAGTGGTTTTCCCAGCGGCCGCTACCCATGAACACGTCATCCGAAAGGTAGAGCAATATCCACGACCTCGTGGCAGGGGGCAAAGCGTCGATCTTCTTCCTGAATCGTTCAGTGTTAGTTCTGACATCGTAGGGCGCCGGGATGGTGCCCTCGGAGGCTCGCTTGTAGAGAAACTCATACCAGGCAAGCCAATCCGGGTTGCCTTTCCTCCAAGCCCACCACGCGTTGGCGTTTGGCTCGATGCTCACGGTGCCACGGCGATACTTGAGCCGACAATCCACCATCTTCAGGATCGGCCTTGCGATGCCCTTGATGGTCAGAGGCCGAGTATGGATTCGCCGATCGCCGGGACGTCGTCCCAAGAGGTAAGATTGCGCAGGAATTGTCGGCGTCCCATCATTCATCAGGCGGATGCACACAGGCACAACCTCGGGTGTTTCCTTCGCCACCAACCCAAGAACGGCCAGAGCCCGAATGTCCGGGTCGTCATGGCTCGAAAGCGTCTGGAGATCGGCAACCGCCAGCTTCGCAGAGTGCAGTCTCATCAACGACTTCCAGGCGGCGTCCACTTTCCCATCCGCGCTGTAGTCCCGCGGTTGTCGATGATAGAGGAAGTCACCAAGGGAGATAAACGGCAGCCGAGCTTTGATCGCGGCAAGCTCGGCCTCAGCCTCGGTTACCGTCGCATCGGCGGCGTGCAGCGGAATCACGGGCGACGCCAACAATGCGGTGAGGAGCGTAAGAGCGTACTTCATGGCTGGACCTGCCGATAACGGATAGGCAACGCAACCTTCCTCAACAGAACTGATCCTACCAGCAGAAACTGGTGATTCAAGGAGGAAAGCTGTTTGAATATTCTTGGGTGTGGTTGCCGGCCCATGAGCCTACCGGCTGCGCGCGGTTCCGTCGGCCGGACGCACCGTCCCGTATCGGCGCGCGTCGGTCGCCCAAGCCACAAGAGAAGGTCTGACGAACGAGCGAGCGGTGATGACCGCTTGTGGGCGGGTCTCCCGACCCGCTCACTCGCGAAACCGGCGGTTTGTGTGAGTCGTCAGGGGAGCTTCCAGCATTCGATGCGGGTCATCCAAGCATTTCTGCGCGAACCGCGCGAGCCCGTTTTGTCAATCATCAGGTAAAGGTACTTCCCATCCGCGGACGGCATTGCCTCTCTCCAATTCCCCTTGTACCTGATCCCGAATTTCGGTTGCCCATCGCTCACAGTATATGTGGCGAGTGTACCGTAGCCAGCGCGGGCAACGAAACACTTGGCGTCGGGCGCGAAGACGACGGGACCGAAGCGTACATTGTCTCCGCGATATTCTCTGACAGCTTTGCCGTCCGAGACGCTCCAGATGAACACGCGATTGTCGTGCGCTACAGACACCAGCAGGCTGGAGTCATTGGAAAAACTGAGTTTCGGGGGCGCGGATGCATGGCCAACCAGGGAGAATCGCTGGTTTCCATTCGTGGTGTCAATGAGCCTGATTTCCTTCGACCAGCCGTCGTTGGTCGCCATCCAGGCGGTATCGGGGGATATCGCGAGTATGTACGGCGAACGGTTTCGGTACTCCTGCTTCCACACGACGGTACCGCTCGGGAACTTCAGCCAGGCCAGCGACCTGGAGTCGATGACAGCGATACGCTCGTTTGTACGAGCAGGAATGATAGCCCCATTCGTTTGCAGGACGTGTGTCGCGGTTTTTCCCTGTTCGCCCGGCCAAACGAGAACCGATTTACCATGGTAACTTGGAGCACAGATCAGCTTTTGATCCGAATCTGTGAATACGACACTCACCCGTCTTCCCGCCAGTTGCAGCCGGCGTCGCTCGGTTCCGTTTTCGGTGGAAAGGACGCGAATGCCCTGCTCGCTCTCAGCCATGCCAATCGCGAGCAGTTTTCCGTCCGGGCTGAGTGCAAGGCTCTGGCCCATTTCTCCGAGTTCGGCTATCCACTCGGGGCCTGTGAGAAACTTCTCCGGCTGTTCGAGCATCTTTCTGGCCACAATCTCGATTTGAAAGAGCTTCCTTAGCTCGTTTCGAGTGGTATCCGCATCTTCTTCATCGCGATAGCCATCGCCAATCAACTGTTCGCCACCCAGCTTCTCTACCATCCTCGCGAGATCCGTCACGTCAGTCGGTCGCAATTGACGAATTTGGGATGCGCAACGATTCGCCGAACGATATCTCGCCATTGCTCCGGGTGCCGATGCTCTAACTCACGAATGAAGCCGCCTTGAGGCGTGGAGCCTCCTTCGTTGTTCGGTTCGTCGAAAAACCACTTGACAGCCGAGCCGCGATCGGTGTCATCCCCAAGTGACGCCAGAGCAGCCATTACCCTGGCTCGATCCTGGCGCTGATAGTTGCGAGTGAGGAGCTGCATAGCGGCGTCGGCTGCGCGGCGTACCATCTTCGGATCTGCATCAGCAGCTGCGGTGAACAGCTCTAGTTACATCAGCGCCCCGACGTTCCCCGCCGTGAAGAAGTGCGGTGCGTAGGTTACGATAAAACGACGCCCTCTTCTGCCTTCATCCAGCGACGGCTCGCGCAGACCCAGACGTTTTCCGCTGCGCAGAAACTCAATCAATGCTTCCGCGCCAAGATCCTGCACCGCGCTGATCATCTCCTCTTCGGTGGCGAAGTAGTTCTCCCATCGGCCGCGGCTCAGAAACACGTCGTCTGAAAGGTAAAGCAATGTCCACGACCTCGTGGCAGGGGGCAATGCGTCGATCCTCTTCCTGAGTCGCTGGATGGCCGTTTTGGCTTCGGGAGGCGGGGGGATACTTCCCTGGGAGGCCCGCATGTAGAGAAACTGGTACCAAGAGAGCCAGTCGGGGTTGTCCCTTCTTGAAGCCCACCAGGCGGCGGCTTTCGGCTTGAAACTCACGGCAGTAGGGTCGTGATATCTGAGCGGACAGTTGACCATCTCCAGGATCTTCCTTGCGATGTCACCGACTGTCTGAGGCTCGGTATAGATCTGCCGATCACCGGGACTTCGCGTATTGCGCTCGACGTATGCAGGAATTGTCTCCGCCCGATCATTCATCAGCCGGATGCAAACAGGCACGATCTCGGGCGTCTCCTTCGCCACTAACCCAAGCATGGCCAGTGCCCGAATGTCTGCGTCAGCGTGGCTCGATAGCGTCTTCAAATTGGCGACCGTCAGCTTTGGAGAGTACAGTCTCGCCAACACCTTCCGAGCGGCGCTGACTTCCCCGTTTGCGCTGTGGTCCGGCAGTTGGCCACGATACAGGAACTCGGCAGGACAGAAAAACGGCAGCCGAGCTTTGATCGCGGCCAGTTCGGTCTCAGCCTCGGTTACCGTCGCATCGGCGGCGTGCAGCGGCGTCAGGGCGGACGCCAACAGAGCAGTGAGGAATGCAAAAGCGGATTTCATGGTTGGACCCAGCGAGAAGAGCGAGAAAGTGCAATCATCAACAGAACTGATCCTACCAGCAGAAACTGGTGGTTCAAGTGATTCAAGGGGAGACCCGTTTGAAGATTCTTGGGTGGAGTTGCCAGTCTATCACGCCGCAAACTGCGGTGGATCCGTCGGCTGGCACGATCCGTCCCTCTGTCGACGTGCGTCGGTCGCACGCACCTCAAGGCAAGGTATGCCAGACTGGCGAGCGGTGCTGATCTGGGACCCGCTCATTTACTGAACCGGCCGGACAGTCGGGAGACCGCCCCACAACGATGGGGCCGGTCGCGTGGGAGGGTGATTTCTATGGGCTTGATTGCGATTTGTCTGCCTTAGACGCAGCACCTGCTGGCTGTTCCTCTTTCTTGCCGAGGGCCACCAGGTCCCAGAACAGCACACTGCCGGAGCCTTCGGCTGGCTGCTCCACGTCCTCGCCGCGGCTGATGAACACAAAGTCCGCGTTCGTGATATCTTCAGTTACGCCATTCAGATTGATGAAATGATCTTCGCGATCTTCGTCGGGGGAATGTTCAGCTCGGCGCACATGGTAGTTGCGCGCGCCCAGAGCGCTGAGGCTGAGTTCCTGCTGCATCGCTGGAAGGGTAATCGAGTATCGACCATCTTTGTCCGACACGGGCCTACCCATGCTCACGCCGCCACAAAAGACTTTGATGATGCCACCTTCCACCGGCCGACCATCTTCAAGCCGCATAACGCCGCCGATTCGAAACGTGCGGCTTTCTCGCAACGTAATCTCCTTGCGACGACTCTTACCATCCAGGGTAACCGTCACCGGCGCGAGAGGCGGAGCGGCTCGTTCCGCAAAGATCGATTCGCCGGCGGCCCGCTCGTCGCTCCGGGACGCTTGAGCCAGAAAGCACCTGAATTCGCCGCGCAGCGGTGGCATGCGGAATTGTCCTTTCTCATCGGTTTCTGCCGCAAAACGCATAACCACGCCAGTTCCGTCTCGCACACCGCGATCAATATCCTGAATGACGACTAGCGTCCCAGCGACCGGTTCCCCTGACAGCGATTCGACTCGTCCCACAAGCGAAGTTCCACCACGCATCTGTACTTGCAGCGGGCCGTCGTGAGTTGCCGGAATGTCAACTCGTTCGTTTCCATCGGAATCGCTAACGATCCACAGCGCGGCGGCATGGCCGTCCGGCACCATCACTCGAAAACGACCATCCAAATCCGTCGTGCCATGCCGGTGTTGCCAATGGCCCGACGGCGGATCATACGCCGATCGCCCCAGTATGACCGCTCGGAAGACTGGCTTGCCCTTCGCATCAATACATCGTCCAGTGATTTCTTTGCCGCGCGGTAGTATCACATCGGGAAGCGAATCCGCTGCCTTGTGATTGCCCGCGCGAGAGTACAGCCCAGTGTCCAAAGGAGCATATTCTGGTGCCGAAGCGAGAACGTCTATCACAAACGAACGTTCGGCGGATGGAGTTGGCCAATCCGCGGCATTGAAAGTGTACTTGCCATTATCGTCGGCCGTTGTCTGGGCGGTCTCTAGAACTCGCTCAGCGCGGTTCGTTCCCTTGCGAAATCGCTCTGTGAGCGTCAACTTTACTTCCGCACCGGCGATGCCAGCCCCGTTCGCACCGGTGACGTAGCCAGATAGGCGAGCGGGCCAATGAAATGGGATCGGTTCAACGGCTCCAGGCGATGCGGCGGTTCCAGGAACTTCTGGTGGCTCTGTGCGTATGTACGTCACATCCATGAATCGCAGAGCATTGTCCCTGACCTGTGTCAGTGGGAGCCTCGTGAGTGGCAGATCCTCCTGCCCGTCATACTGGTACAGCACGATAACGGTCCGCCCCTCAAGTTTCCATGAGCCCGTTCCGTGTTTGACACCAATGTTTTCGCCGCGACCCGTGATTTCAAATCTGCGATCCGCCATGAACTGAAGCATAAGGACCTGTCGTTCCGTTTCGCCGACCCAAGTTCCTACAACAGTGGCGTGATCGAGTGGCCGCATCTTGCGGATGTGTTCACCAGCGTCATGATCTGCTTGCGGTGCGACATGGTCCCGCACATAGTGCAGAACGAGAACATCTCTGCCCTCCCATTGGAAGTCTCTCGGGAAGTCGTCGCCGTAACCCGCGATGGCGATCGTCAGTTGGTCTTGTGAGACACTTATCAGCCCCCGCAGTGTGATTTGTTGACGCTTGGCCGCGTTCCCGAATTCGGAGCCAGCCCTCCGAGGCCTGCCCTGCGTGGTCAGTGTGATTCGCTTCGGCTCGGCCTCGTAGTCGACGCTGTATTCGAATCGCCCCGCAATTTCGCGCGGATCGGAGCCGAATGAGAAAGACTTGCCGTCAAAGACCGCGACGGCAAACTTCTTCCATCCCTCGATGACTTTCTTCGACTCGCTAGTTTCCTCAGGAATGTCGCCCTTCTTGAGCTGCTCGATCGTGAACCGCTCGCCGTGCTCTTCGCACAATTTCAGCAACCACCTGCCCGCAAGTTGTCGATGGAATTCGGTCACGAGTCGTGTTGATTCTAACGGCTCGGCTCCCGGATTCGTCTCGGTCCGTAGATCTTCTTCCGTCGTCGCTCCGGCGTACTCGTCTCCGAACATCGCTGCACCAGATATATGGGCACGAATGACATCATCGCTTAACATTCGGGAGATCTTCCATTGACCATCGAGTTGGCAAAGCTCGATTTGAACCGAATGGTCCTGATCCGCGGAGGTCGTAGCAGTGGCACGATTCTCTTCAACCACCACTTGCCACTCCGGTGACTCCCCGCCAACGATCGGCAACTCACGGAATTCGGGACATGCAATGACTACTTCGACGAGAAACTGACGTCTGTTCTTGAGTATCCCCGATGCCTTTGAAAGCAAGCGTGAGAAGTTCTCAGGATTCTCTCTGAATTTGTCGCCTTTCAGGGGGGCAAATGTTGTCGCGATGAGCCTTTCATGTGCGTCGACGGCTTCTTGCGGAGGGCGTACGAGTTTCGATCGCTTCAGAAGTGCTATCACACGTTCCACTTTCGCAAGTTCTTCCTCAGCGGACGATTCGATCATCGACGGTTGGTATTTCTGAATCATCTGAAATTGCGTCGTCAGGGAGGAAAGAACATGCAGGACAAATCCGGAGAAACGACTCAACTCATCCTCAGTCAAGCAATCGTAGTAGCCAAAGTAGTTTCGTTCCTGAATGCACTGTTCCTGGTACTCCAGCAAGGCCTTCACGCTGCCAAAGTGCGGCTGAGCGTCGGCGGAACGCAACGCAACCTGCTCAAGCACATCAACGGCTCGTGGTACTTTTCTTTCATCGTTGGTGCCGTCGGTGCGACGCTCTTCTGCTTCTCGCACCGTTTCGGCAATGCGTTGCACATCCTTCTTTTTGCCTCGGATGACGATATTCCCATCGTCCAGTGGTTCGATCTCCACCTTTCCTTCTAGCCCGTCTCCCGCTCCCATCATTTCTTCAGGGATTGGTACGCCGGTTCCGTTTCCAATGTTCTTGATAGGCGGTGAACGGTCCGTCTTCACAATTCTCACAACCTCACGCCCGCGCCGCTGCAGTTTCACGGTTCCGTCTTCGACGGTGATTCCGTCCATCTCCCCTTCGATTTCCACAACATACCGGCCCGCCGCGACTCGTACTGAACCGCCCGTTTTCGATACCGTCAGCCTCTCGACGACTTCGTCGCCCTGTAGGATTCGCACCGGCACGTTATCAACGGGGCATTCAATCCGCAGTGTTCCCTTGTTCAACTCCAGCACAATCACGATGCCGGCCAGCAGCAGGGCGAAAGCGGCTCCCAGAAGATACTTGAATACACGCGGACGGCTTCGTTGATCGCCTGCCAATGTCGCAGGCTGCCCGATGTGTTCCGGAGGTGATACAACGTCGGGCTGCTGCACGTGAGCAAGCCAGGCACCGAGCGTTTCCGCCGCTTCTGTTGCCGATTGAAAACGCTGGTTTGGATCTTTGGCCAGCAGGCGGTCGATGATCTCGGCCAGCCATTGGGGAATGTCCGGGTTGATCTGCCGGACCGGACGATGCGGTTCGTCCGAGATGCGTCGCAGCACGCCCATCGTCGACTCGGCTCGGAACGGCGAGTGACCGGTGCACATCGCGTACAACACGCTGCCCAGGCTGAACAAATCGCTGCGCGGATCAACGGCGTTGCCTCGGGCCTGCTCGGGCGACATGAATTGCGGCGTTCCGGCCACGACGCCACTGCGCGTCATGCTCGCGTCATCGACCGCGCGCGCTAGCCCGAAATCGGTCAGCAGGACACGTTCGACGTCGTTTTCCAGCAGGATGTTCGACGGCTTGATGTCGCGGTGTACCAAACCTTGGGCATGCGCGGCCGCCAGCCCATCGGCGGCTTGCTTGCCGATCCGCAGAATGTCTTTCAAATCCATCGGAGCTTCGGTGTCGATTCGCTGCCCGAGCGATTGCCCACCGACAAACTGCATCACGAAGTAGGGCAGACTCGCGTCGCCCTCGACCGCGTGCACGGCGACAACATGCTGGTGAACCACGCCGGCCGCGGCTTTGGCCTCTCTCGCGAATCGCTTGCGCGCCGCTGCGCTGGATGCCAGGTGGGGCGCCAGCGTCTTCACGGCCACGTACCGATTCAAGCTGCGATCGTAGCCCTTGAGCACTACCCCCATGCCACCGCAGCCAAGCACTTCCAGGATCTCGTATTCTCCGAGACGGCCGAGCATGGCGGGATTGTCGGACGATTCCAGTTGGTCCAGCACCGTTTGAACGGCCAACGACGAGCATCCGGGCGCCGCATACGAAAACGAGTTGCCTGATGTCTCCGACAGCGGCTGATCCGGATCGACTTCGTCCATTCGCAGAAACCGCGGGATGTCTCGCCAGACGCGTTGGTCGGCGGCTAGAGATTCGAGCGTCGAACGACAAGTGCCGCACGTTTCCAAGTGTTGGTACGCATCGTCCAACTGCGACTCCGGCAAATCGTCCGCCAGCAAGTGCGCCAGTCGGTTTCGATCACAGCGATTCTGAGCCACCATCGTCAAGTTCCTTTTCTTCGTCAGCTTCCAGCTTTCGTATCTCTGCATTCATTCTTGCGGTCACACGACTGCGCGCCGCGTACACCGAACCAACGGTCATCTGCAAATCCGCTGCGACCTGCTGAATGGATTCACCATCGACACAGGACCTCCAGAAGGCTTGCCACGTCTTCTCCTGAACGACGGGACGAACCGTTTCAGCAGCGCGGCGAAACATCTGGCGGCGGTACTCCTCTTCAAAGATGGCCGAGTCGTCCGCCGACGGCTGCGGCAGTTCGTCCAGCAGCCGCAGCACGTCCGTATCGCCAGTCCCCAGTACTTGCCGCTGTTGCTTCACAAGCAAGTTGACCGTCAAGTTTCGCGTGATCCGAAACAACCAAGACCGAAAAGCCCCCTTCTTCCCTGTCGACTCCCAACGATCGATCGCCCCCGCGACACTCAACAGCACCTCCTGCGTCACCTCGCGAGCGTCCGCATCCTGCAAACCCCGTCGGCGGGCAACGCGGTAAACCAGTGGCTCGTATATCTTTACGAACTCCTCCCAGGCCACGTTGTCATTGGGATCGCGAACGCGGCGCAGCAGGCTCAGCCTTGTTTCCGGAGAGTCGTTCATCCGTTTCCTCTAACAGTAAAACAACACCAGACTCCAATTCTGACAGGAAAAGCAACAAATTGGGATGCTGAATGCCTGCATTCGGGCCGAGATGTGGAGTGGCGCAAATAGGACACTCGCCTCATGCGTCTCCATGTTTTGTACAATGCGCGGCCTTCTCTTCTCAACCTCGTGACGAGCTGCAAGTGCCAGCAATGCTCCTTCAGGCCTGCAGCGCCTCGCAGCCAGGAATCTTCGAGTTTTACCGAAGAACAAGCTTGACAGAAACTCTCGAGAGCCTTATCTTCGGGTTATCACGAAGGTATCTCAATAGACATCCGGATTCTCAGCAAGGCACAGCGATGGCACGTCCAGCATCGGAACATCCGACGGAGATGGAGCTACAGATTCTGAAGATCCTGTGGGAGCGGTCGCCGCTTCTCGTACGGGAAGTGCGTCAGGCGCTGGCGGACGCGGGGCGCGATATTGCGCATACGTCCGCGATTACGGCGCTGAACACCATGTTCGAGAAGAGATACGTGACGCGAAAGAAGCAGGGAAAGTCGTTCCTTTTCGCGCCGCGTGTGAGTCGTGAGCAAGTCTGTGAGGGAATGCTGAGCGATGTGATTCGTCGCGCGTTCGATGGTTCGCCGACGGCGGTGATGTTGAGCTTGTTCAACTGTGCGGAGGTTGATGAAGACGAGTTGAAGGAGCTGCGTCGCCTCATCAACCGCAAAATGAAAGAACAAACGTCATGAATGCGCTCGATTGGCTGCAGCCACTTGGCGAGCCGGATGGTGGCTTCACCGTTCTACTGTCGTTGACGTTGTTTCACTTTCTCTGGCAAGGCTGCATTATTTCCGCCGTCGTATATGCAAACGGTTGGGTGTTGCGTCGATCGCCGGCGACTGTCCGTTACTGGTTACACGTGGGGGCGCTCTTGTTGATGGTTGCCTGCGTGTCGGTGACGTTTACGATTGTTTCGATGTCCCAGAACAAGACGTTAGCGAACTCGGCATTAGCATCCGAGAGCACGTCATCCAATCTAGCTGATGCTACTATCGTCGTTGGGCTTGAAGTTGATCCGCCAATCGTTCGTCCGGAGTCTGATCTGCCGACCGACGTTTTGGATCGCGCCGACCTCCGGGCCGAGGGGCTCGGATCGTTGTCCGAAACCGATCAGTCGATCGACGTGGCCGTGATTGAGGAAGAAAAGGCGGACAGTCCGGCGTCCGCAATTGCCGGCATCTCGCCCTGGCTGACGGTGTTTTACTTTACCGGTCTGGCGGTGATGCTATTTCGCCTGACGCGATCGTTGCGTCGTGGTCATCGCTTGAAGCGAGAGTCAACCGTCGTGGACGACGAGGCGTTGTTGGTGATGGTCAAGCGCCAAGCCGGACGTGTTGGTTTGAAGACCGCGCCGGCCGTCGCACTCTGCAGCCGCGTTACCGTGCTGACTGTGATCGGGGTCATCAAGCCCGTCATCCTCCTACCGGCGTCCCTCGCAATGGGACTCGCCCCGCAACAGCTCGAAGCATTGTTGGCCCATGAGCTGGCCCACATTCGGCGTTTCGACCTGGTGGTGAATCTGCTTCAGCGTCTGGTCGAAGCGTTGCTGTTCTTCCATCCGGCCGTGTGGTTCGTCAGTCGACGAGTGAGCATCGAACGCGAGCGTGCCTGCGACGACACCGTAGTCGCCGCAGGTTGGCAGCGAGTCAACTACGCCGACGCGCTGGTGCGCATGGCCGAGCTTTCGTCGTCGCCGCACAATTCACAGTTTGCGGACCAAGTGACGGCAGTTGCCGCGTCGGGCGGCAAACCGTCGGATCTCAAACGACGCGTATTGAGGCTGCTCGGCCACGACGATTTGCCCAAGGTCCGCTTGACGCAGGCTGGATTGACGATGTTCGTTGTCGTACTGACGCTGGCCGTGTTAGCTCCGTTACTCGTCCGCGCATGGGCACAATCGGACGGCGCCCGACCGACAGGTGACGAGACAGAACGCGCCGCGGACCTCGCAGCATCAGATACCGAAGTCCCACGAAGTGAATCGGAACAAGGAAAGCCCCCCAGACCTGAAATGGGCGATGGACGCGGCATTGTTCCAGAAACCAACAGATTGCCGAACGAGCAGAAGCTATCTGGCAAGTGGTATGGCGAGAAGGAGGGGATCAAGGTCTGGCTGACGTTCCACAGCCCCGTCGAGGCACGATGGAAAGTATACACCGGGCGCGCTAGGATCGGCGTGTCATTCCGCAACGTCATTGATGAAGAAGCCGGAGTGATCAACCTGTGGTTCGACTACAAATGGGTAACAGGAGACAAGAAGGGACAAAGCGGCTCTCAAGTACTTGGTCAAGTAAGAGACGGCGCCAGAGATACGTTGCTGCTGAACATACTGCCCACCGATCTCTACCAGCCCAGTGATAGATACAGGCCGGTCAAGGATATCGTACTGAATCGTGCGGTATCGAAAGACGGCGATGAACCGAAAATAGACCGGCGGTCGGACATTCCGGGAAGTCGGGAGCCTAGCGTGCGTGAGGAACAACGCGCGCCGGACGCCGACCAGCAACTCATCGAGACCATCGACGCCATTCGCATATTCGAGTGCCGGAAGATCATTCAGAAGTTCGATGATGCTGGGAAGATCCGCCGAGCGTGCGAAGCTCGTGAACGGCTGGCGAATCGGCTCGAGAGAATCACGCAGCAGCCGTTCGAGTCCTTTACCCGCCCGATTCGGCCGGATCCAAATCGTGCCGGTCTGCCGTCGGAGGACGGGGGAGATGGGGTTGGAATCCAGATCCACTTGGACGGCGTATGGTCAACCGGACACGGGACCGCGGCAGACTGGAAGGACTCGATCATTCGCAAACAGAAACGATACCGAACGGATCGGCGTCGACTGTTCTTTCAAGCCGGTCAAGCCTATCGCAAGATGGGTGATCTCGAAAGCGCAAAGCGGATATTGCAGGCAGGGCTGAAGGGCAGCGAAGTCTACGATGAGCCCGTGGAGAAACTCATCAGCAAGTACTGGCCCGTGTCGGATGACGAGGGCGCGAGGAGCCTCGGCTCCGACTCCAGAGCGTGGGTGATCATTGGCTTTCTCCGTGAATTGGCTTCCGTCCTGCGTGATCTGGGCGATCTGGACGGCGCAATCGCCGTTCAGACGCGGCTCATGTTGGCCCATTTTTCAGCGGAATGGGACCAACCGAGCGCAGGCCCGACCCGGCGCGCTCGCGAACTTTGGCAAATGATCCGCGAGAAACGGGGGCCGCTGCCGCCGTTGTTCTGGTTCAATGTGCTCGATGAGGAGAACCCGAGTATCACCTTTGATCTCTCCAGCGCGCGACAGAAAGGTAGCATCCTGCAATTCCACGATCAGAACGTGACTGCCACGCCGACTCACGACTTCGATGAATTGAAGGTCACTGCCGAATTCCACGGCAAGGGCGGTTTCATCGACTGCTATATGATCCCTGGCGGAGGACAAGCCGTATCACTGGGCAGCATCGGGTTCAACCGGCCAGGGAGCGACGCCGCGCAGACTGTTTCCAAGACGATCAAAGCCCCGGCAAACACGGGCCTGATTCAGTTTGCGGTCAGGGGCACGGAAGAACGAGTTGGAAAGGTGACGGTTGAAGCGACCTTCCGCAAGCGTGCGGACGCAAAGAAGCCACGACCGTCTCAGAAGTCAGGAACGCTTACGGGTCGATTCCTCTACGATGGCGAGCCGCCGAAGCCGGAGAAGATCTCCATTGGGACAGAGCGCCGTACGCGAGATGGTCGGTTGCTGGGCCCTTCACCGCGATTGGTTCGTTACAGTCGCCTGGGTCTGACGGATCAATCGCTGATCGTGGGCAAAGACAATGGCATCAAGAACATAGCGGTTTGGATCCGAAGTAAGGATGTCCCTGTCCCGCCGCGGACCGAACCTGGCGAGAAACCCGTGCTCCGCGCCTCGGGCGGCCGATTCGAGCCGAGGCTGCTCGTGTTTCAAGCTCCTCATACGCTTGTGCTGAACAACGAGGAAACCAATGTCGTGAATTTCCATTGGGCTCCGCTCGGGAGCGTACCTTTCAATCGTCTGGTGCGGGCTCAGCAGCGCGTCGAACATGCGATCGAACGCCCGAGCGTGTTGCCGGGGTCTGTCAAATCCAACTACCACCCCTGGATGAAGTCGTGGCTGTTTCCGTGCAAGCACCCGTATTTCGCGGCGTCCGCAGATGACGGCACGTTTCGCATTGAGAACCTCCCGCTCGGCGAATGGGAATTCTGGGTCTGGCACGAACGCACGGCGTATCTGAAGACCGACCACTGGCCGAAGGGCCGATTCACGCTGAAGATCGAAGCGGGGACGAATGACCTGGGCGACGTCAAACTCCATGCGGATTTGTTCGAGGAGAAAGACGAGGGCGAAAGTGCGGCGAAGCAGGGGACGGCTGATTCCGAGGAAGCAAAGGACCCGCAACCGTCGCAGAAGCTGGGAACGCTCACAGGTCGATTCATCTACGATGGCGAACCGCCAAAGCCGGAGAAGATCTCAATTTCGACAGAGCGCCGCTCGAAAGATAATCGGTCGGTGTGGACGGATTCGCAATTGGTTCATTACAGTCGCCTTGGTTTAATGGATCAATCGCTGATCGTGGGCAAAGACCGTGGCATCAAGAACATAGTGGTTTGGATCCGGAATAGGGATGTCCCGATTCCGCCGCGGACCGAAGCTGGCGAGAAACCCGTGCTCCGCGCCACGGGCGGGCAATTCGAGCCGCGGCTGCTCGTGTTTCAAGCTCCCCGCACGCTTGTGCTGAAGAACGAGGAAACCGAGGAAACCAATGTCGTGAATTTCCATTGGCATTCGCTCGCGAGCGTGCCTTTCAATCGTGTGGTGCCGACTCAGCAGACGGTCGAGCATACGATCGAACGCCCGGACGTGTTTCCGGGGCCAGTCAAATCCAACTACCACCCCTGGATGAAGTCGTGGCTGTTTCCGTGCAGGCACCCATATTTTGCGACGTCCGCAGATGACGGCACGTTTCGCATAGAGAACCTCCCGCTGGGCGAATGGGAATTCTGGGTCTGGCACGAACGCACGGGGCGTCTGAAAACGGACCACTGGCCGAAGGGCCGAGATACGCTGAAGATCGACGCGGGGGCGAATGACCTGGGCGTCGTCAAACTCGACCCGGGTCTATTCGAGGAAAAGGACGAGGGCGAAAAGGCGGGGCAACCGGACAATACCGCAGACCGCGAACTCGACAAACCACGTACCGGTCAAATCGACGGTCAACTCGCGGATACGAAAGGCGAGGCGGTTTCCGTTGCTGGCGCCGTTGTGTTCCTCTGCGATGCGAAGACCGGTTATCCAGTCCTGGCAACAACGAAGAAGCCGCTCGATCCGGACTCACCGCAAAAGAACTGGATCCGCGAAGTCTGGCACGCGGTGACGGACGAACGTGGGGGGTTCGAGTTCAAGGGAGTGCCGTTGGGACACTATCGTCTCGTTGCACAATCTTGGCTGGGTACGGAAGGCATTCCCTGGCTGGATCCTGAGCCCCGTCGGGAACCATTCGGGGACACGAGCCCCAACGTTCGGATTGACGGAATCGCGGAAGGGATCGCGTTAACGAGTGAGACGCCGGTTCGTGTCACAGTGCGAAAGCTGGGCAACGGCGTTCTGAGGATCGTCAACGACCCCAAGGAAGCCAACGCGTTCTTGCTGGTCAGTCGTCAACGCCCATTCGGTGATCCCGTCCTCGGGCCGGAGGCCTGGGGTGAGAAGTTCTTTGCCAAGCTGATTGCCATTACGCACATGTCGGAACCCTACGTAGTCTTCTCTGGTCTTCCCGACGGCCAGGACGTGCACGTGGGATTGGTCAATTACGACAATAGTGTCGGAGTCGGCGGCGGGAGCTACCGAGTGGGGCAGAAGAGAGAGGTGTCGTTGCGAATTCTTGCCGGCTGGAGCAACGGGCATTACGATCCACCCGACCGTTTGCTCAAACTCGTCGAACACTTCGAAGAGCATTCTCTGAGCGTCTCCAAGCTGATTGGCCTGGAACTGACCGACGCGCACAACTACAAGGAACTCCGTCGAATCCTGGCCGAAGATCCCAACCGGTTGGTCGATGTCGACGGCCTAGGCAAGCTCCCATTCGTCGATCTTCTTGCAGCATCGAGCTATAAGGAATTGAGAGCCTCTCATCGAGCCCGGCGAGAGCGACGCACGCGCATCACCCCCTGACGCGCACTGCACTCGACACGACGCCGTCCACTACAAGACCCCACATACACGTTTGTGGACACTGCGTCGCCGATCGCCCAATGAATCGAAGCGTTGACATCATCTTTCATGGCTTCTCGATGGCTTTCAGTAACCGAGTCAGAGCTTCGACAGCATCCTTATTGCCCCCCTGATTGCCGATCGCGGCTTCGATTGCTGGTCGCATCGTTCGGACCTTATCTGGAAATTGCCCAAGCACCTCCAAAGATGCGGCGGCAACGTCAGCGAGCGGAAGTGGCGACTGGAGGTTGATCTTGACGTATCTGGCCAGTTCGTCAATGGCCGGCTCAGCGTCATCTCCTAGCTTGACCAGAGACTGGACGTCCATCATTGTGAAGGATCCACGCTTCGACGCGACTTTGGCGATCGCCTGAGCCAAATCACGCCTCCACTCGGCAAAATCCGCCTTTAGACCGCTTTCCTGTAATCGACTAACAGCATACCCCATGTGGTCTAGTTCATCGCCTGTCAACCAGTTGTGCAACACATCCACGTATTGTTTCTCGGTCCATGATGTTCGAAGGATTTCAACAGCCGCTTCGATCATCTCGTGATCTCGCGATTCCTCCGCCCAAGCCGCGATACGCTCGGCAAATTTCCTGTGACGCTTGACGTAATGAGCAAGATCTTGGGGTTTCGCAAGAAGCTTGGCAAGCGCCGCTGCCGCTCTCACCGCTTTCTCATCGGTTTCCGGCGTGGCGGCGGTGTAGTCGACGGCCAGGACGGGGTGAATCAGCGTCCGACGAGCCTTCGCCACGAGGCTCAAGTAGCTTGAACGCGAAGGAGACCGGGCCTTAATCTCTGCGAGTCTCGTCAGGACTTGATGGGGATACCATGTGGATAATTGATCGAGTCGTCGTTTCGCGTCCCCAGAGCCAGAAAAAGCAGCACGTTGATCGGATAGCATTTCCAGCGACCGCAAATAGTGCCCCGTAACAATTGGTGTCCGCTTCAGTGCGGGGGGTGTATTTCCGCTCAGCAGCGTGATCGCGACAGCGACCTGCCTGGGTGAATCCATGACACTCTCGGCCATCGATTCCTCGGATCGATCACGCAGATCAAGCAAATGCTCCAACCGAAGATTCAGAACCGCAAGCACGGCTTGGCGAGTCGATTCGTCGAGCGAGACATGATCGATCACCTGGCAGAGAGTAGATGATTTTGCACTGACTGCCGATTCAAGCTGTGGTTTGCCATCCAGTTGCTTGGATTCCTCACGCAGTTCGCTAATCAGAGGTCCAAGAGCTTTCGAGACCATGTCGCGCTGCTCCTCGGTGGCCTCGTTCCAATCAACTCCCTCGAGCGGTCCCATGGTGGGTTCCGCAAACACTTCGCGCAGGCAACTTACGTCGCCGTCCGGGATCTTGACGAACAGCTCACCGAGCCATTGGATCTGGAGGTCATGAGGGATCGCTAACGAGCGTTTTTGTATCACGAAAAACCAGCAGAGCAGGTTTGTGTCGGACGCCTCGCCTGCATCCGCCTCGGTCAGATACTTGGCTGCCTCTCCCGCGTCTTTCACGCATGCGGCCAGGGCAGTTCGCGTTCGTATCCGAGTCGGAAGATCACCGTCGCGGATCAACCGGTTCATAGCCCGAAACGTCGCTGGCCATCCGTCTTCCCCGTCGGCGAGCCGTTTGTGCATCTCGGCAAACAGGAGCATCGCATAGTCACGTTTGCGGGAATCGGCACTAGCGAGCATATCAGCCACGATCCTGTCCGCTTCGGATCGGTCTACCGCCATCACGCGCTCGATGGGTACGCCCAGGATATGACGATATACCTTGCGGAACGGCCGTGACTGGTCCAGCAGAATCTCGTATAGCGAACCGTCGATCCAAATTGGCAGGTTCTCTAACTCTTTGAAGTACATCCGGCACAGCAGTGCGCCGGCTTCAAGTGCCAGCTTCGCACCTTCGTTGGCCGGACGCGTCCCGGATAGCTCGACAACGCTCTTCGCCGCGTAATGCCTCGCCTCGACTTGTTGCTCGAATCTCATTTGGGCCATCCAGTCCGCGAGCGTTCGACCTTCGTAAACCGGCTCGTTGGGAATAGGGTGGCTGAGCGCCTGCAGGCGTGCGACCTGTTTCACAAGGCTCCGTACCTCTGGATGGTCGGGGCCGAGTTTCTCTCGGGCCGTCGCAAGCTGGCTGTTTGTCTCGGCCAATTTGAGCTGCAGGTTCAACGTCTCCAGTTGCTTGCTCGCCTGGGCGGCGCGTTCGACGGTTTCGACCGCCGTGGGAGCTCTCTGGATTGTTGCGATTACCGTGTCGGATCGCTTGACGATCACTTGCTGTGGCGTGACTTCCACTCCGTCGGACGGCGAGTCGATGCGGATTTCATATTTCCCGGATCGGACCTTGATCGTATTCGGCCCTTGCGCAACGACCAGAGAGTCCACGACCTTACCGTCCTTGACAACGCCTACGTGGATGTTGTCGACTTTGGACTCGATGCGAATTTCGCCGCGATCGGTCTGCAAGATGATCACGACGCCGAGGAAGACCGTAGCAGCAAGACCAAGCAACGCGATGGCAATACGCGGCCAATAGGTTCGCGTCTGGAGTTTCGGGGCGTCACTGGGCATCGACTTCCTAGGAGGCACGGCACGTTCGCCATCCGGTTCCTCAGGCCAAATCTGATCCAGGCTCGCCCGAATGCTCGCGGCAGATCGCTGGTCGTCTTCGTCATCGGTTGGCGAGTAAGCCTGATCTCTCAACGCCTGAAGGTCTGCGCCATCGGTGAACTCCTCCAACCGCTCCGCAACCTCTTGCGCACTGGAAACGCGTTCATCTTGATTCTTGCTGAGCATCGATGAAACGAGTTCGACGAACGGTTCCGGCAAGTCGTCGCGAAAGTCGCTCAGCCGCGGTATGTCATCCGCAGCCAGGCGGCGCAGGTGTTCAAGGATCGGAATATCCGCAGAACGTCCGTGCGGAGGCGTGCCCGCAAGCAGCTTGAACAGCGTCGCGCCGAGCGCGTAAATGTCGGCTCGCGCACCAACATTACGGCCATCCGCCTGTTCCGGCGCCATGTAGTCGAGCGTTCCCAGCAATTGGCCGACCGTTGTGTGCAAACTCACCTCGCCGACGGCCGATTGGATTCGCGCCAATCCGAAGTCGAGAATCTTGACGCTGCCCTGATCGTCGATGATCAAATTGCTCGGTTTGATGTCACGGTGGACGACTCCCTTCTGATGGGCGTACACGAGCCCGTGAGCCGCCTCGGCCGCTATCTGGCACGCATCTGCGACCGACAGGGGACCCAAGCGCCGAGAAACGCGAGTCAGGTCAACGCCATCAATCTTCTCCATCACCAGGTACGAGGTATTACGAAACAGTCCGGCATCCGTCGCCCGGACGATTACCGGATGATCGAGCGCGCCGACTGCGCGCATTTCTCGCGCGAATCGATCTCGAGACATGCCGTGTTGCTGATGGCTGGGGAGAAGTACTTTGAGAGCGACGTCGCGTCCGAGATGCATGTGTCGCAGCAAAAACGATGCTCATCCCGCCGCGTCCGATTACGCGTTGAAGCTCGTAGTCGCCCAGACGTGATTGCGGCTGGTCATTCGCATCGGAGGATATCCCGGCATCGTCGTCGGCAAATTGCCTCTCCGCCATTTGCTCGATCCAAGCCGGCGAGTCCTCTTCAGTGCCGGACTTCAGTCGCAGCGTTCGGATCAAGGTGTCACTCGCGCCGTCTAACTCGGTCAACGTGTCCTCACAGGTTGGGCAATCGACCACGTGCAGTTCGATCTGCTCGCTCAAATCGTCGCTCAGCCGTCCGGCCAAGTACCCTTCAAGTTGCTCTGACGAATAGCATGTGGTCATCATCCCATGCTCCGTTGCGTGATTACGCCATTCCGGGACGAGAACGACCAAATGTGCTCACGTCCGATGTTTGTGGTATAAAGAAGTAGGAACTCCGTACAGTGTTCCTCTATAGGGTAACAACGAGTGGCGCGTGACACGTCTTTCTCGGGAAACGGATCGAACGGCTCAAGCAGCTTGAGTCTTGCCGAGCGATTGAAGGACGGATCCGCGTCGGCGTGGGGCGACTTGGTCCGGCTGTATGGCCCGCTCGTTGACCGTTGGTGCCGCAACGCAAGCGTGCCGACGGACGCCATCCCGGACGTGGCCCAGGAGGTTTTTCTTGCCGTGTTTCGGCGAGTCGATCGTTTCGATCCGGACATTCCCAACGCGACGTTTCGCGGCTGGTTGTGGACGGTAGCGCGAAGCCGCATCGTCGAATACTATCGAAAAAGAAACGATGGCGATGTTGCCCCCGGCGGATCGAGCGCGCTGGCCCGGCTTCAATCTGTTGCAGACCCAGTTCCGGTCCACGAACCAACCGAACCGGACGAAGCATCTGCCTTGCTCCGCCGGGCGTTGGCGCAAATCCACGCCGAGTTCACGACCGGCACATGGGATCTATTCTGGCGGGCGACTGTTCTGGGGCACCCGACCGACTTGATTGCCAACGAAAATGGAGTCACCACGGCTGCAGTGCGGCAAGCAAAGAGCCGAGTCTTGAGGAGGCTGCGGAAACAGTTGGGAGACCGATGACACATCTGCAAGTCCGAGTCCATGCAATATGGCAGTTCCCGTCGAGCGTTAGGTGCTTTAGCGTTTGACGACTTCGAAGGGTATGGCCGGTAGAGGGCCGAGGAATGATCTGTACTCTCGCGTCTTGCCTTCTCTGTTTGTTTCCGTCCTCTTCTGAAACCCATTGACGATCAGGTTGCCCTTCAAGCCCGGCTTGGCCTTCTCGGCGTCGCCGTGAAGCACGAATGTCACCGTCCGGTCTGCGCAGGAGACAAGCTCGACGGTGATCCCCTCGGGCGGATCGCTCAATTCGAGTTGAATCTCACCTCGGCTCGCGTCCCAAGGCGCATAGACTTGCACCTCGGCTTGCCCGTCAGCGGGGATCTCTATCGGTTGCTCGACGAGCAGCCTCCAACTGCTTTGGAAAGTACTAGGATCCTCGGGGCGTTTCGGTGGGTTTCCGGATCCGGGCAATATGAGTGTCAGCTCTTCGACGGGCACCAGATGCCTGTAGATGAAGGCCTGCATCATATCTTCGGCCGGCGCGGCGGTGCGCACGACCTCTTCGCCATCGATCGTAGCTCGGCCTTCCAGTGTGAGGTTAATCGGTTCGAAGCCCAACCACCGCGCCAGCGCCAACGTCACGCGGACCTTGTCCTGGCCGGCTTGTACCAGACCGCCATCCATCAGGATTCCCGCGGGGTCACCCTGAAAAGAGAGAGCAATCTCGCCATCGAAGCCGTCTTTGCGCAAGGCATAAATCGTGATGGGCTTCAGCTGCCAACTGACGGCATTGATGGCGGACGGCACGACGCGCAGCTCGAAATCGGGGCGCGGCAGGCTAATCCGCAGTCGGTAGGCGTATTCCGGACCGCCCTCATGCTGGGCATCGCCCAGGCGAACGAAATAGGTTCCGTCGGCCGGCAACGCAAATTGGATCCGCGAATCGGCGTGGTGTGTGTTCAGGGCGTCGGCCTTGTCTTCATGGTCGTCGTTGAAGGCCAATCGTTTGCCCGCGGCATCGGTCAGCTCAAGCACGGAATCCAACGGCGAAGCAAGTCTGCGAGCGGTGACTTCTGCGACAACCTGATCACCGGCGCGGCCTTCGATGCGGAATACGTCCCAGTCGCCAGGGCGATCGATACGACCGTTGACGATCACGGGAAGCGTCACCGGCTGCGCGGCCCGTGGCGAATCATTCGATTCCTTTTCCAGGCATTCCGGCAGTGTATCAACCGCAAAGGACACGGTGTTCGAGTTGGCGTTGCCCTTGTTCACGGAAAGGGGATGTATTCCCGCGACCTTGTCCCGGGTATCCATAGTCAGCTTGTCCACGGGCAGGTTCCAGCCCGTAAGCGCGACGTTGGTTTGTCCTCCGGCGGGGCCGCCCAGCGGAAAGATGCTGGTGACAAAAGGAATCTCGCCAATGGTGATGCGATACACGAAATCCGGACGGCCGCGGTAGATGGCGTCCTTGATTTCGACCACGTATTGCCCGTCCTCCGGAACCTCGAACAAGAGGACCGGATCCGGATGGAAGTGATAGTCGTCGTGGTAGGCCAACTCGTTCCCGTCGGCATCGCACAGCGTCAACGTAGCCTGGAACCAACCGGGCACGGCGTCGGCCAGGTAAGGGACCAATTCCCTTGCGGCGGCGGCGATGACCAACCGTTGCCCCTTTCGAGCCTCGAAGCGGAAGCGATCTGAGTCGCCGGGCGTGAACCGCCTGGCTCGCCAGTCCACGTAGTCCGGCTCGTGGGGAACAAGCTGACCGTTGGCAACGGCCGGCAGCGTGATATCCGTTGTCACCTTGGGCGGAAAGCGGAGTGGGCTTGGGTAGCCCTGCGCTTCCGGATCGAGCCCCGGCACCTGCTCCAGAAACTCGGGCAGCTGGCCCACACAGAACCGGATCGGATTCGATACACCCCGAGACGATTCCACTCTCATTTCTCGCCGGCCGGGCTCTGCGTTTGCTGCAATCTTGACTTCGAGTGCCAAGGCTTCGCTGATGGCAGGTTGGGCCCGCCGTCGCGTTGTCTCGCCCAGGTAGACGGCGATCTTTCTTTCGATCCCGGCGATGTCCAAGCGGGTCTTTTCGTCCCGCTTGTCGAACGCGACCGAATTGAGTTTCCTGAGCTCTTGCCGCAGAGCGCCGACCTCATCGGACTTCATGGGCTCGATCTCATTGAGCACTTTTGCCTCAACGCCTGAACCGGAGAAATACACACGTTTGACGCGATCCAGGTATCGCCCGCCCAGAGTGATCTGAACCGTGGTACCCTGCTGCCCGCCGGCCGGGTATAAATAGCCGAGTTGTGGCCTAATCTCCTGCGCCCAAGCAGCGGAAAAGGAGACTAGCAGGATCGCCAAGCCCCATACCATCATTTTCGGAGATCGGCTCATTCGTTCCTCCAGTCGTTTAGGCAAGCGGCGAAGGGTGGTAGGTCAGGCTGTGCCTGACGAATTGCAGGTTGACGCCAAGCATGCCCATTTCCGTCAGGCACAGCCTGACCTACGATGCTAACATCTGAGAACGCTACGATTACATGATTTCCTTCAGGCGTCCGGCCATGGGGATGCCGTCTGCGGCGTTCGGGGTAACCGTCAATGCCAGACCCAGCGGATTGGGCAGCGTCCCGTCGGGATCGATCCCCATCAACTGATGAATGCTGCCGATCAAGTCGCACGGGTAGACGGGGCGATCCTTGACCTCTTCGCCCTTAGCATCCGACTCGCCCACCAGTTGGCCACCCTTGAAACCGCCACCGGCGACCACGGCCGAAAAGCACTTGCCGTAATGGCCGCGTCCGCCGTTCCAGGGCGGCTTCCAGTCGATCTTGGGCGTGCGGCCGAACTCGCCGCTCCACCAAATGACGGTGCTATCCAACAGGCCTCGATCCGACAGATCCTCCATCAACGTTGCCATACCCTGGTCTAGCTCTGGCAACAATGTCTGCATCTTTCGGAAATTCTCCGTGTGAGTATCCCATCCGCCGAAGTTGATGGTGATGTACGGGACGCCGAGTTCGACCAAACGCCGTGCGACCAGACAAGCTTGGCCGAACCTGGTCAGCGCTGTTTCGCTCCACGGCATGTGGCCGTACTTGCTTCTCAGTTTGGCATCTTCCGATGACAGATCGAACGCCTTGGCGCCGTCACCCACAATCATGTCGTAGGCCTGCTCCTCCGATTCGTAGAATGTCGTCAGAGCCGCGTTGCCTTTGGCGGTGGGGCCAAATGTGTCGACCTTGCGCAAGAAGTCACGACGCCTCTTCTGTTGTTCTTGGGAGATGCCTTGAGAGACGACGCCTTCAACCGCAAACACCGCCTGCGACGGATCGCCACCGGTAGCGAAGGGTATGTATCGTGGCCCGAGGAAACCGGCCTCGGAGAACCGTCCTTGCGACTGAGTCAGCACGACGTAGGGCGGAAGCAGGCCCTTGTAGCCAGCGTCGTAGCCCTTAAACAATGACACCACCGCGCCGGCACACGGATAGACCAGCCGATCGCCCGGGCGCCGGCCGGTCTGCGTCAGATAGGCCGCCGTCTCGTGGCCGTTGTTGCCGTGAGTCATACTGCGGATGATGGAGAACTTGTCGGCCTGCTTGGCCAAACGAGGAAGCAGCTCGCCGATCCGGATGCCGTTGACGTTGGTCTGGATCGGTTTGATCAACGGACCGCAATAGTCGTTGCCTGCTTCCGGCTTCGGATCAAAGGTATCCAGGTGCGGCGGTCCGCCAGCCAACCAGATCTGGATGACCGACTTGGCCTTGGCCTTCGGCGGTTTCGCGCCGGCCGCCGCTTCGCGTCCTGCCAGCAGCAACCCTGCCGCGCCGGCCAATCCGCTGGCCATCGCCTCGCGCCGCGAGATCGGCGCACCTCGTTCGACTTCGCCACCGTTCAACGGTCTGTCAACCGACGGATGTTCTGTGCTCATTTCCTCACCTTGCTGCTAGTTTCATTCGTTCAACGGAAAGCCGAAGGCGACTGTGTTTCCGGCGAACGCCGACGCCTTCGGCTTTCCGTTAAACGAATTACCTACAACGCCTAATGTCGGAACGAAAACTCCGGACCGTTGATTAGCGCCCAAGCCAGGTCGCGCAACACCCTACTACCCCCCGTATCGCGATACGTCTTCACGGCCTCCAACTCCTCTCCCGTCGGAAACCGCGAAAGAATCGTTAGATAGAGCTCGGTGATGGCCTCTTCGCTCTTTTCACGCGTCCAATGTATCAGAGGTTGCATCTTGGGCCCCCCTTCGATTTTTCGCCGGATATGGCTGGAATTCAACATGTGCAGCCGCTGAGCCGCCGTCGTGCGGTTGCTGCGATCCGTGGCCAGACCAGTATCGCGCGACGATTTGCCAAACTTCTCCAGGAACGGGCTGGTGATACTGGCGTCGGCCATTGCCACCGAGCGCTGATCTTCGGGCATAAACGTGTATGGCTCTGGAATGATGCTGGAGTACTGCTCCCTTGTACCCGAGATCTGGCACAGGGCGTCGATCAACACCTCGGCCTCCAATCGGCGCACGGGATAGCAGGCGAAATTCGCCTCGCCTTTGGAGTCTCCGGCTGGCGAGATATGCGAACGCTGATAAGTCGTCGAATTCAGGATCAGCCGACACAGATGCTTCAGATCGTATTCGGACGAGACAAGCGCCCGCTCCAGGTACTCAAGCAGCTCCGGATTGACGGGCGGGTTGTCCGACCGGATATCGTCCGGCGGATGAATGATGCCACGGCCCAGCAGCCAGTACCATGTGCGATTGGCAATGTTGCGAGCAAACCATGGGCTCTTGGGAGCTAACAGCCAGTTGGCAAATGCCTCGCGAGGGTCCTGGCCCGGCGACAAATCGGCTCGCGTTCCGTCGGGAAACGCGGCCGTGTTCAACGTCTTGGCAGCTGCCTCCGTGGCTGCCCCTTCCAGATCGAACAGGACGATCTCCTCCTTCCATTCGCCGGTGCGTTTGAAGGCGATCTGCGAAAAGAACGCCGCCATGCCCGACCACTGCTCCTTGGACCAGCCCTCTGGTCGCACGCCCATGAAGCTGAGCGCTACGGCCTGTGCAATGGCTTGCGGTTCCCTATTTTGAACCGCGCGGTAGAAGTTTACCTGGGGCTTGCGGAAGTTGCTTCCGCTGGCGGTTAGCATCTCCCGGACGAACTGGTCGTACGGCATGTTTTCCCGGACGCACGTCCGAATCCAGCGGTGGTAGGCTTGTACCGCATTGGGCCAGAGGTTGATGGGGAATTCCGATTTGACCCGCAGCAGATCGCACCACTTCATCGTCCAATAGTCGACGAACTCATCCCGTCCCAATAGGTGATCAATCAGCTTGCGTCGTTTATCGGGGTCGCTATCGTTCAAGAACGCTCGCGCCTCGTCGGCCGTGGGCAGCGTGCCGGTAACATCTAGATAGACCCGGCGCACGAAGACCCCGTCCGAGCACACATTGGCTGGCTCGATGCCCAGTTGCTTCAGCCGAGCAACCACCACTTCATCAATTCGGCCTCGGGCAGTCGGATCGGCATCGCTTTCAAAAGGAGGCATCGGCGGTCCAGCTCGAGCCGTTCCGGCCAAGGTTGCTGCCACGGCAACGACGACAAGATACAATAGGGGGCCTGGGAATTGGGAGGGCGAAGCTCCTGCTGAGCCGGATCTCGGGCATGGACACGCGGCTCGGCGGGAGCCTCGCCCTCCCGATAACCGCGGATTCTGACCGGTCGAATTTCCGGACGCCCTCAAAGATCTATTCATGTTACTGGTCCAGCGTAGAGCACGTATTTGAGTCCATTCATTCTATGACCACAATTGTCCCCAAACAATCGCAGAGAACGGGTATAGATGTTTTTGTGGTCTGTGTCGGTGGCGCGTCTTCCACTGTTCTCAGAGCCAGTCTTCAAGTTCGTTGCGGTGGCCTTCCGCTCTCATTGAAGGGCCTGGAAATCGGCGCAAAACGCGGTGGCTGGAAACCTGCGGATGCAATCCCCGTAGACTCTTGTTATCCTAGTGCCAGTCACTCCGTCAGACATCGCTCGCCGCGCATAACACACCCAAGCCACGCAAATGAACTTCGCCCAACCCAGGGCAACCTACTACACCCACACAGCGACAGGCAATCACTATGAAAAGCCACCTTATCCCATTTGTCATCCTGCTGGTCGGATTATTCGTCACTTGGCAATCCGCCGCCGCCAAAACGATCCACGTCTCCCCGCGCGGAAATGATGCCTGGACCGGGCAACACAATCAGCCCAACGCCGACCGGTCCGACGGCCCGGTCGCCACGCTCACCCGAGCCCGAGACATCATCCGCCAATGGAAATCGGCAGGCCCGCTGGATGAACCCGTTCGCGTCATCGTGGCCGACGGCGTCTATTCGATTACCGAGCGGTTTGTGCTTACACCGCAAGACAGCGGCACGGAGTCGTGTCCGATCACCTACGAAAGTGCGCCGGGCGCGTCACCCATCATCTCGGGCGGTAGAATCATCACCGGCTTCCAGCCTGCGGAAAACGAAATCTGGAAGACGCAAATCCCCGAAGCGGCTGCCGGCAGGTGGCATTTCGAGCAGTTGATTGTCGATGGCGTGCGCGCGGTTCGTGCCAAGACTCCGAACCGCTTCTACGACTACATGGGCGACACCTTCGAAGTCCCTGTCGAAGGCAAGCAGAGCCAGTTCCGCCGCACTACCAAGGTTCCGGCCAAGTCGCTGGAACCGCTCAAGGGGCTGAGTGACGCCGAACTCCACGACGTCACGCTCGTTGCCTTCCACAAGTGGTGCATCAGCCGTCGCTTCCTCACCGACATCAACCTCGACGCCAACACAATCATCACTGTCGGCGAGAAACTCAAGAGCTATTCCGGATGGCCCGCCAACACGCGATTCCATCTGGAGAATCTCAAGGCGGAATTGGACACGCCCGGCGAATGGTTCCTCAGCCGCGAAGGCACGTTGTACTACATGCCCCTGCCCGGACAAGACATGACCAAGGCCCAGGTCGTGGCTCCCGTCGCCGAAAAACTGGTTGTGATTCAGGGAAAACCCGAACAGGGTCAGTTTGTCGAACATGTCACGCTGCAAGGGCTCTCGTTCCAACACAATTCGTACCCGCTGCCGGCGCACGGGTATGCTCCGTACCAGGCCGCTTGTGTGACCGAGGCGGCTGTCATGGCGGACGGTGCGCGAAACGTGGCGATGATCGACTGCGAGATCCTTCACACGGGTGATTACGCCGTCTGGTTCCGGCGCGGCTGCCAAAACTGCCGGCTTCGTCAGTGCTATTTGGCCGACCTCGGCTCTGGCGGTGTTCGCATCGGTGAAAGCGGCATCCGTGGGAACTTGGCCGAACGGACGCATCATATCACGGTAGACAACAACATCATCCACCATGGCGGTCGGGTCTACATGGAGGGGGTGGGCGTCTGGATCGGACAGAGTGGCGAAAACACGGTGACTCACAACGACATCGCCGACTTCTACTACACCGGTATCTCCGCCGGCTGGCGTTGGGGATACAGCGACGCGCTGGCCAAGAATAACAGCATCTGTTTCAACCACGTGCATCACCTGGGCCACGGCGTGCTGAGCGACATGGGCGGCATCTACACGTTGGGGCCGTCCGAGGGCACCGTCATCGGCAATAACATCTTCCACGACATCTATGCCTACTCGTACGGAGGCTGGGGACTGTATACCGACGAGGGCAGTACCGGTATCACGATGGAGAACAACTTGGTCTACAACACCAAGACCGGTAGCTTCCACCAGCACTACGGCAAGGAAAACGTAGTCCGAAACAACATCTTGGTCTGCAGCCAGAATCCGCAGATCGCGGCGACTCGCGTGGAAGACCATCTCTCCTTCACGCTCGAGCGTAACATCGTGTACTGGAAAACCGGCGCCCTGTTTGGCGGCCCTTGGACTCGCATCCGGGCCAAGGTCGACAATAACTGCTACTTCAACGCGGCTGGTGATCCCGTAACCTTCGCCGGCATGGAGTTGGAGGCTTGGCACAAACTCGGATATGACCAACACTCTGTCATCGCCGATCCGCTTTTCGCGGATGCCGAGAACAACGACTATCGTCTCAAGCCCGACTCGCCCGCGTTGAAGACTGGCTTCGAGCCTTTCGATTACAGCAAGGCCGGTGTGTACGGCGATGCGAATTGGATCGAGAAGGCGGCCCAGGCCGAGATGCCGTCGATTGAATTGCCCCCGGGGCCGCCGCCCGTGGCGATTCGCGACGATTTCGAAAAGACACCCACTGGGGGCCGGCCCCGAATGGCCCAGACCCACGTGGAAGGCCGCGGCGACGTGATCGAAGTCACTGCGGAAAGGGCGGCTACGGGCAAGCAGTCTCTCAAGGTTGTAGATGCCCCAGGTCTGAAGTTCTCCTACGATCCCCATTTCTATTATTCACCGGGGCACAAGGCCAGCACGACGATCTGCAAGTTTGACTTGCTCGTCGAGCCCCGAGTGAGAATCAACTACCAATGGCGAGATTGGCGGAGTTCGCCTTATCGTGTTGGAACGTCGCTAGATATCGTCCAGAACCGACTAATCGTAGGCGGCAAAACGCTGCTTGAACTGCCCACGGACAAATGGGTCCGCTTTGAGATCGCAGCTGACCTTGGAAAAGGCAACTCCGGCAAGTGGAACCTGACCATCACACCTGCCGGTCAGCCATCCCTGGAATTCAAAGGCATCCAAAACGGCACCCCAGCCTTCGAACAACTCACTTGGCTCGGCTTTACCAGCAACGCCACTTCAGAAAGCGTCTTCTACGTCGACAACCTTTCGATCGAAAACCAGTGAGGCTCAAGCTGACGATTCAACGCGTCATCGCGTGTTCGTGCGTGTAGAGCGGAGCTCAGCTACGCCTAAACTGGCTCCATCAGCGGGGCAACAGGAAGATCGTAGGACAATACGACGGAGAGAGCGACATTGGGTGTGTGGCGGGAAGGCTGGTTACACGACTATTCGTTATCCGCGGAGTGCCGTGCATGCTTCAGCGATCGATTGATAGATCAGGCCCATCCTCTTCCTTGACTTCTACCGGGTCTACTTCTGGGACGATATCCATCGGTTCGACCAAAGCCTCCTCGAATTCCTCGAGTTCCTCAATTTCCACACCACGAGGCGACCCCAGAGGCCAGACTTTTTTGATCAACGCAACCCGCGTGCCGCTTTCGTCGACAAAGTAGGAAACCGACCGGTACGCCTCGGCGACGTACTTGAACCTCAGCGCATCGTCGCAATGCAGCTCCAATTCGGCGGCCTCGGCGACGCTGCCGGGTCCGCGATCGTCGCCAATGATGCTGATGATGTGGCTGTGCAGGATCTCGAAATTGGTTCCGAGGTTGTTATCATTCAGGGACATCAGCGCCAATTCGCCGGCGCGGCGGGCCTTCAAGCGAACCTTCAAAGGCGGGAGCATATCCGCATCCGGCAACCCTTCGGCAGGCGCCGCCAACGGGGCACTGAACGGATAGGAATCCGTGCCACACTGCAGCACAAACCGCTCGAAACGATTGTTCTGACACGCCTTGATAGCACGTCTGAAATCTCCATATGACGCGCGGTCGTCCATAGTGATCCGGACCGAAATGGCAGCGGCCGTCTTGCCACGTTCTTCTGCGCTACTACTCAAGCGCGACAGAGCTGCATTCGCATCATCAATCGACGTTTCATCCCCCTCAATCGCGATCGTTTTCTTCGCCGAGACGTTCACATAGATCGTGTTGATATCTGTTTTCGCCCCGTCCGTGCGCTGCTCCGAGGAAAGTTTGCCCCATGTGCCCTCGGCGTTGCGAACGATATGAATATCGTAGGCCGGCAGCATGAACTGCTCGATCTTCCATTTGCCATCCTTGCGTTTGGCAACGTAGTCAACCTTGCCCTGATACAGATCAGGGACTTTGAACGACACTGTGCCTTTGGCCATGTCCCCCGTGACATTGCACGTGAAATCGGTGATTCGGTCGGCGTGGATGAATGTCACTGGCCCGTGTAGCAACGTGAATCTTCCGATTCTCATTCCGACGCGATAGACTTCCTTTGCGATGTCGCTCGGCTTGGGAGCGCTTTTGAGAAACTGAAATTGCTCCTTCGCATCAGCGTGCTCCTTCGGTCTCAACGTGAAGAGCACGAACGACAGCGACTTGTTTTCCAGGTCGGACGTCCTAGGTGCCGTGGCCGACCGAGCCAGCTTCTCGAACTCTTCACGCGCCATGGCGGCTGCTTTTGGGATCAGCCCCCGGATCTCCGCAGCGCTCTCGGCCGTGGCCTTCTTGACTTTGCCCGCCTCGTCCGTTTCGCCAAAGGTTCTCACTGAGGCTTTCGCCGCCGTCTCCGCGTCGTCCGCAGCATGGGCTCCCTGTCCGTCCGGCAAGCGTCCTACCACGAGTAGAAGAACAAGAGCATGCAGGCCGAGCATCGCGGTCTTCATCGTTCGTCCTCTCGAATGGTCCCGTCAATCGACGCGGTGCAGCGAGCACGATGCCCGTAGCGAGCCGGCGTCATTCATTACCGCAGCGAATGCATTATACTGCGTTGTGCCGTATGGAGGCACCAGTGAGGCACTGCTGAGTTGATGCCAGGACAACATTCCTGAAAGGGAAACGCGGGTGCAGAACAAGCAAACGAACCGACGTTGCTTTCTGAAGACGACAGTGACCACTCTGGCTGCTCCCTATCTGATCCCGGCTACGGTGCTGGGGGCGCCGGGCAGACCCGGAGCCAACGATCGTATTCACGTTGGCTTGATTGGTGCGGGCCATCGCTCCCTGGATTTGACCAAAGAGAGCCCCGCGGACTTGAAACTCGTGGCTGTGGCGGACTGCGATCTGCGGATGATCGCTGACTATTTGGCAGAGTTACGACAGTTCAAGGGGTCGATCGTCAGCGAAAAATGTTCCCAGTATCAAGACTACCGGCAGATGCTCTCCAAGGAAAAACTCGACGGCGTCTTCGTGGCGACCCCAACCCACGCCAGGATTTTTGCCTGTATCCATGCCATGCAGGCCGGCCTCGACGTTTACGCCGAGAAGCCGCTTACGCTGACGATCGAGGAAGGACAGCATCTTGTCCGCGCAGAGCAGAAGTATCAGACGGTTTTCCAGGTGGGAACGCAGCAGCGATCGGTTGCGATTAACAATTTCGGGAGCGATTTGATCAAAAACGGATCGATCGGCAAGGTCCTGGTTGTGAAATGTCCAAACTTCCCGGGGCCGCGTCCGCGTCCGGTGCTGACCACCCAACCGACGCCTCGCGAGATGAACTGGGACTTGTGGTGTAATCAGACCGAGCTGACTCCTTTCAGCAACCACTTGCACCCAGGTCTGGGCCGATGGGCTCGCTATCGGGAGTATTGTGGGTGGCTCGTGACCGGTTGGGTCCACGCCTTCGATCAGGTGCAACGAGCCCTGGGCACGGATGACACGGGTCCCGTCGAAATCTGGCCGGAGGAATCGCGGCCGGATGGTCGAGTCTCGATGCGCTATGCCTGCGGGACGATTCTGAAATTGGATATGCCCGAGGACAAAGGTCCTCGCATGGGAGGAATCTTCGTTGGCGAAAATGGCAAGATCGAGATCAACCGCAATCGGCTAGCCAGCAATCCGCCGGCGTTGGTTCAGGGCGCGCCGCCACCGGCCGACAAGTCGGAGTACGCCAGCGTGTCGCACGAACACATCCGTAATTGGGTGCACTGCATGCGAACGCGCGAAGAAACGGTTGCTCCAGCGACGGTCGGGCACCGCAGCACGACGATCTGCCATTTGATCAACATATGCCGGGAATTGGGCCGCAAGCTACAGTGGGACCCCGTCAAGGAGGAGTTCCCCGGCGACGAGGAAGCAAACCGCTTACGATCCCGCCCGCGCCGAAAAGGTCACGAGTTGCCGCAGATACCTGCTGCTCCGAAGGAAGATCGTCATTGATTTACCGCCGCAGCGGTGAGCGGATGACGGCAGTCGCGACGGCAGCGGCATTCATCGCGTGATCCAGCGGCTTAAGAAAGGGCCGAAGGCGATCAAGCACAGGCACAGCGCTTGAAGACCCTCGCCGCGAGAGTGTCACGTGCGAAGCATTGGCCCCGACCCATTGCCCCGCGGCAAAACTGGTCTACGGCGGAATGGACTCGTTGCTGGCCCTTTCAAACAATGGCCGGGGTGAAAGCCCCCTTGATTCACCGGTTTGCCCTGATAGAATACCTTTGGTTAATGGATAGCTCTCCTATCCTTCGCACGGCTCCCGAGGGCTTTATCACCCTTTTTGGAGAGACATCGTTAAGCCGACACGAGCGATTCCCGTTGTAACGGATTCGTGAAGAACACGAGGTTTTTCTGCGGGAGGGTTGTCATGTCTGAACGAGTGGCAGTCTTACGTCAAACTGTGGCTATTCGCCGCGGGGCGCTGGTGATTGTGGGGCGCGATCAGAAGACGACTGAGACGGTCGGTTCGCGACTCCGAGCCCATTACGGCGACGCATTCGACATCGAAGGCGTGGACGATGCGGAGGAAGCCATCTTGAAGCTCCGGACACTCCAGAGGCAAAGCGGTCTGGAAGTGCCTGTCATTCTCGTCGACAGGAGTCTTCTATTCGAAGATGAATCAAGGAATACCGGGCTCATCGAGATGCTCCGCGACGAAGTACTCGACACCACGCGAATCGTCGGTTTCACCGAATTGCCCCTGGATGAGATCCGCGAAAGGGCCCTCGCTGAGGGAATCTGTGCGTACGTGCATGTGAACGATGTGGAAGCTGCAGTCGACAGGATTATGTTGGCAAATGAACTTGGTGCGTTGGACACGTTCCTGCCTGCGGTCGACGAGGTCGTGAACACAATCTACGTCGGAGTCAGCATTCAGAATCCAACGATGGACGTCCTGTGGGCCAACAAGCGGACGGAGGCGTTGGTTGATGCAGCGGGCGTGGGACGCCAGAAGTGTTGGGACCGATACCACCGTTTCAACAACCGCACTTGCGCTTGTACGGATTGCACGGCCCATTCTGTTCTGCAATGTGCGCGGGAAGAGGCCGAGGCCGGGAAGCAGATCAGCAATGGTCGAATGACAGGGTATCATCTGCTGCCGGTACGGGGAAAGATCGCACGTGTGGAGGTGAACGCATCGCCGCTACTCAGCCGGGACCGCCGCAAGATCCTCGCCATAACCGAGGCGACCCGAATCGTCACTGCGGACTGGAAAGATACGACTGCGGCGTATGATCGCTTCTGCCAAGTGGTCGAGACTGCCCGTCGTCTGGGCAAGCATGCCAGCGAAGCGCCGCCGATTCGTGCGGTCGCAGTCTACTACCGGCCAGAGCCCGATGGAGACCTGCATCTGTTCAGCGCCGCTACGGACCGACAGTTTACCCACTCTAGGCTGTTGCGACTGACGGAATGCCCCTACGAGTATCGGCAGTGCTTAGCAGATCGATCGCCGAAGTTTTTCACAGAATCCGTGGCTTCCACTTGCATCAGACACTTCCTCTGGGTTGGGACGGCTTCATCGGGAATTGAAGTCTTGGTCGACGTGATGTTTTCTGACAGGAAGCCGGAAGGGCTGTTCACTTCAGATCTTCGACCCTATTGGGAATATGTGATTGAGAACTTCGATGACGCGCGGGAAAGCCGCGAGGAGAAATTCGATCAGTCCACTAATTCGTGTCTTCAGGCATTTCTGGCGCAGGCGTCCAACGGCATTCGCGACGAAGCCACGCTGAACCGCACGTTGCGATCGGCCAAGAAATGCGTTCGCGACGCGCTGGGGTCCTTGTCCATGTACGTGCGTGTCGTGGACCGGGAATCCAACACACTCGAAAAACGCAGAGGCTACGGCCCCTACTACGACATGGCGCCGGAAAGACGCCAACTGCGACACGATGGCATCGGCTCCGGCTCGGCGGCCAGCCGGCGGCAAGCGATCATCTGCGATCGGCCCGACATGGAGGAGGTCCTGCGCTGTGTGGGACGCGACGTGACTCAAGTCGAACTCGCGGAACTCAAACGAATTGCAGGTTATGCCACGATGCCCCTGGTCTGCAACGATCGTGTCCTGGGCACGTTGTGTATCCAGTTTGGCGATGACTCTCTCGTCTCAGACGCGAAGCGGAATTTCGTTGAGGCTTTGGCCAATGCCCTTGGTAATGCCTTGGGCAACCTGCAATGGGCTCGCGACCGTACGACGATGGTCGACTATTCTCGCGGTTTGGATACGATGATGTTTCTGCGCTCGCAGAAGCCAGAAGAGGAAGAGGTCGCGATCTTGGCGCGAGTGACTCGAATGGTCTTTCAGCTCACGGCTGCCGAAATTGTGGCCTACTATCGTTACGATCCTCAGAGCCAAACATTGACGTTGGCGACAGGAGCAACCGTCGGCACTCCGCCCGACGGTATGATGCTGCCGGATGTCATCCATTCCGACGCAGGGATCCTCTCTCAGACGGCAAGGTGGATGCGCGGCCGGCTGTTCGGTGACTATCGAGATGATCGTTGGCGAGAGGGAAGGCAGCGGTTGTTGAATGCGCATTCCTCCAGTGCCAAGGACGGCTTCTGCCGCTGGGTGAGATCGGTTGCTGCAGAGCCGGGGGTCGCAGGCGGCAAGGTCAAGGGCGTCTTGGTAGCTTTTAGTTCTATTCCAAATTGGCTTACCACGGATGATTTGGCGGTTGTTCGCGACTTCGCCGTCAAGACCGGGTTGTGCCTTGAGGCAAAACAACTGATGCGGCGGCTCAATTGGGTCTTGGGGACCGAGATCTCGCTGAACGAGATCACGGCCGTCATGGCACGGATCGCCGACGACGAGACGCTGCATCGCTTGTTTCTTCTGGCAATAACGGCTGACGAATGTCTGGGTTTCACACGTGCGGTTTTCTTCCGGCGTGTTGACGGCGACGACAACCGGTTGGCAGCGTGTGAGGCGGTAGGTGCCCGGGAGAGATCCGCCGCCGAGGATCGCTGGCGCGAAGCCAGCTTTATCATGCTCAGCGAGAAGATGCGGCGATGTGAGGAGCCCAGGGAAGTGCGTCCCGGTGACCTGCAGGAAGACGTCGTGGGGCTCACGCTTGACCTGAACGAACTCTCTCACGACCAGACTTCATTTCGCGAAGGAAAGACGATGGTGCGGCGGAGAGGCCAGCCGCATCTTTTCCGGGAACCAAAGCTACTTCGTATCCTGCGGGCTGACGCCAATCACGACAGAGAGTATGTGCTCGCTCCGTTGACTGCGGGCGGTGTACTATTGGGGGCAGTGTTAGCGGATCGTGCGTTCCTGCCGTCGAGTGACATCGAGCCGCAGAGGTTGGATCTTCTGCAATTGCTGACCAGTCAATTCGCCCTCATCCTGGAAGCCAACCGATTCCGGCAGGAGGAACAGGAGGCCGCAATTGCCAGACGGTTGGCCAGCGGGATCAACTATTCGTTGCGGACGCGCGCCGCCGCATTGGAAGCGAGACTGGCCATCTTTGCGCGCGAAATGGGCGATCGTCGTCCAGACGCCATTCCCAGAATGAAACGGGCGGTGAAGTTCTTCGGTCGCGCTGGAACGCTCGCGACGAAGCTCCTACGAATGGGCGATCAGCCCCACGTAAAGGGCACTCCGATCAACCTTCGGCGTGTTGTGGCGTCGCTGGTCGACACGCTGGCCGACAGGCGCGTTATTCTCGTGCCAGACTCGGCGGTCCTCCGCGTCGCCGTCGAACAGTATTACCTCGAAGACCTGTTGCTTGAGGTCTTGTGGAATGCTTGTGAGATCACGGACCAAACGAGCGGAAGAATCACGGTTACGGTCTCCCAAGAAGGGACGATGGCGCGGGTGGACTGTGTGGACAATGGTCCCGGAATCCTTCCAGATTTTGAAACGCAGCTCTTCGAGCCCTTTCAATGCTACCCGGTGACGCGAATGGGACTAGGACTTTATTATGCCGCCCGCATTGTCGAAGCCTGCGGTGGTTCCATAGAGGAGATTGGCGTGTGGCAGGAGGGGGCACACTTTGTGATTCGAATTCCACTTTCGGAGGATCTTGAAGATGCATCGTAGCTCTGAGCAGCCGTTGGTTCTCATCGTCGACGATGATCCGGAATTTCGCGAGGAGTTGTTACCGCAAGCCCTGTCGTGCCTGGACGCGCGCGTGCTGAAGGCAAGCAATGTTGAGGAGGCTCTTCAGGTGGCAGCGAAGCATTCCGCGGAAAGCGCGGACCCTTTGAAACTCATCGTGCTGGATATGCACATGCACCTCCAGCCCGATACCGCCGGCGTCCCGCGCGATGCGGGCGTACAGTTCCTACAGAAGCTTCAGAAGCCCGATTGTCCGGTGATTGCTGTTACCGCCTACGTCAGTTTTCGTGATTGTGTGAAGGTAGCCCGAGCGGGTGCTGCAGCCTACATTCCCAAGCAAGAGCACGATGCCTACTGCGGTCCGGAAGGTGGCATCGACGACTTAATCAAGACCTGCCAAAAGTTACTTTCAGACAGCACCACCTAGTAGCCGACTTTGTGAACTAACCTCTATTATGCTCTTAAGCTAAACTTTGAGGATCAATTCTTGACAATTGGCGCATTGAGCCATCACGGTTTTTCTGCCGATCACATAGCTTGACAGGTTCGACCGGAATGTTCCAATGTCATGGGACGGCGCGGGCGGGCGCAGGGCGATCTATCGTGATGATGCGGTCCGACTGCGGTTCTTGCATTTGCTGACGAGGCATTGGAGCGGCTTGTTGTGATGATGCATGCCCACTGCCTGATGCATCGGCGACTACTTGACGCCCATCCTATTCTCAAATGCCGCGCGGCCTTCGTCGCCCAGCACGTCGCTTCCGCGGTTGCGCAGGAGGAGCCATACCTCGCGGTGAAGCTTCGCGACGACGGCGTGGTGTTGTTTGTGTTCAGGTGAGTTCTCCGGGTAGCGCTCGCGCAGGGCAATGGCTTTCGCGCGGGTCGAAGCGCGGCCGTCTTCTGCCCAAAGTTCGTCGTAGAGTTTCTGGAGTGCGCGCAGACCCTTTGGACTGATGCCGCTTTCGTAGAGTCGCTTGGGCAGCGGAATGCTGTGGTGCGTGCGCGGTGGTTCGAGTCGAACGACCATTTGGACGCCGATCGGCTCGTCTTGCCAGTCGGCTCCCGCGACCCAGCGTTCGCCCCCCGACTCGTAGGCTCCGGCGTCCGGCGCCTTGCCGTGGTACTGCTTCGTAAGACGCGCCGCATCTGCTTCCGTACTGTGGAGCAAGCTTCCAGCTTGCGAACTTGCCACAAATGGCAAGCTGGAAGCTTGCCCCACGGCTGAATTCCTGTCTGCGTCCCGGTTAATGTTTGGCACTTGACGTCCCGCGTCGATCAGGGGCGATCCTGGCGCGGGACGGAGGTCGAACGTGCCGTTGGCCAGTGCTTCCTGGCTCGCGTTGACGAAAACGCCTTGGAAGCCGCCATGCAGAATCACGTTGTGAGACACGCGATCGCTTTCCGGGATCGGTGTCCCGCCGCGGTCGGCGATCAGGTATGCGGCGTTGTTGAACACCAGCGTGTCCTCGTTCTGCACAGGCAGCGTGGGGTGGCGAGTCCACCACTTCTGTGGCTCGGCGCGTTTGGCGATGATGATCCCGGCGGTTGCGCGAGCGGCCTCGGGATCGACGAGCACGGTGTTGTGATAGACCTTGTTCTGATTGCCCTTCATGATCATGCCCCGGCGACAGTTCCAGATCACGTTGTGGTGGAAGGTGAGGCCCCTCGTTTGGTCGTCGCCACGCATGCCGATTTCTGTGCTGTCGTGCACCCAATTGTGGTGAGCCACACTGCCCATGGCGCGAACGCCGCCCGTGTGAACTGCGGCGATATCACGGCAGGCGCGGCCGGTGTCGAACACGTGGTTGTACTGGATGGTGTTCGCGCGGCCGCTGTACAGGATGCCGATGTTGCCGACACCGTATGCTGTGCAGCGGCTCACGACGTTGTGGTTTTCCTCGTCCGATCGGCCCTGCAGCGAGAGTCCCGGGTGCGAGTAGTTGCCGCCCCAGTTCACGTCGTGGACGATGCAGTTCTCGATGCGGCAGTGTTTGCCTCGTACAAGGAGCCCTCCCAAATTGCTGAACGCGATGCTCGTGTCACGGATTGTGTTGTGATCGCCGGCGACCAGCGTGGCTGGCTCGGGCTTGCGTTTGCCTTCGGTCGTGCGCTCGTCGAAACGTCGCGAGTAGACAGGGAATCGCAGCCGGCATCTGTCCACCAAACAATGGTTGCATTGGTTGAGCCGCAGAGTTGCGGCGAAGAAATGAATGCCGACGATCTGGATGTGGTCGCGCCGGGAGGCATCGATGGCGTACGTTCGCCGCTTGACCGCGACCCGATGCTCGGCGGGACTGGGACCGTCGTCGCACCAGAGATAGAGGGTACCGTTGCGTGTGTCGTGGTACCATTCGGTTGGCGCATCCAGGGCTTCCAGCTTGCCGGACAGATAGAAGTAGTCGTCGGCCCAGGACGGACCATCGTCGCGGCCGTCGCCCAAACGTTCGTTCAGTTCGTACGCGAACTCGCTGCTGCCCTTCGAGTGTCTGGTCACGTCGCGTGTCCAAGTTTTGTATTGGTGCCCAACATTGAGCGTGGCCAGCGCGCCGGTCCAATCGATCCCCGTCTCGGCAAGCGCGTCGCAGATCATCAGATCCTTGCGCGATCCATGGTCGGACCTGGCCCACTTAGTACGGTCCCAAATCTCCTCGAAGCGCATGTTTGGCCAGCGCGCTTCGATCTGCCATTTGATCAACATCTGCCGCGAATTGGGTCGCAAGCTGCAGTGGGACCCCGTCAAGGAGGAGTTCCCCGGCGACGAGGAAGCAAACAAGCTTCGATCTCGCCCGCGCCGAAAAGGCTACGAGTTGCCGCAGATACCTGCTGCTCCAAAGAAAAATCGTCATTGATCTGCGGAGACGAGGATCAACCCTTGACACTTGACGTGTTGAGCATGGCTATTTGGCTGCGAGTCCGTCGGAACGGTGAACGGATGACAGTGGTCGCGATGGCAACGGCATCCATCGCGTGGTCCAGGGACTTCAGGAAGAAGCCGTAGGGGATCAAATACTGGCCCCGCGTTTGAAAGCCGTCGCTGAGGAAGTGCCAAGAGCTGCCCTTTCCCGCCTCCCTAGTCGAGTAAGACTGAGGCCGATGCGGGAGTCCCAACGGTGCCTTGCGTGTGATAGCGTCGACGTCACCGGTGCAGGCTGGCTTTTTTGGTTTCCTTACCGAGGCGTGACCGATCGACACAAGTTGCGTGCAACTCAATGACTGCTTTGCTGCGCCATCAGCCGCCCGTTCGCCATTCGCCGCCTCCGACTTCGGTCGTGAACACCGACGCAGGATGGCACATTGTCTTTGGAGGCGTCGGTGGGTGCGACCGAACGCACAATCGGAAGTTCTTGAATTGCGTTCGGTCGATCTCCCCGATGCAGAAAACGCATGTCGATGGTAGTCGTCGTTGGGTTGCCGTCGCCCCAGCATATCCGACACAGGAGTTGTCGTCCTGTGTCGCGAACTGTTTTGGCCTTGACGACACATGACACG
>CAZUAH010000051.1:0-8982 GCA_964617665.1 uncultured Pirellulaceae bacterium
AACACCGAGCAACTGTATGCCGAAAGGCTGAAGCGTTACGTCACGGCGATGCGCAACGAGAAGCCGGACATGATACCCATTCGGCCATTCGTCGCCGAAACAACCGCCGTGTACGCCGGTTACACCTGCCAGGAAGTCACGCATGAGTACGAAAACGCGCTGATCGCCGCGCGCAAATGCGCATCCGATTTCGATTGGGACGCGGTTGTGGCCAATATGGTCTACGTCTGGACCGGTCTGGCGCAAGCACTGAACTTGGATTACTACGCGATCCCGGGCATTCACATTGCTCCGGACGTCGGCTTTCAGTACCGCGAGCCGAGCGAAGAAGAAGCCTACATGAAGGAGGACGAGTACGATCAATTGATCGACGATCCAACGGGCTTTCTGTACAACGTCTGGCTGCCACGCGTGTCGTCTGATCTGAACGCCATCGGTGAACCCACCTCGTACCGCCACAATCTGGCGTTGGTCAAAGGTTCGATGGCCATGCTGCAGTACTTCTACGCACTGGGAGGGCAAGTCGAGACACTTCGCACGGAGACGGGGACTGTATCGGCGATCGCGGGCATCTTCAAGGCGCCGTTTGACATCATCGCCGACAAGCTGCGCGGCTACATCGGCCTGACGATGGACATGCACACCCAGCCGGACAAAGTGCTGGCGGCTTGCGAGGCGTTGATGCCGCATCTGGCGCACGTGGCTCTCAGTACCGCGGACGCGGCGAAACAGGTACCGATCGGATTCTGGATGCACCGAGGCTGTGTGCCGTTCGTGAACATGAGGCAATTCCATTCGCACTATTGGACAACCTTGAAGCCGATCATTCAGGAGCTGTGGGCCAACGGTCATCAAACGCTGTTCTACGCCGAGGGCAACTGGAACGCTCATCTGGAGAGCTTCTTGGAGTTGCCGGACCAAAGCATTGTTTACCACGTCGACCAGGACGACATCTTCGACGTGCACAAGAAAATTGGCCACAAGTTCTGTCTCAGCGGAGGCGTTCCAAATCGCATGCTCAGCTACGGCACGCCGGACGAGGTTCGCGAATTCTGTAAGAAGGTGATCGAAGGCGTTGCCCAGGATGGCGGTTACATCATGGACGCTGCCGCGATCATGCAGAATGACACAAGCATCGAAAACTTGAAGGTCATGACGGATACGACTCGCGAGTTCGGTGTCTATTCGAGCGGCTCCAGCAGCGGCGAAGTCACACCGCCCCAGCCAGCACCTGACGTACGAACTGATGGCTACGGAATGGTGGACCATCCGGCACCCAAGATCAAACCCGGCGTATGCGTTCCTTGGGAAGAGAAGCTGAAGGAGTTGCCGGAAATAATGGGCGACAAGGACCTGGCAAAGAAAGTCTGGGAGGACATCGAAGGTCTCGGCAACACCTTCATTTGGCAGTGTTTGCTCTCATTCTGATCATTCGAGGCGTTCGGCAACGACTGAAACTCCATCCACGCGACGGAGCGGAGATTTTCGGCTCCGACTCTTGAAAATAAACGCGAATCATCTTACAAAATCGTACCCATACGAAGACTATTTTGGGCTAATAGATATATCAACGGTGCACGTTCTACTGCATCAAAGGAGACAACGATGAGCACGACTAACGTGGCTATGATCGGACAAGGTTTCATGGGCCGATCCCATTCCAATGCATGGGGCCAAGTGGCCAAGTTCTTCGATGCGCCAACGAAACCGATCATGCACACGGTTTTCGGACAGCCGGAAGAGAACCCCCAAGCCTTTGCCGATAACTGGGGTTGGCAGAACGCGGCGACCGATTGGGAAGCAGTTTGTCGGTCTCCCGAGATCGGTCTGGTGGATATCGTCACGCCCAACTTCATGCATGCTCCTCCGGCCAAAGCGGCCATCGAGGCGGGAAAGGCCGTTGCGTGCGAAAAGCCGATTGCGGGCACGCTAGACGACGCACGCCAAATGGCCGAGGCCGCCAACAAGGCCGGCGTGAAGACGGCTGTCTGGTTCTGCTATCGCCGCTGCCCGGCCGTCGCCTTGGCCCACCAGATGGTCAAGGACGGCGCAATCGGTGACATACGTCACGTACGAGCTCACTATCTTCAGGATTGGGCCGACGAGTCGATCCCGCTGGCATGGCGTTTCGTCAAGGAACTCGCGGGCTCGGGAGCCCACGGAGATTTGAACGCGCATATCATCGACATGACTCGATTCGTGACAGGCCAAGAGATTACCGAGATTTGCGGCGCCATTGCCGAGACGTTTGTCAAGCAACGCAAGAAGATGAGCGGCGTGTCGGCTGGCGGGATTGGTGGTGGACTTGATGCCGCTGACGAAATGGGTGACGTGACCGTTGACGACACAGTCCTGTTCTTGGCACGGTTCTCCGGCGGGGCAGTGGCCAGCTTCGAGGCGTGCCGTCAGGCCACCGGCAACCAGAACCGCAACGGGTTCGAGATCAACGGCACGAAAGGCTCGATCAAATTCGACTTCGAGCGCATGAACGAGTTGGAATACTACGACGCAACACGGCCTCGCGCGGTGCAAGGCTGGACCACCATCATGTGCACCCACGGAGGCCAATACCCCGACGGCCACCCGTACGTTGCCAACTGGTGGCCTGACGCTCACATCATTGGCTACGAGCACACGTTCACGAACGAAGCGTACGACTTCCTGTGCGAGATCGCCGGCGAGACGCCGACAGTACCCGTCCCAACCTTCGACGACGCGTACCAGACTCAGCGAGTATTGGAGGCGGCAGTGCTCTCGGCCAGCGAGAAACGCTGGATCAACATGGACGACGTGAAGTAGCGGTCGAGGTACGAACGTCCTCTTTGGTAATTTGATGGCCCCGCGTGTCAAAACGATGGGGCCGTTTCTTTGCGCCGCAGCACAGATCGTCAGTCAAATGCTGCCGCCGAAGAGTGAGCCGAGTTTGATCGGCCGGTGGGAACCGGCCCTACGCCAGAAAGAGGTCCGCCAAGCGTTCGCCGGGAATGCCTGATGAGCCCAGGAAAAGAAGCCCGGATTCTCCGAGAATCCAGGCTTCCTACGACACTCGCGCTCTCTCCGTTCCTTCGACTAATCAGTCGGCCTTGACTTCGATTCGCCTGGGCTTCACCTCTTCGCGCCTTGGCAATTCGATCAGCAGAATGCCGTTTCGCAGACTCGCTTCCACCTTCTCGGCGTCCACGTCGTCGGGCAATTCGAAGGTCCGGCTGAAACTGCCGTAGCCTACCTCACGGCGATGCCACGTGACGTCCTCCAACTCGGGGGCCTTTCGCTCGCCCTTGATCGTCAACAAGTTGTTCTCGATGAAGATCTCCAAGTCGTCCATACTGACGCCCGGTAGTTCTGCCTCGACGTACAACTTGTCTTTGTCTTCCCAGATGTTCAGCACGGGGTACGATCGCACGAACGACTGGCCGCCGTCGCTACCCTTGCCAAACGCACGATTCATCTCGTTCTGCAGTCGGCCCATTTCCGACCACACATCACCAAACGGTCTCCAACGGGTTGCTAACATCGCTTATCCCTCCTCTCTGAAAATAGCCTCTCTCTGTTCGCCGAGTGCGGGAGCGTACGCTCCACGCAGAGCCCGGTGTGCAGTTGACTCCAACTGGCGGTTTCTACAATATGCAACAGGCGTGCCAAAAGCGGTTATGGGGCGAATCGCAGTTATCGTGTCGCTATAAAGTATTGCGCAGTAGTGTCTTGCGATGACGGCTATTCGCTGATTTACGCGGTCGCATCATCGTTTTCGGAGCGATCAAACTCGCACGACGCAGCAGACAGGCGAAATTGTGCCAAAATGGCCGGAGCCACCATGAATCCGCGTAGTCAATGTGGCAGACTTGTTGGGGCTCCAAGTTCGAGACACGCATGCTCGGTCTTCGCGCTTCGATTGCCTCCCGGTAAGCTGATGTCGATCATGAAATAGCTACTCTCAACGAAGACGGGTTTTGCGTCGTGCTTCTGCAGCTAGACAACGTAAAAAAATCGTTTACCGAACCGAACGGCGACGATCTACCGATACTCGATATCCCCCGCTTCGTCCTTGACCGTTGTGAACAGATGGTCCTTGTGGGAGAAAGTGGCTGCGGAAAGACGACGTTGTTGCACGTGATCGCCGGCATCCGACGCGCTGACTCGGGCGCGATTCGCCTGCACGGTGTCGATATCTCGCGACTGTCCGAAGCCGGCCGCGACCGCTTCCGCGCGGCGGAGATCGGCTACGTTTTTCAGACATTTAACCTTCTGCCCGGTTTCACGGCTCTGGAGAACGTGCTGCTGGGAATGACCTTTGCACGAGGCCGCAACGACGCGGGGCGAGCGAGGCATTTGTTGGACCGAGTTGGTCTGAGCCATCGCGAGACGCACAAACCGGGAGCAATGTCTGTTGGTGAACAGCAACGAGTGGCTGTGGCCCGCGCATTGGCCAACCAACCAGCGTTGATTCTGGCCGACGAGCCAACGGCCAACGTGGATCGCGCGCATCAGGAACAAATCGTCAAACTGATCCGCGACACGTGCCGAGAGGAAGAAACCGCTCTGTTGATGGTCACGCATTCCGGAGAAGTGGCGGACCAGTTTGACCGCGTGGACCAACTGCAGAAAATCAATCTGGCAGGCAAAGGCAAATGAACCTGTTCAAGATAGCGTGGCGAAGCATCCAACAACGTGGCCTCGCGTCGTTGCTCACTTGCCTATCGATGGCACTGGGCGTGATGCTGGTCGTGGCAGTGCTGTCGATCCACGGCGTGGTCTCCGAGTCATTCCGTAGCAATGCCAGCTTTGGCTACAACATGATCGTGGGCGCCAAAGGCGGCAAGCTACAGTTGACGCTGAACACTGTCTACTATCTGAGTCAGCCAGTCGAGAATCTGCCGTACGAATACTACTTGGAATTCCTCTCGGCCGAGCGCCGCATGCAGGAGGACGCTGATTCAGGAAGCATCGAATTGGACCGTGACGGTAGGTTCGGGAATACGGTTGACTTTGCGATTCCAATTTGTCTGGGCGACTACTACGGCCGTTTTCGCGTGGTGGGCACGACGCCCGATTTCTGTGAAAAACTGGTGTTTGGCTCTAGGGGGGACAGGCATTTCGAATTCGAACCTGGCGGGCGAAACTTCAAACATCGAAGCCAAGAAAACGGCTTTTTCGAGGCGGTCGTCGGTTCCGTGGCGGCCCGTGAACTAGACGTGAAGCTTGGTGATCGGATCAATTCGAGGTGTGGCGACCCTGACCCCGAGGTCGGAACGCTCCATTCCGAGGAGTCGTTTCGAGTGGTCGGCATCTTGAAACCTACCGGCACGCCTAGCGACCGAGCGGTCTATGTGAACGTCGAGGGTTTCTACCTCCTGAAGGGCCATGCCAAAACCACGGTGGGAGGCGAGTCAGTAGACGCTGCCGGTCGGCCCAGAGATGCAGAGCCACTTCCGATGGCACAACGCGAGGTCACCGCAATCCTGGTACGTACGACGGACATGTTCGTTACCATGAGAATGGAGAACTCGATCAACGAGGGGCCCGACGCCCAGGCCGTCCTGCCCGTGAGAGAGATATTCAGTTTGTTCGACATCATCGTCACGCCGATTCAGACGACGCTGTTGGCATTGACGGCGATGATCTGCGTTGTGTCCGGCGTGAGCATCCTGGTCAGCATCTACAATTCGATGAGCGAGCGTCGTCACGAAATCGCCGTGATGAGAGCCTTGGGAGCGGGACGCGGCACTGTGATGTCGATCATCCTGTTGGAATCAGTGTGTCTCGCGTTGGGTGGCGGAATGCTGGGATGGATCGGCGCCCACGCGCTGAATGGATTGGCGAGTCCGCTGATTCAAGCCCGTACAGGTGTAGCCATCGGCTTTTTCGACGTGGTCTCGGCCGAACTCCTACTGATTCCATCTCTGATTGCCCTGGCCATTTTGTGCGGTTTTCTCCCGGCCATGTCGGCCTATCGCACAGACGTGGCAAGTTCACTGGGCGACTGAGCGTTGCCGCTTGCACCCAGCCTGTGTAATGGTATCCTGGTTCTCCTCGTTCGGGCCTGGAAGTTTCCTCGTTCGGGAGAACGTCACGTGAAGTTGATCGTCGCGATCATTCAACCGCCAAAACTGGAACCGCTACGAGATGCCTTGCAGCGAATTGGTGTCGAACGCATGACTGTGTGTGACGCGCAGGGTTTTGGACGTCAGAAGGGACAAACCGAGACGTATCGCGGCGTCGAGTACAAGACGCATCTTCTGCGCAAGATAGCACTGGAAATCGCGGTGAATGATGATTTCCTGGAACGAACCATCGAAACGATCATCAGCATTGCTCGCACGGGATCGGAGGGCAATATCGGCGACGGGAAGATCTTTGTGTTGCCGATGGACGAGACATTCCAGATCGGGGGGACGGAAACCGGACCTGGAGCGATCTAGCTCGGATTGCGCATCACTTGACACTGGGCCGATATGCCCGCCTGATGTTGCGATTTTCCGCAAGACGGGGCTCGCGCACCGTCTTCTTCTGCATTTATCGAGTCGGGTCAGGAGCCTCGACGTACTGAAGACATGGCAACGAGTTTCTTATAACTGGCGAAGAGAACACAGGAGTTGTATCTATGTTACGTGAATCGTACGGCAACGAATCCTTGACAAGAATGCTTGCTATCGCGCTAGCCCTTCTGCTAGCGGGTTTCTTGCCTGCCACTCATGGCTGGGCTGATACTGAAAACGATACTGAGGCTGAAGCGGAAACTCCCGAGAACCCTGACGCTGAAACTGTTGAAACAGAAGAAGCGGGAGCACCAGAGGAAGAAGGCGAGGAAGACGACGACAATGAAGTCGTCACCTATCAGCAGATTGCTCAATGGCGAGCAAACGCTATGGCTAGAACACACGTCCTTTCCCATGGCATTCACAATTATCGTGGCGCCGGCTGCCCCGCGTATCCTTCCTCTGTCTATGAAGGTATTGGGAGATCTGCTGGCGGAACTCCTGGAACGTGCAACAACGGTGGAAGTGTCTTAGCTGACGCTATGGCGGTATCCTCCTCTGGGATGGTCTACCGGGTACGTTTTTTCAGCCATGGCGGCAGGAGCTATGGTCTTCGGGGAGGTGGCAGACGCTGGCGGCGTGGCTAGACAGTCTCCGCGTTTGGGAAGTTACGCGCGGGGCGCAGGCGTTGTGGCCCGCGGGGGGCGAGAATCGCTAACAGCCGTCCAGAGTCCTCGAAGGCTGCTACCTCATCGCACTGAAGGTGCCAGCGGTCGTCGATCAACATGCCGTTGCCGATGCGACGGATCTCTTCGGGCGTCAATTCAACTGCAGGCAATTCGGAAACGGCATGCCGCGGCGCAATCAGGACGTCGGCAGCATTCTCGGCGGATAGTCCGTTTAGTTCGACGCCATCTTGGACGTGGAAGCCGCCGATTGCCGTGCGTTCAAGAGCAGACATCACTGCACCCGTGCCTAGAGCGTGGGCCAAGTCGCGTCCTAGCGAGCGAATGTAGGTACCCGAGCCGCAGGTGATCTGCAGGTCCAACTCGGGGTATTCGTAGCGCGATACCGTGATGTCGTGAACCGTGATCTTGCGCGGCTGCAATTCGACTTGCTTTCCCTTACGAGCCAAGTCGTACGCACGCCGACCGCCGACCTTCAACGCCGAATACGCCGGTGGCCTTTGTTCGATTTCCCCGATGAACGTGGGCAAAGCTGCTTCAATCTCGGAACTGGTGGGGCAAGGTGGCTCCGTCAGTTCTGTCACCTCGCCTTCGATATCTTCGGTATCGCTCGTCTTGCCCAGGAGAAACGTCGCCGAGTACTGCTTGGGCATCCGCTGGACGTATTCCACCAATCGCGTGGCGGGTCCGAGACAAACCACCAGCACGCCCGTTGCCAACGGGTCCAGTGTGCCGGCGTGTCCGACTTTCACACCACGTATTGTGCGCTGCACGCGATTGACCACATCTCGCGAAGTCATGCCTTGCGGTTTGTTGATATTCAGTAGTCCAAACATGACCGGGCTTTTTATCACAATTGATATGACGAGGGAAAGACATGACTCCGAATGATCTGGTATGATGGCTGTGTTGCTGAACTTCTCACCTGAGTGAACGCTGACGATGAACGAGAAATCCCCCGATTCGCGCGAAGGCGGTGAAGGCTCCACCGTCGTCGTGGCTGTAGTATTGACCGTTATCGTTGTATTGGCCGCCGCGGTCCTGGTTGGAGGCGTATTCATCTTTTTTTTCGCCGTGCCTTTCAGCGATGTGAGTCGGCTTGGCTCACCGACTGCAGTGACCACGACGCAAAGTTCGGTGACGATCGCTCAATACGAACCAGTGGAAATGCAGGAAGATATCGGCGAGCCAGCCGATACACAGCCGTTGACGCCGGTCGTTGATTCAACAACCGAACCTCCGAAGGAAGCCCCAAAGGAAGGACCGGGCGAATCCGATATCGAAGGTGTTCCAGACGAGCCCAAGGACGCGGTCGCGCCGAAAGAGGAGCCTGTCTCAGAACCACCCGACATGACGCCGCCAGTTGGCGAGACCGTCAACGATGCCACCAAGCCGACAGCAAAGGAGGAGGTGCCGGAAAGCGGGAATTACCAGGCCTTACCGCAGGCGTTTGAGCGTGTCGACGTGAAAGCGGATGATGGTGCTCCTGAGGCGGTCGCGTTCTCGGGCCAGAAATGCAAGTCTTTCATCTGGGCCCAGCCCGACGAAGACGAGGGCGTGTCGCAGGTGAGCTACATGTTGGACGGCAAGTTTGCGACGGTGCGCGGCACGGCGGGGATCTGTGACGCCGACGCCGAGCAACCGGCGGACAAGAAGCCATCGGCCGTGTTCCGGATCTACGGCGACGGCAACTTGCTGTGGGAATCCGAGCCACAGACAGGGTTCGGGGCTGCCCAACAGTTCGAAGTCGAGGTCAAGGGCATCGAAGTTTTGGCGTTGATGGCCGAGAGTAGCTCATCGTCCGAATTATCTCGTTTCGC
>CAZUAH010000051.1:9082-43227 GCA_964617665.1 uncultured Pirellulaceae bacterium
AAGTTTTGGCGTTGATGGCCGAGAGTAGCTCATCGTCCGAATTATCTCGTTTCGCGTGGGGCGATGTGGAATTGAAAGCGACGGACGAGTAGAGCAAAGGCACGGCCCGCGTGCCGTGGCCGCAGGCCGCATCAGGAGAGCTTACGGAATGGAGACGATTCAACTGCCGAACTCGGATCTTGTCGTTTCGCGTCTTTGTTTTGGCTGCTGGGGGATTGTTGGCGATTTCCACTGGGGCGACCGGGATCACGACCAATCGGTCGCGGCCATGCATGCGGCGTTGGACGCAGGGGTCAACTTCTTCGACACGGCAGCCGTTTACGGCAATGGCGAGAGCGAGAAACTGGTCGGCAGAGTGCTATCAGGCAAGCGGGACCAGGTCACAATTGCCTCGAAAGTTCTGCCGGATACGATGAAGCCGGACGAGATCCTCCGCTGTTGCGAAGAGTCCTTGGTACGACTGGGGACGGACTACATCGACTTGTACCAGACGCACTGGACCAGCCGCGAGACGCCTGCCGCCGATTCGTGGGATGCGATGCTGAAGTTGAAACAGCAAGGCAAGGTGCGCCACATTGGCGTGTGCAACGCTGGTGTTGGCGACTTGGGCGAATTCAGCGTCTCGGAACCACCGGTGACCGACCAGTTGCCCTACAGTCTGCTGTGGCGAGCGATCGAGCACGACATTCTGCCCCGTTGTCTCGACAGCGGCATAGGCATCCTGGTCTACAGCCCCCTGATGCACGGCATGCTGGCTGACAAGTACAAATCGGCGGCCGACGTGCCTGACGGTCGGGCTCGTTCGCGACATTTCGGTAGCCAGCGACCGCTGACGCGACACGGTGAAGCGGGGTGTGAAAAGGAGACATTCTCCGCCCTTGGAGCCATCGCCGATGTTTGCCGACGACTGGAACGGACGATGGCGGATGTGGCGCTTGCCTGGTGTTTGCAGCAACCGGGTATCTCCTGCGTTATCGCGGGAGTAAGCTCGCAAGAACAATTGGCGCAGAACGTATACAGTTTCAATAATCCGCTTCCGGACGATGCGGTCAACGAACTGAACGAAGCCACGGCGGCTTTGAAGCAGGCGCTCGGGCCGAACCCCGACATGTGGGAAGGCTCCGAGAATTCGCGGTTTCGGTAAATGTCCCAACGTGTTTGTGGTTACCTGATGAGACGGGAGGAAATCCTGATGAGAAGAATCATGTTTCTAACGATCGTTGCCATCGCGTCGGTTGGCATCACCGGCGTATGTGCCGAGAGACCGGCCCCATCCGGAGATGCAAAGAAGCCGCAGAAGGTCACCAAGCTATTCGACGGCAAAACGCTGAAGGGCTGGAAGATCCTTGACAAGATCGACTTTGAAGATCACGGTAAGGTCGAAGCCAAAGATGGCGAGTTGATCTTGCATGAAGGGCAAGCGATGACCGGCGTTTCGTGGAAGGGCGACTTCCCGCGGGTCCAATACGAGGTCTCGTTTGAAGCCAGGCGGATCAAGGGCGACGATTTCTTCTGCGGTATGACCTTTCCCGTGGGGAAGACGCACTGCAGTCTGATTCTCGGCGGCTGGGGCGGCAGCATCACCGGCCTTTCGTGCCTTGACGGCTATTCGGCTGACGAAAACGAAACGACTGGCGTGATCGACTTCAAGCGAAACCAGTGGTACAAGGTTCGCCTGCGAGTGACCAAAGAAAAGATCGAGGCGTGGGTCGACAAAGAGAAGATCGTCGACGTGGAGACAAAGGACCGCAAGATTGACCTTCGCTGGGAAATGGAGACCATGCCGCCATTTGGCTTTGCCACCTGGTACACGACGGGCGGCTACCGCAACATCGTGTTGACGCGGCGGTAGGCCAGCGGAAGATGACGTGTCACAGAAAGAGCGACTCTGCCAGCTATCCGTACTTTCAGGGTTGGGGAGCACGTCAATTGGCGTGCGGCGATCAAGAATGAAGAATAGTCGCATCAATTTGACACATAGCGTTGTAGCCATCTTGTGCCTTTCGGCGTTTGTTCTGATCGGCTGTGCGGCGCGAAATGACCCCAGTGGTCCTGAGACGTCCAGCAACCAAGATTCAAGGGCGAAAAACGCTGCGGAGGATGAGCAGCCCGACCACCAATCTGATCTCGGGGAGAAGCGTGCGGACCAGGAGACGCTGGCGAAGATAGCCCTACACGACGACTTAGTCGCGAGCGACACCGCCGTGAACAAGCTCACCGACCAGACGTTGCTGGCAAAAGTTGCCGTGGAGGCCAAGGATTGGAGCATACGACGTATCGCCGTGTCCAAGCTTGAAGACAAGCGTTTGCTGGCAGGTATTGCCACTGACGACGAGGATGTGAACGTCCGCTGCGCCGCAGTGCAAAAGCTGACCGACGAAGCCCTGCTGGCGTGGATCGCCGTGGAGGACAACAACGCGACCGTTTGCGCAGCCGCCGTGAGGAAGCTGAGAGATCCGGCCCTTCTGGCACGGGTCGCCGCGGAAACGGAGCATTGGTTTGTCCGCCGAATGGCCGTGACAATGTTAACGGACCAAAAGGCTCTCGCGAGGATCGCCACGGAGGAGCGCGATGATGACATCCGCCGTATCGCAGTAGAAAAGCTCACCGACCAAGACACTCTGGCCAAGATCGCCATGGAGGACCGGGACTACGACGTGCGTCTTGCCGCCACGTCGAGAATCACTGAACCAAAGGCTCTAGCAAAGATAGAGGCCTGGATAAGACCACAAGTGACTCGCCGAGTCACCGATCAGGAGATGTTAGCGAAAATCGCCGTATTTGCCGGGGATTCAGAGGTCCGCCGTATTGCCGTGTCCAAGCTAGAAGACGAGCCTTTGCTCGCCAGAATTGCCGTCGAAGATGAGGACTGGGACTTCCGCCGCGCCGCAGCCGAAATGGTGACAGATCAGGCCTCATTGGCGAGAATCGCCGTAGAGGCGAAGGAGCCGGCGATCCGTCGTGCCGCCGCGGGCAAGCTTACCGATCAGGAAATATTAGCAACAATGGGGATGTGGGTTACCCCAGACTTGACACGGCAGGTAGACGATCAGGAGTTGTTGCGGAGAATCGCTACAGAGGCCAAGGACTCCGACGTACGCCTGGCCGCCACCGAAAGGCTCAGCGATCAGGGATTGCTGGCGCAGATCGTAATGGAGGACGCGGATGACAACGTTCGATGTGCCGCTGCAAAACGGCTCAGCGATCAAGACCTGCTGTCTAAGATCGCCACGCAAGACGCGGATGGCTCCGTGCGCCGCGCCGCCACAGAGAAGCTCACGGACCAGACCCTCCTGGCACGCATCGCCGTCGAGGACGGAAACGCGAATGTGCGCCATACCAGCGTGTGGAAGCTACGGGACAAAGACTTGCTGGCAACAATCGCCCGTGAGGACCCGAATGACGAAGTCCGCCTTGCCGCCGTGCGAAAGGTCGGTGACCAGGAATTGCTGACAAGGATCGCGGTGGAGGATGAGAGTGGGGAGGTCCGCAGAGCTGCCGTAGAGAAGCTCGGCGACCAGGATCTACTGGCAAAGCTTGCATTGCAGGAACGCGATTCGTGGGTCCGGACGGTCGCGGTGGAGACACTGACCGACCAATCCGTTTTGGCGAGAGTTGCGCTCGAGAGCAGGTACGCGCATATCGGCCGTGCCGCAGTCGAGAAACTGGCCGATCAGACAATGTTTGCAAAGGTGGCTATTGATGCCACAACTTCGGAGGTCCGTGATACCGCTCGGCTCGCACTCACAAATCGAATTGTAGGTGAAAGGGCACGTGCGGCCGGGGAGGAAAAGCCGCTTGACGAGTTCGATTCCTTGACTCAGTTCTTGACTACCGCCCCGGAAGACGACCTTCGTTTGAAGGCATACCTCGGAGACCTTTCGATATCCACGAGGGATCCGATTGAGGCCATCGCTCGCCTGAGACGAGCCGTCGCGCAACCTCGTATTCGCACCCGCGTGGGGCGGGTCCTGATTCTAGTGTCGTCCACGCGCGTTGAGCGTAAATATAGGCCGGCGGGTGTTCTGATAGGTAGGCAATGCTGTATTACGCTAAAGCCGGCACGAGGTAGTCTCGAGACGGAGACTTGGTCGCCTCGCTTTCCCGATGTAGTAACATCAATCGCACCGCCTGCAGGGGGCGCCGAGACTCCCGTACATAGCGAAATGCTTCTGAAGCAACTGCTTGCGCAATCTCCATTCACACAACAAGATCTGGAGCACCTTGCTAGCGCCAGTATTCCCGAGGTGCGCACCGCGGCTGTGATGAACTCAACGGGCAAGATCGTACTACTCACGGCGGTCAAAGACGTAGACAATTTTGTTCGCGAAGCCGCCGTGGAGAAACTGACCGACCAATCGATTTTGGCGAAGGTGGCTGAGGAGGACGAATCCCCGCATGTCCGCGACGCAGCCGTCAAGAGAATTGCCGCACTATCAAATGAGCAACCAACCGCCGGAGCGACGGAGCAGTAGAGACTCCTGTTGTTTCCCGCGGGATTTCGAGAGCTTCCTTCAGTGCATTATCTGCGCGAGGGATTTGCAGTCCAAGCACAACTGCTAGATGCAGAATGAGCACAGAGGCCTTCACATCTGGGAACGAATGTCGGTAACGACAGAACTTGGTCGAGCAACAGCTTCAACATTCCCGTGGCCACTCGGCTGAAGCCCTTGGTCTTCGGGAAAGCCCATGGCCAAGGACAGCTTATCAGACAAAGATGTTGATGTCGATCTTGCCCCCTCCGCCAGTCAAACCAAAAGGCCCCGAGCGGAGGCAAATCTCCTCCCCCGCGGGGCCTTTTCGTCACGGATGGTCGTCGGACAAAGACGGTTTCGCTATCGCTGAATCGTTTCGTCGGACGCGGGTAGTTCGGCGACTTCTGCGTCGGCCATTTTGGTCAGGTCACGCGAGAGAGATTGCAGCGCCGTACCGACTCGATCCAGTGTGCGAGCCAAGGACAAAATGGCCTCGCGATCGTTGTCGGATTGCTTTGGCTGCCGGGAAGCGACCTTCCTCATTCTTTCGAGGTCCACTTCGATCCAGCACTCCAATTCTGCGTCGGCGCCCAGTTCACCCTCTTCCCAATTCTCCACGAGTTCAGCCTCTTCGGCTTCCTCGTAGTAGTAGTCGTACTCGTCCCAGTACTCATACCCATAATCGAACTCGTCACTCTCTACTGTCGCCTTTTCCGTGGTGGCCTCGGCGACTTGCACGGCAGCTTCGGCATCTGTCATTTCTTCAAGGGCCACTTCCATCCAGCATTCCAGCTCTGCGTCGGCGCCCAGTTCGCCTTCTTCCGCACTCTCCACGAGTTCAGCCTCTTCGGCTTCCTCATGGTAGTAGTCGTACTCGTCCCAGTACTCGTACCCATAGTCGAAATCATCAGCGATCTCTTCGGTGGCCGGTACCGGAGACTCTTCCACCAGTTCTACTGATTCCTCTTCAAAGCGGGAGCCCTCTTCCTCGTCCCGCTGAAAATCGTCACAGACCCAGTAGTCGTCGTACTCTTCCTCCGACTCTTCGGTCGCTACGGTTTCGGTGGTCGCTTCGACTTCCTCTTCGACTGACGGCTCGGCGGCTTCGTAGTATTCGTAGGCGTATTCGCCCTCGTAGTCGTACATCTCGTCGTAATTGTGTTCTTCCTCGTCGTAAGCCTGCTTCTCTTCTGTCACCGCGATCGAGGCATCCTCGACCAGGATGGAGGCTTCGTCCACAGCCGGACCCTCAAAGGGATTCTCGCCTTCCGCGACCGTTTCCACCGTCTCTTCGCCGGTCATCTCCTCGCTGGCGTCATCCGCCGCGAATTCGTGGTCGTAGTATTCGTCCGTCTCGCTGTCATACCAGTAGTCCGCGTCCTCGTCGGCGTATTCCTCTGCGGAAATTTCGCTTGCTGATTCCGCTTCATCTCCTGCCTCATCAGACGCGACGCCTTCTGCCAATTCGTCGCACGCAGGGACATTCTGGGGGGCATCACTACCAATGCCTTCGTAATAGTAGTCGTACTCCTCTTCGTAGAGGGGATCGCACATCGCAGGACAGCATCCGTGGGCCTGCGGTGTTGTCGCCTGCGAATCGTCGCCGGTATCGCTTCTGACGGCCTTGGTCAGTAGCAGTGAGCCCGAAAGCGCGGCGCACATAATCGCAAGAGAAAGAACAGAACGTGTCATGGGTTACATCCTCCTGACGTAATGTGTGGAACCTATTAGCCACGTTGCCTTTACGGCAAATCTGTGAGGTCTGCAAAACGAGATGGACGGTGTACCTCAGTAGTGTTCGTATCGGAGTCTGCGGAATTCACCTGTTAGGCGATTATGGAAACAAGGGAAAGACAGGGATAATAGGTAGCGTTCTGCGCGGCCAGCGAATCCAGGAAAAGCTTGCTGCTGAATTCAGAAGTAACGTTCGTAACGGCCAGCGATGGGGCGCGATTTCTACAGGCTGCGTGTATTGCAAAAACACATTCCGGCTGAGATGCTTAGTGGGTGATCGAAATGCTGAGTTTGGCCCAAAAAGGAGCGCGATATGGCTTTGTTCGAGGTTGAGACAGACGCACACATAATTATCACGTGGGCGGACGACGAAGAGACAGCGACCGGTGCCGTCCACGATGCTTATCCAAACGACCAAGTCATTCGTTTGACGAAACGTCCACGTGATACTTGGGTCATTTCCAAGGGCGCGTTGGGATTGGTCGAGGACTTCGACCCGTGCGATGTGGCTCGGGATTGCCTCTCGAAAGCTTCTGGTGACAAAGTGCATGCCATTCGGCTTTACATGCACGAAACAGGTACGGATCTGGACAGAGCGCGTAAGGTCATCGAGTCCAACATCGTTGTGGGCTGGTAACGGTCGGGCTCAAACAAGTCGAAATGAGGCTATGGGCCACGGCCCAAAGCCCGGCGGCGTGGTGAAACCGAGGTTTGACGTTGCATCTGGGATCTACGCTAATCCAGGACTCGTTTGCCGAAGCCTTCGGCATGACGTTCGCCCGCGTGCTAGTCACGGCCCACGACGAATACTGGCTGGAAGCCGCGGTGCGCGAGATGACCGGATACGCATCGTCGGTCATTGCCTGCGACGCCGAGGCGGGACTGGAGCGGTCCCAGTCTGCCGATGATACGCCTGATGGTCGTCCCGGGGCATTTGTGCTGGTTTTCGGTTTCTCGCAGAAAGCCCTCGCCAAGTGCATGCCCACGCGAATTGGGCAGTGCGTAATGACCTGCCCAACTACGGCGGTTTTCGACGGATTGCCCGATTCCGAATCACGAGTTCCGTTGGGAAAACACCTTCGATATTTCGGGGATGGTTTTCAGAAAAGCAAGGTGCTGGAAGGAAGACGTTTTTGGCGAGTTCCCGTGATGGACGGCGAGTTTCTGGTCCAGGAAGACGTGGGAACCGGCAAAGGCGTCGGTGGCGGCAACATTATCATTCAGACGCAAACCCAACCGGCGGGGCTGGCAGCCGCACGGCGCGCCGTCGAGGCGTTGGCCAAGATCGATGGCGTGATCGCGCCTTTTCCAGGAGGCGTGGCTCGCAGCGGCAGCAAGGTGGGCTCGCGGTATAAAGGCCTGCCGGCTTCCACGGCGGACGCTTTTTGCCCCACACTACGGGGGCGCGTCGAGTCCCAGCTACACCCCGATGCAAACTGCGCGTTTGAAGTAGTGATTGACGGAATGAGCGGGGAAGCTGTCGCCGAGGCCATGATGGCAGCCATCCGGGCGGCGGCGGCCGACGACGTACTCGCCATTGGAGCGGGCAACTACGGAGGAAAGCTGGGCAAGTTCCACTTCCATTTGCACGAGTTGTTGAAGTCGTGACGATCGACGAGCAGATTGGCACCAAGGCAAACCTACCACGAGGTTGGCAGGTCAAACTCTCGCGTTTCTTCGCCAGCATGTGGACGGAACTGTCCGTCGGTGTACTGGTAGTGATTTCCGTGGTGTTGACGCTGCTTGAGTTCACGTTGAGTGAGTCTACGGGTAGGCTGCAGGACAAAGAGACGTTGGCCGCGCTGGAATTGTCGAATGACATCATCACCATCGTCTTCGTTATTGAGCTGACATTGCGTTATCTGGCCGCTTCGTCGAAAAGGCTTTTTCTTCGACAATACTGGTTGGACATCATCGCTGTCTTGCCGCTCTTTCGCGTGTTTCGTGGCTTCCGGGCAGTTCGCCTTCTGCGACTGGTCCGGTTGTTGCGAATGTTTGGCGTCGTCTCGCGTTTGGCGAGCCATTTTCCTTACATCTTGCGGCGCGGAGCGATGGAATACATCGTCGTGTGTTGCCTGCTGGCGTTGACAATCATCTTTGGCTCGGGTGCGATGATGTTGTTCGAGGGGCGAAGTGGTGACGTCGCAGGTGCAGAAGGCGAAGAATTCGATCTGGAGGATTCCGTCTGGTTCAGCGTGTATTCGCTGTTTGCTGGAGAGCCGATCCCGGGACCGCCGCGAACGATCGGCGGCAAGATCGTCGCAGTATTTGTAATGTTCATGGGGCTGACGATCTTTGCCATGTTAACCGGCACGGTATCCGCTTTCATGGTCGAGCGACTGCAGTCGGAGGGGGTGAAGGTGAATTGGAGCGAACTCAGGAACCACGTGGTCATCTGTGGCTGGAACAGCAAGGCGGAGATCATCGTAAAAGAATTCCGCGCTTCGGCGGTCGGGGATAAGACGTCAATTGTGGTGATTGCGCAATGGGACCACGAACCGCCCACATTGCCGCAGGAAATCGAATCCAATGTCCTGTTCTACAACGACGATTTCACACGAGTTGCGGCATTAGAGCACGTAGGCATTCACCATGCGTCCCGATGCATCATCATGGCGGATACTTCGGGCGGTCGAACCGAGCAGGACGCGGACGCTCGCACGATACTGGCGGCCTTGACGGTCGAGAAACTCAACCCGGCGGTTTACACATGCGCCGAACTGCTGAATCGGTCATATGGCTCCCACCTAACCATGGGCCAAGTGAATGACTACGTGGTCAGCGGCGAATACGGTGCGTATCTGCTTGCCCAAGCGGCTATGAACCGAGGATTGATGGACGTTTTCACCGAATTGTTGACCTATCAGAAGGGAAGCCAATTCTACCGCATCCCCATCCCCAAAGACTGGATTGGCAAGGCGTATTTGGATGCGTTTCTCGAATTGAAGACGAGCCAAAATGCTGTGCTCGTGTCGGTACACACCGCCGACGATCAGATGTTGGTGAATCCGACCGACTACAAATTCTGTGCAGGCGACGAGATTGTGGCGATCGCTGCCGCCGAGATATCTTTCTAGGATCGAGCGGAAGACCATGAATACTGAACCGAAGCGAGATGAGGCCCGCGGCGCTATTGGCCGTCGAGAACTGCTGGCGTATACCGCCGCGTTTGGCGCAGCCTTCGTAGGCCGGCAGGGGCTGGCGGCAGGCGAGACCGGCGCGGGAGTAACGCAAGAGGACGGACCGAAGCCGTCGCCGACTCGCCGTTACGACATGAAGAAATCGCTCAACCTATGGGCCCTTCCCTATCCCGACAAGATGTCGCTGAAAGAGTGCTTCGAATTATGCAAGGACGCGGGATTCGACGGCGTCGAACTGAATTTTGCGCTGGAAGGCGAGTTTTCGGCCGAATCCTCTCCGGCGGAGATTCAAGCGATCGGCAAATTGGCGCAAGATGTGGGAATCTCGATCAGCGGAGTGTGCTCGTTCCTGTTCTGGCCTTACAGCCTGACTCACAACGATCCGGATCGGCGAAACCGGGGGATGGAGCTTGCACAGCAGATGATCCAAGCCGCTCGCCTACTGGGAACGGAGAACCTACTGGTCGTACCCGGCGCCGTCTACGCGGGGTGGGTCGACGACTTTGACCCCGTGCCCAACGACGTCTGTGACCGACGTGCTCGTGAGGCTGTCCGGCAACTATTGCCGGAGGCTAAGAAGGCGGGCGTTTACCTGAATATCGAGAATATTTTTGTCAGCGGCTACCTATACAGCCCGCAAGAAATGGTCGAGTTTGTCGACAGCTTCGACAGCCCGCAGGTGCAGATCCATTTCGATACGGGCAACATTATGCAGTACCAGTTCCCTGAGCACTGGATTCCTATTCTTGGCAAACGGATCAAGAACATCCATTTCAAGGAATGGGACAAACGCACTCACGAGTTCAACTTGAACACGTTCCGCACGCTTCTGGACGGCACGACGAACTGGCCCGCCGTCATCGAAGCATTGGACAGAGTGGGGTATCGGGGATACCTGACGTTCGAGTACTTCCACCCGTTTGAACACTTCCCCGAAGCGCTTGTGTACCAGACCTCGGACGCGTTGGACCGGATGTTGGGTACGAAGGCGTAGAACGACGGGCTTTTACCCAACGCGTCATCTACTTATGGCGCAAGACTGTTTGCTTAATCCCGACACGCGCGCAGAAAAAAACACGGACGTCATAACGCCCGTGTCTGCTGATAATCTCGGAAGGCAATGACCTTTCGACTGGCTATTCCTCTTTCTTTACGCCAGGCAGTTTCCCGTCCTTGAGCAGGTCGCCAAAGGTCTTACCGTCGGTGGCGCTCTTCTCGGCTTCTACCTTCTTCAGAGCCGCTTCGATCTTGGCCTTATCTTTTTCTTTCTTGGCAGCCAGTGTCTTGCCGAAGGCTTCGCCATAGTTGTTACGTACTTCCTTCTTTTTGCCGTGGCAAATTGTGCACTTGGCGGTTTTCGCGTCTTTCACCTTGTCATACTTCGTGATGAAAGCCTTACAGTAGTCCATGCGCGCTTGCGCCGTATCGGTGGTGATCAACATCGTCCCCAACACAAAACAGGCAGCTACCGACCACATACCAACTCTTGTAGTCCTCTTCATAAACAGGCCTCCCAACGTTGAATTCTCGAAGCTGACAACGGCCCCAGTTCAATTTCCGTCGGCTGGGGCACAAAACAAACACATAACACGCCATTTGTACATTAAATGACCATTAGAACTACGCACAAGCCAGCAGTCAACCTTCCGGTCCGATACCGTGGGGGATAACCGATTCTTTACGGGAAACAGGTATAGGGTGCGAAACCACCTTATCTGGCAACGACTTAGAGAAATCGGCACGTGCGCGCGCTGCAAAATCCGACGCAACCGGCGCACGAAACGGGGATTTCGAAGCCGATCTACAGGCCATCATCGACGCTTGGCCAGCCCTGCCCGAGGCGGTGAAGGCAGAGATCGTGGCGGTGGTGACGGCGGCGGGCGATAACCGCTGACGGCCTAGCCGACACTCAGTGTTAGCGTGGTGACTTGGGGAACTCCTCCAAAATGACATTCGTCCCGGAGTACGACATGCCCCCGGTTATATGTCCCTCCATTAGGTTGCGGTGGATTTTGTGCAACGAAAACACTCCAAGAAATTTGCCCGGTATCGCATCCGCTTCGTGCCTACATACACGAAATCGGCTGCCGACTGGAAAAACGCCTTCCCGCACCCTAATGCTGCACCATCCGTTGCTGGCACAGTAGTCGACACGACCGACCCATCGCAGTGGACTCGAATGTTCATCTAGGACAGTGCCCAGCTTGGCAGCTTCCTCCCCACATAACTCAACAACGTCTCCCACGCGTGGCCGAAAACCGTCGCAGTTCCCAATCGCTTGGTTGCCCTTCGTGCGAAACACCCGGACTTTGCCCACTTCCCGGTTCCCACCCTCTGGGGCAAGGAGAGGTCGGTATATCTTCATCCAGCCCGTGACACCCTCTACGTTCTGTGCGAACGTAACTTCACACCATACGTCGTACGCACTTGGTCTGCGAACATCGGTTATTGAGCCTGTCGCGTGCGGTCGAATGGTGTCGGGCTTAGCTTCAGGCACCTCGGTCAAGCTCGGCGCAAGCGAGACAGTGGTGGGCTCTTTTTTCGCGGCTACCGCTGCGTTGCTTGCTTCTCGTTTGTCGTGTTTCTGTGGCGAAAGGTCTGTTACATCCTCACTTGTCTGTTTCTTGCTGGTCGGATCTGTGGCCACTCGGAAGCCATATGTTGGGTAGTGGTAGTACTTCGCCGCCTGGCCATTGCGACGGCGAGCAGACTCGCAGTCTTCCTCTTCAGACATATAGCTCCCCCCGCGGTACGCGCGATAATGTGTGGCGGAGCGCCGATCTTTGTCCTGGCACCACTCGTCTACATTGCCGTGCATGTCGTAGAGGCCCCAAGCATTCGGTTGCTTTTGCCCAACGCGGTGCGCGTACTTCTCGTCACGGCAATTCCCACGTCCCACTATTCCACCCCACCAAGCGTAATTCCCCAGACGCGACACATCGTCGCCAAAATGGTAAAGTGTTGTTGTCCCCGCACGGCAAGCATATTCCCACTCGGCTTCGGTCGGCAGTCGGTATGTCCGCCCGTACGTCCGCCCCTCCGTGCTGCTTAGCTTCTCGCAGAACGCCGCCGCTTCCTCCCAACTTATGTAACTCGCCGGGTAGTCCGATCCCTCTTTCGCTCCTTCCTTTCCTTTCCACGGCTCCGTCCCCATCAACACTTTCCACTGACCTTGCGTCACCTCCGTCACGCCCAGGTAAAACGGCTTGGCAATCCGAACATGATGGTGAGGTAGTGTGTTGACATGCGTTCTGCCTTCTGGCAACGGCGCACCCATCATGAACTCACCGGCGGGAATCAATACCAGGTCCATTGTCACGTCACCGCCCAAGCCAACGCGCAGCCTAGGAACTAGTGGTGCAACTGGAGCAACTGGTTGTTCGGCAACGTCTAGTGGTGCAACTGGAGCAACTGGTTGTTCGGCAACGCCTCCGGCCCGAGAGAAGACGTAGAGACCCAGAACGAACGTGAGAGCGAGTAGGGACAGTAACACCGCGAGCACGCATATTGTTGCCAGCATCGACGGTTTTGAGTTTACTGGCCGTCGCGTCGGCGTGGGGGTTGCTGGCTTCGGTGTCACCGGCTTTGGGAGCATTGGCTTCACTGCAGGTCTGCTGGGCTGGGGCGGGCTGCTAAATACTCGCTTTAGTTCGCCGCATCGGGAGAGCCAGTAGAGTCCCAGGGGAACGCCGACAAAGAACAGCGGGTTAAATAGGCCGACAAAAGCGGAGATCAACCATTGGTCAAGATCATCGTGTTTGTGGCGTGGAGAAGATTGTAGATCGACCCAGAAGGACGCTACAAACGCCAGCATGCCGATTGCGGAAACGACATACCCTAGCGGCTTCATCCATTCGGGAGCCGCTTCTTGGACATTCCGCGTACCACCTGGAATGTTTGTTGCATCCCGCGAAGGCTTCAGTCGTGCACCGCACGATGGGCACGCAGGCGCACGACGGGATACGGTGTGTCCACAATCCGGACACGTTGTTAGTTTAGGATTGTCGGTTGCCATTCATGCCCCCCGCCATGCTATCGAACGCTAACCTAAGTGCCCGTATGCCGCCAAGTACGCAAGGAATCCCAGGCAGCCGAGTGCAACGCCCGTCCATCCCATCCATTCATTCTTGTGTGTCTTCTCGTCGAATGTACTCACCCCAACCAAGCCGCAGATAACTGCCGTAATCGAGAGTATTCCGATGATTGACAGCGGGATGCTGCAACAGCCCAAAATGAAACCAACCAGTGCGAATGTGTTGTTGCGTTTCTCTCTTACAGACGCCCGTTCCCCCATCCTTTTCAGCGGAATTGGCCGCTGAGGGGCTCTCGACTCTGTCGGAATTGGATTTAGCAACCTTGGCGCTCCACAGTTAGGGCACACACCTACATCGTCGGCAACCCGCTCGCCGCAGTCCGGGCAAAGCCGAGTCTGTGCGAGCGGGGCACCACACTCTGGACAGCTACTTGCCCGGCGGGATACTGTGTGCCCACAGTCGGGGCACGTTGTCAACCTAGGATTCTCGGTTGCCATTCATGCGCCCCCAAGCTCCAATCATTCTTCTGTCCGGATCAGATGAACGGTTCCCCTTCAGTACGCGATGACGGTGGGCTTTTCCTGTTTTCATCCAAGGTTACTCTTTTTCGGTCTCCAACTCTGGATAGATGTCACTCGCCCATCGCCACTGGGATGCCCCCTCCCGCAGAATTTGACAGTCTTCGTTGATCCGCCCCTCCTGCAGCCATTGATCCAATTCCGCCTTCGTCGCAGGCCCGTAGTCCTTACCGTCTTCCGATTTTATCCACCAGGCGTCCGATATAGCTGGCTCAGGTGTCGCTGGTTCTGGGTTCGCTGGAGCCGCTTCTCGCTTGCTTGTATCCCACGATGGGTTCAGTGGTGCACCGCACGATGGACACGAATCAGCACGCCGCGAAACCGTGTGCTCGCAGTCGGGGCATGACATCAATTTTGGGTTCGACGCCTCTGGTGTCGTTGGCTCCAGTGCCGCTGGCTCTGGTGTCTCTGGAGCCGCTTCTCGAACACTTCGCTTACCGACAACATTTGCCATCGCTTTGCCAGGAACGGAAGAGTCGACTGCCGCAATCTTCTGTTGGACGTGCTGAAGCATGTCGGTGATCGCCACAAGTCGATATTCGCCATTCATGCGGCGGTCTACGGTCGCGTACCGCAGCCCAGCCGACTGGAATTGTCGAAGTTGCCCTTCAAGTTCTCGGTAATCCATCGGCGAAATGCGGTGTATCCCGCCGTACTGACCTTCGTTCATTTCCTTTGCATAATCTGGTTCCAACCAAAGGTGGAACAATGCGCCGTACCGTTGCGACTGCGTGATGAGTAATCCTTGATCACTCTCCAGCACGTAGCAAACCCCACCACCTGTGGAGTACTCCCGAATCGCTGCGTCTAACTTCTGCTCCATGGAGACGGCTTCAGCGTGTAGCTTCTGTGCTTCGTTTCCATCCCCGAAGGCCCTTGCTGTTGTCGCTTGCACGCGAAGGTCCAGAGTCGGGGCGTATACGTGCAACAAAAAAAACTTCCCCTGGATTTCAGGAAGGCACTCGCTCATCGCAGCTGAAAACAGTTCCAACTGGCCTTCACGATCTCGTTCGTTGAATGCTCGCAACCAGCCCTCCGTCGCCTGCTTCGCCGACGACTCGCCAAGGTTCAACCGCATTAGCCAATTCGTGTACCACTCCATGTTCCCGACCGAAACATGCCCGCGTTCGTTCGCCACGGCAGCCCCGCGTACTGACTGAAAAAAGGACACTGCCTGCCGGCAGTTGAATTCCGCGGTTATAGATTCACTCTGTGACCAGTCATCTTCAGGAATGCCAGAGAAGTAAGGCAACACTTCGTCATAGAACCAATCGCGAAGGTCCTGTTCAAAGTAAGCGTGGAGCGACTTGGCTACGCTCGCCCCATCGGATCGAGCAAGGTTGTCTCCGAACTCCCTACCCAAGTGCTCGTATTTCTCATAGTTAGGGCTCATCTGTGTTCGGCGGTCGGATGCCGATGAATCGTCGCTTCGCGCGTCCGGGCGCGACGAATTGCTGCACTTTGTCGCCCAACACCATGGGCAGACATTTCTATCGTTGAACACTCTTGCGGTCGCTGGATCAAAGTCTTGTCCGCAAATTGCACAGTTCAAAGCGCCACTCCCGATTCTGCCGCGGTTCCATAGGTGTCCAGCGTCTAGTTCAGGAGACTTCCCGGATACCCGCCTATTCTCGGAGTCAGGGTAAGCTCATACGAAACCGTCTCTGACCAGTCCGTTTGCCGAAGGTGTTGGACTGCGTAGTAACAGACGACATCAGAAAGCTCCAACCAGGCCGACATGTCGCGGCGATTCCGCGATGGAAGCCCGAGAATCAACGAGGCGTCTCTCCACAGAAGGTGGTCTGATGCGTCCAGATTGCGCCCGCGAATCGCCATTTCATGTTCAGCAAAAAATGTGTCATCTTTGCCGTACAGAAGACAGGCGTACTTCACCAAGGACAACCCGGCTTCCAATTGCTGGGGGGCCGGTGCGTCGGCAAGCGCTGTCGCAATGCCTTTGGAAGTGTATGCTGCCGCTAGGTTCAAGAGGCCGGACGATGTAACGCTCTTGATCTGGGCGACATACCGCCTCCCTCCAAGGCTATTTTCCTCAAAGAGAAACTGGCCCAAGGCCGTCAAGAAGCCAAAATAGTACGCGTACAACGTGTCTCGGAGATCGTACTGATCGGGAGACAACTGCTGCAATCGAGCGTACACCACTTGACTAGCGTCGACCTTAAGCTTGTTCCAATGGTAGATCCTCCCTGAAAACGCGTCCCTAAGTCCCATGCCAGACTCCTCTATGGTGACACAATCCACGTTTCCGGGGATTCATGCTATCATCGGCAGACCACCAATCAACTAGACGGGACGGGAGAACCTAGCACTAGCCACAGAAACTCCGGTGCTGGAAGGTGCGTTAAGGAGTCATCCTCAAACGTCTTCTGTCGCCAGATAGCAGCCCCAGAATCTCTGATTTCCTCGCCTCGGGCAGGTTGTGCAGCATCAATCCGGGCAACACCATCAGACGGCCGATTTGGGCCAAGCAGTTTCCGATAGCTGCTGCCCGAAAGCAAAACCAGGCGATTGTGCCCTGGGCAGCAGATCTGACGGCACGCATCTGGCACTTACCCCAAGCAATGGCGTCGCGCGGTATGTGCCCCCGCCCCGTCGCTGGCGGCACTCGCAACCGCAAAGCCTGAGTCGTTCGGTGGCACTCCGAACACTGGCGGCACACGACATGCGCACTGGGTCGAATCGCTGGCGGCATTCACGAATCATCGGCTGCCACGGCGTAGGCGCACCCCTGAGCATGTCGCCGTAGCGCGGGCGCACTGCGACGGCGAACAGGCGCAAGTTGCCATCCGCAACGAGTCGCCGATGCAGCGCGGTTCGTCGCACGAAAAACGCCCGATCGAAAACCGGGCGTTTGGCGGTTCTGCGGTTGTGGTGGTTCGGCTAGGCGGCCAAGTAGTCGCGAATAGCCTGCCTACGATTGCGTACTGTTGCTGTCGTGATGCCAAGGTCGTTGGCGATGGCGGTTTGCTTGTGGCCCAAGGCTAGTCCATAGGCTGTGTCGCGCAACTTGGGCGAAAGTTCAGCGAGTTCGCGGTCAACGAATGCTCGCAACTTCGCATCGTCGCAAGACTCGGTTTCTGGCTTGGATTCTTCGCGTTCCAGGTCGCCAGCAACCCGTTCGCGACGCTGCCAGCAATCGTCCCGAATCGCGTATCGCGACGAGACCCGCCCAAACGTCGATCTTGCGTCAACGGCATCCCTAGCAGCATACAAGCAGCATTGGGCAATCCATGCCTTAGCCTCATCTTTATCACTGGGCAGTCCGTTCTCGCAGCGTTTCGCAAACCTGTCCCAACCGTTGCACACAGTGTCTTGCGATACCTCTTCCCATTCCTCGTAGCTCAGGAACACACCACGGCACGCATTGATGCCCCTAGTCCACTTGCGTGCAATCCAATAAGCCAACGTGGTGTACTCAGAAAACCATTCGCGTGCCGATAGATTCGTGGTAGACTGCCTCATGTCACTGACTCCCGTTAGTTGGTGACACCGAGCCCGTGGTAGTTGGCGCTACTGCGGGCTCACTCATTGGTGCGATGGCCGATCGACGAAACCGGCCGAAAAATCGCCGTCTACCCTTCAGCGAATGCGGCCGAAACCGGCCCAATTACGGCGACGGGATGAGGCTGTTTCGCGCGGGAGTACACCAGAAAAAATCCAGCAATTGCTGGCACGCCGATGGCCATGCTTCGCGCGAGGGAACCCAGCGAAACTTCCCAGCCGATCGCCAGATTTCGCCAGCAATGGGCCTCCGCGTGCGTGCTTGCGATGTGAGGGTCTCGCGCGTGGAAAATCGCGCGCGGGGCATTGTCGCGAAAGCCGATCGAAACTAGTTCGCGACGATGATGCAAGCGATTGCAGCGCGGCGAAACCGCGCCGATGCAACGGCCGACGAGTCAGCGCGGCCGATCGAATGCAACCGCGAGCGGCGACAGTGGCAATGGGGATAGAGGGACACTACAAACTCATCATCGTTCAGAAGTCTGCAGCAGCGAGGGCATGGCAATGGCGCGAGTTAGTCACGGGGGCAGGCCCCAACGGCGAAGCGAACTCATGTTATCGACCACGGGCGCATATTTTTCCCCTGAGCGTTCGCCCCCCCGCGGTCCCCCCCAGCGCGACTCGGGCATTCGTGATGTCCCCCACGCAGATTTTTTTCAGATTTTCAAGTGGCAAGAGGACAGCGAGGCGAACAGCTTAACGATGGTGAGGGCGGGATATCGCGCATCGCCAGCCTGACGGTTGGGGGGGAGTAAAGGACGGACCGCCGCGTTTGCTACTGTTTTACGATTTCCTCGCGCGAGGACCGCTGTGGGCCCCCTCGGCCGTCTCTAGTTTTTTGCCCAGCGTCCTACCGTGCTTCTGCCGGAAACCGGTTACCTATATTCATCCCCACATTCGCCGCATCATCGTCCGCCGAGCCCTCCGAAAGTTGACTCGCCATCCACGCATAATCATACTGAAGGGCATTCAGCTAAGTTGCTCCAAAGGGCAGTCGAATGGCACGCAAGAAAGCCCCGAAGAAGGCGGCGACGCCACGTCGTAAGACAGAAGCAATGGAAGAAATATGTTTCGTCATTATGCCCTTCGGACACTGGTTCGACGTTTACTACGATGAGATCTACATTCCCGCCATCACGAAAGCAAAGCTTAAGCCAGTTCGTGCGGATGACATGTACAGACCGAGCAGTATCGTCAAAGACATCTGGAGCCTGACCAATCAGGCAAAGATTGTGCTTGCCGATATGACAGGTAAGAATCCAAACGTGTTTTACGAGCTCGGACTGGCACATGCCACCAAGACGCCGGCTGTTTTGGTCGCTGAATCTATGAGCGATGTGCCATTTGACCTGCGTGCTCTACGCGTGCTGGAGTACAACAGAAACCATCCGGGATGGGGGGGAATCCTCCAAGACGCAATTACTTCGTCGCTTGGCGAGGTGCTTGCTGCGCCCGAAGACGCTGTGCCACCCGCGTTTCTTGAACTTGAGCAACAATCAAAAACAGGACCAATTACCGCGGAACAGAAAGAACTGATGCAATTGCGAAAGGAGGTCCGTCTCATTGCCGAAAGCGTGGGTACCAGCGAAATCAAGACTCGCAATGGTAGCCGGAGTTTTCTGCCGGGTTCCGGAAGCTCAAGCGAGAACAAAATACATGACGCTCTCATCAACTTGACCATACAAGGATCGGTGACCGATTTCACCGTAGACGACGACCACGCCCTCGTAACATTCGCCAACCGTAACGGCAGGGAACGCACCACGAAGGTGCTAGAATCTATGGGATGGTATCCGTATGAAGCCTACTAAGCAAGAAAGGCCCCGTCGCCCCCACCCCGGTCATCCAACCGCATGTCGTTGTCCTGCGTCGGCGTGCCGTGTAGCCGGCAAGTTCTCGCTCCGGGAAAGAGATTCGTTGCCGAAGATGCTGACAAGACTCACGCAGACCCAATTTCTTACAGTGCCTGCGAGGCCGTTTCTGCACAGATTGGCATAATCCCCCGTTGTTCCAGAAATCGGTCTTTTCCCAGTGTTTTGCATTGTGCTTACAGAGGTGGTTTTACCGTGGTCTGGAATCAGTCCATACGATGGCGAGGGGCGATAGCGGTTAAGGCGAAACGTGTCCCCCACGCCCGCATTTTTTCCCCTTCGCGCGTAGGTAGCCTTCCCTGGTTTCCGGTTTCTTGAGCATCCTCGAATAGTCGCCATTACGGGCAGCTTCTTCCGGGGGTGGTTCTCTTGGTCTCTCCTGCAGTCGGAGGCCCGCAATCACGCACAGCAAGCCGCGCCTTTCTCATTAGCATGCTAATGGGTATGGGTATGGCATACCCATACCCGATTTCCGCTTTTCGGAAGCAATTTCGATAAGTTCTTGTAGTCGATTTTGTGCCGCCATTCGCGGCTGCTTCGTCGGCCGCTTTTTGGTCCTTTGCTTTTGTTGTGGAGGTAATGCTATGCACCCACAGAAGCCAACCCATACCCAATGGGATACGAATTGGTAAGGCATACCCAAAGGTATTGGGCATAGGGGCGTAATTTCCGCTTTTCTGGGCGGCGCGCAGAGAATACTTTCAAGCCGGTTGCAACATCGCAGCCGGCTTTTTTCGTTGGTTCACACCCAGCGTTGTTTACTTATTTTGGGGAGACACTGAGATGAGTCGAGACCTGATTCTGAAAAGACTGTCCTGTGGGGAGATCAATGTAGATCAGGCCGAGAGCCTCCTGGCTGCTGATGAAAGCAATGGCAAGGGCGGTGTACTATCGTGCCGAGTCGGCCAGAAGGGCGGTGTAAGCGTGTATGGCCTTCAGCGATGGCCAGTCACGCTCTATGTGGAACAGTGGGAGCGTTTGCTGTCCTTTGCCGATGAGATCCGCTCATTCGCAAAGAAACACAATGCAGAATTAGGCAGGCTTTCAGAGGCACAAAGGCGGCTCCGAAGGCAAGCCCGCAAGCGGGAACGGGATGGAATGGTCACGAGCGCAGGACGCGAAGCCAAGAATTCGATAGACCGCGAGCGATTCAAGACCATGCTCATCCGAGCCACAGACGGATGCGAAACGAGGCGGATACATTCAAGTGGAACGGACAGTGAGATGCTCTCGGCTATTCGTTGGGCGTTACATATCGCTCGTGAGGCGGCGGACGAAGACCCTGGAGCTATCGAGACGTTGGAGAAATTGGCGAACGGCAATACAGATGTGCTTGGAATGAAACGCCATCACCCCAGTACGTCGCCAGTGCATAGCTGAGATCGCCAAGTGCTATCGGAAATCTCGAATGAAAACCAAACGCAATGGAGGAGACCACCCATGAAAACCGAACGCGAGATCCGCCAGATGACCCAAGCCGTCACGGGTGCCGCCATCTTGCAGGAACAGGCAGGCGGTCCAGCAGCCGAACACTATGCCGTTGCAGCCGAGTTCCTACGCTGGACGTTGGGCGAATGGAAACCGGACTGGGGCGAGGAGGACATGGCCGGACTGCGACGGGTGGCCGAGGCGGCGCAGAAACGCCGTCGGCATCGGGACAACTAGCTGCACCGCGAGAGACCATGTGTGGGCTTCATGCATCCCCTCGTACCCGGTACCGATGTCGGGACAGCATCGGAGTATCTTGCCCGAAGTCGTTGGTAGGCCACGGTTTCTGAGTATGCAGCAAAAGGCACCAGAATTCCGAGGTGAAGGGGTAGGGTAGCGTCCCCTGTCACAACAGGTTTACACATTCCAGCTAGGCAGGGAATCCACATCTTCACACCCCCCGTTTTACAAAAGAAACGGGAATTAAGTCCGCTGCACTCGATTGCGGTTGGCATGTGCGCCCCACACACATGCGTGCGGCATGACGAATGAGACGCAGTCTCATCAATCGCAGTAATTCCCCGCAGAATGAATGTAAGGACTTATGCCAAAACAGGTTAGTCTCGCCCCCAATCTGAACACAATTCTGAGCGAGCGAACACGCGTGGCTAACGCCCTGGCCCCCCCGTGACCATTCGTGGGGTATCCTACCGCCACAACGCCCCTATCGTTGGCTGCCACCAGCTGCTTTGAGGTTGGCAAAAAGGCTGGATTTACACTTCAGTTTTGGGAAAATGGACATCGGACAACCGGGACGGCGACTGATCCCCGCCAAGCGTTCCTGGTGCCGGGCATGGTTCTCTCCATCCTACCGTGACGGCACCAGGTTCGGCCCGGCCATTAAGGATGGAGCCATGCCCTCATCTCCAAACTCTGCCGCCTGCCAGCGGGCAAAGGAACGACTTCTACACACTCTTGAGAGCGGCGCAGACATACGCCAAGTCGTAGCAGCCGCTAGGGTCTATCTGGACGCTGTCTCCTGCAATGCTGGCGTAGTTCACAACCGGCTCAAATCGCTCGCGGATGGCTGGGGTACGCTGACGGCAGAGGATTCCTCGCTCTATTCTGTAGCATTGGACTGCAATTTCCTGCAGTCTGCGCAACCGCCGGGTGATTTGGCCCTGTGTATCCACGCGGGGCTCGACATATTGGGAGGGTACGTTGACCGGATCACAGCCAATGAAGGGCCACCCGTACTATCACATTCCGATCTGGACGAAATCATCAAGCTAGTTGATCTGGTGATCAACTCAGATGCAACGGACCCCGAAAGACAATGGTTGGGCGTCGACAAATGGCAGTCGGTGCGACAGCTTAAAGAAGAGGCGGAGAAAGCCAGAGACAGAGTGTCCGCGGCGGGCATTGAGGGAGCGCACTACCTGCTGCATCCGGAGGGTCTGGAGTTATTGGAATCCTGCGATGACGACGCAAAATTGCCTACCGATTTGGCTCACAGCATGAGGCGGGCCATTGCAGAGTGCAGCAGTCAGTTCGAGTTCGATGCGGCTTACCTGAGCGAGGTGGACGAACGGCTTGCAGAACTCTTCACACTCACACAGGCGTCGGCAGACATCGGGGCTGTTGTTCGCGCAGTTCGGAAGTTCATAGACGACTTCAGCGACCCCAGTGACGGACGCACGCTGTTTCTGGAACACTTCATCAACGGCGTATGCGTCGACGTGCGAGACGACGATGGCATCGTAGATGACCGCACGGAGGAGAAACTCGCGGCTGCGTGCGTCGCTCTATCGCGTGCGAAGCGGGACGGGTTGACCGAATGGCGCATGGCAGATTTGCGTAAGGCGATAGGTGACTATCTCGATAGACGCGGCCTGTTGTCGAAAGAGGCCGAATTGGCAACCCCTACAGGCCCTGCTGGCGAAGCTGCCGGGCAAGTGTCGTCGGGCGATGAACATTCCGAGGGCGGCAGAGAATCCACTAATGAGTCCGATGTCATTCCGGTTCGCAAGAGCGACGTAGACCTTAGCGAGAGCGAACGGAAGGTGTCTGTTGGCGGCGCTACGCTTGAGTTCGGGGGAGACAGAGTTCTATGGGATCTGTTTGTTACCATTCTGTCGAGAAATGGTGCCCGGTATCCCACGGATGATCTGATCTTGGACTTCAGATCCGACGACGATGTGCCAATCGAGAGCGGCACTTTCTACGGTTACATTCACGACTTAAACGCTCGTCTCAGCCGCATCGGTATCAAGGCAGCGGCAGAGCGAAAACTTGGTTATCGCCTTGAGTTTGTCTAGGCATCGTCCATTTCCAAGGTTCAGCCAAGTTTCACCCAAGGTTCGTCTGGTAGAAGGTACGTAGTCGAACGATTGAAAGCAGTTCAATCGAGAGATTGCGGAGCCTGTAGTGCAGAACGAACCGTCTACCAAGAACCCGATAACAGAGATTCCCGATCCCCAGACGCTACGTGATCGTTTAGCTCAAAACCAGCGCGAACGGGATCTCCTAAAGGGATTGTTGCGGCTTTCTTTGCGCGTGGCCAAGCAGGACAGAGAACGCAAGGGGGTGGCAACGTCATGAACCCGGATTTGATCGTCCCTGCCTCGCCCGTCGAGCCAGTCCCGCGCGTTGCGCTCCAGCCACGCGAGGCCGCACAAGCCGTTGGCGTATCGGAACGCACGATGTCCGCGTGGCTGAACGACGGCACGATCCCATCGGTGAAGCTGGGACGATGTCGACTGGTCCCCGTGGATGTCCTGCGACAGTGGTTGGCTGAACAGGCCAACGGCAACGACTAGCCCATCAAAAAGCCGCGCTGGCGGGCGCGGCGAAAACGAAACTGATACAGGAATCATAACATGGTTGCGACAGCGAACAAGAAGTCGCTCTTGAGCCAACAAGACAAGAAACCTGCCAAGTTGGACGTGATCGCAGAGAACATCCCCGAGGCGTTGCGAGCGCAAGAACGATGGGTCAATTGGCGTTGGACGTGGGACGGCAAGCGGAGCAAATGGGACAAGCCGCCCTGCCAAGCTGACGGTGAATCAGCGAGTTCTACGGAGTCAAAGACATGGCAGAGCTTCAATGCTGCGAAACAAGCTGTTGATATTGGACGATTCGGTTTGTCCGGCGTTGGGTTCTGCTTGGGTACTGATACAGGCATAGTCGGCATTGACCTGGACGATTGCCGCAACCCTGAGACTGGGGAACTTACGGATTTGGCCGCAGCAATCGTCACCCGGTTCAATAGCTATAGCGAGGTCTCGCCTAGTCAGACCGGCGTGAAGATCTTCATCAAGGGCAGTCTGCCCAAGGGGCGGAAACAAAACGACACACTCGGATTGGAAGTGTACGAAAGCGGCCGATACTTCACGGTCACCGGCCATAGACTGCTGGACGTTTCCGCCTCGATTGAAACGAGGCAACAAGAGCTTGAATCGTTCCATGCGAACTACATCAATAGCGCCCATTGCGAAAACGCACGCAAGGACATCGACTGCGGCGATGATTTGCAGGTAGCACAGGAAGCGTTAAAGCACTTGGCCAAGTCCCGAGCAGACGGCTATCTGGACTGGTTGGCGGTTGGTATGGCCCTACGGTCGGTATCTCCCGAACTGTTGCCAGACTGGGATTCTTGGAGCCAGCAGAGCGACAAATATCAGGAAGATGTCTGCGGGCAGAAATGGCAATCATTCAACAGCAACGGCGTGGGCATCGGTTCGTTGATCTACTGGGCGAAGCAGGACGGCTGGAAGCCGCCCAAGCGAACATCCTTCAAACGTAAGCCAACCCACCAAGCCGACCCGCCAGAAGATGCGAACACGCCAGACGGGCCACGCGAAGCAATAGACGATCCGCATCGCTTGGCCCGTACGTATCTGCGAGAACACGGGTACCACGATAACGAGCAATCGTTGTACTGGTATCTGAACGAGTTTCAGCGATTTGACGGCACGGCTTACCGTCCAGTTGCAGGCGGCGAGATAAAGGCCGAAATCACGCGCGTCGTTAAGGCCGAATTCGACGCTGCGGCTTGGCGTGAGTGGCAAATGACGACCGCGTTGGCGACCGAGGCCAACGGCGACGAAGAGCAAGAGACTGCCCCACCCGTCGTGCGAAAGGTGACGAGCTACCTGGTGGCCAATATCATGCGGGCGGTCGAGTCAGAGACTATGCTGCCCGGTAGCATCACACAACCGACGTGGTTGGTTGACGACGCACCCTTTCCCGCCAACGAAGTTTTGGCGACGGAAAGCGGGTTGCTCCACTTGCCCAGTCTGACATCGGGCGAACCCTGCCTACTGCCCTGCACACCGTCGTTTTTCAGCAGCAACGCATTGCCATACGGGTTTGACCCAACGGCCGATTGTCCGCAATGGCTGGCGTTTCTCGATAGCCTTTGTCCAGACGACCCGCAGAGTATAGACACGCTGCAAGAGTGGTTTGGGTACGGTTTGACAGGCGACACTCAGCAACACAAGTTGTTGATGCTCCAGGGTCCACCACGAAGCGGCAAGGGTACTATCGCCCGGATTCTTCGGGAAACCATCGGTGAGCAGAACCTTGCGAGCCCGACGCTGGCCAGTCTGGCCGGACCCTTCGGATTATGGCCCCTACTCGGCAAGCTGGTTGCGCTGGTTGCCGATGCCCGACTGTCAGGACGTGCCGACGCTATCGCCGTTGTCGAGCGTCTGTTGTCCATTAGTGGTGAAGATCCACAAGACGTACACCGCAAGAATCTGCCCACGCTGGCTGGCATACGGTTGCCCGTCCGGTTCGTCATTATGACCAACGAGCTTCCCAACATGCGTGACGTATCGGGGGCGTTACAGACACGGGTAGTCCTGTTGCGACTGACACGCAGTTTCCTTGGACGCGAAGACAGGACGCTGGGCAAGCGTTTGCTGATGGAACTACCGGGCGTCCTGAACTGGGCTATACGGGGCTGGCAACGGCTGAATGAGCGCGGCTACTTCGAGCAGCCCGATTCGGGACGCGAACTGCTTGACGACCTACAAGACTTGGCCAGTCCGATCACCACGTTCATTCGCGACTGCTGTATCGTCGGGCCAGAGTTCTCGGTTCCCATCGACGACCTATTCCGTGAATGGAAAGCGTGGTGCGAATCGCACGGGCGGGACCATCCAGGAACACAACAAACATTCGGCCGAGATTTGCGCGCGGCTATGTCGTCGCTCAAGGTGAAACAACCACGGGCAGACGACGGAACGCGCGAGCGGGTCTACCACGGCATCGGGCTACGTGAGTCTGACGTTGGCACGCAGTGGCACGCACATGGCACGCGATGTGGCACGCAATAGACATGCGTTTCACCCTTGTTTTTACCGCATGGCACGCAGTGGCACGCACAATTTTCTACATATCGCGTATGCAAATGGAACACAATGAAAACACAAGAACAAGAAAGTAAGGGGCGCATAAGATTGGACCGCGTGCCATCGCGTGCCAAACTCGTTCCCGTTCGGGTTCCGTGGCGCAGTGAGGTACCCCGTCCCACGGCGATTCCAGCGTCTGTTATGGCTAACGTGCAGCCGGTGCAAACGTACCAGCCCGAGGCTATCGAGCGGCCGGTTCTTCCGTGGCGATTGCCACCGTGGCCGCCTATTGTTCCGCCAGAGATCGTCGCGGACGCGGTGCCCATGTGTTCCGATTGCGGCCTCGTGCGAGTCGTACCAGGTCAACCGGGCAAGCCAACGGGACAGTGTTTTCGTTGCTGGGTGGACACGTAGTGGAGAAACGAAGTGGAAGCGGCTATTCGGCTACACAAGCACCCCAAGTGAAAGTCAGATGGGCTAGCTGGGGCTAGCCCGGTTTAGTGATTGCTAGCCCAGCACGCATTGGCTACTATTCAGTTTGAAGGTGACGAGATGAGATTTAGCGAACAAATCAGGCAGGCGATTCTCAACTGCGGAAGAACCCGCTATTGGATTGCTAAGCGGTCTGGTGTCCACCAGTCGCAACTGTCACGCTTCGTCCGTGGCGAGGCGATGTTGACGCTTGATACGCTGGACCGCGTCGCGGCGGTTCTCGGTCTCGAAGTCACGGTTCCAGAGTCGCCGAAGCAGCATCGCGAAGTCTCGGAAGCACGAACCAGTTCTCACCCGGAGAAATAGTCGATGGCGAGTCTTCAATCGAAACCTGGGGGACGCTGGCAAATCCAGTTCACCAACCCCAATAAGAAACGCAAGACAATCCGCCTGGGGAAGGTTCCCAAACGCGCGGCGGAAACCGTCAAGATGCACGTGGAACAGTTGGTATCGGCTGCGATCATGGGACAACCGCCACCGGATGACACGGCTCGATGGATCACGCGCAACTATGCGATCGCTGAGAAGCTGGCGAACGTCGGTTTGATACCGAAGCGTGGATCCGCTCGGCTTGGTGAATTCCTGCAGGAGTACTTCGGAAAGCGAATGGACGTGAAGCCCAATACGGTACGCTGCTGGAAGCAAGCCAAGGCGAACCTCATCACGTTCTTTGGTGCTGACCGATTGATCACGGATGTCACGGCCGGGGACGCAAAGGATTTCGAGCGGTTTCTGAAGACAGAAGCGAAGCGCCGAGTGAAGGGGAAAAAGAAGAAGGGACTGAGCTCCAACAGCGTGCATAAGTACGTCGCTAACGCGAAGCAGTTCTTCCAAGATGCAGTTGACCACGAGTTGCTTGTCAAGAACCCGTTCGATGGTCTGGAGTCAGGCACGCGAGCCAATGTAGGTCGGTTCTTCTTCGTGACCCGCGAAATGGCGGCCAAGGTGCTGGATGCTTGCCCCAATGGCGAGACGCGGCTCCTGTTTGCGTTGTGTCGGTACGGTGGTCTCAGATGCCCGTCAGAAGTCGAGAGGCTTCGTCTAAACGACGTTGATTGGTCGCGTGACAGATTCCTCGTTCACGCCCCAAAGACAGAGCGTCACGAAGGGAAGGCCACACGGTGGGTGCCGATCTTTCCGGAGTTGCGACCGTACTTGGACGAGGCATGGAACGCGGCGGAAACTGGACAAGAGTGTTTCATCAAGTCCATTGGTGACAGTCGGCACAAGATGCGGCCAATCATCCGACGCGCCGGCTTGGACGTATGGCCCAAGCTGTTCCAAAACCTGCGGAGCACTCGACAGACCGAACTGGAGGAACGTTTCCCGTCCCACGTGGTCTGTGCGTGGCTCGGCAACTCGGAAAACGTTGCTCGCAAGCACTATCTCCAGGTCACAGAGGATCACTTCGCGCGGGCGCTGCAAAATCCGACGCACGAAGCGCTGCAAAATGTGACGAAGCAACCGAACGCAATAGGACGCAATAGAACGCACGAACGGGGCGAGGAAGCAGAAGACACTGCTATTTGCGTTCCAATGCGTTCTGTTGCGTCTAACTGCGTTGAACCACCCAAAAGCAGAGATTCTTTACGGGAAACAGGGCAGCGGGTATATTCAACGAGTTAGATGTACCTTTTTTTGCGATCCACCCGTTTGTTGGGAGCAGTCTCACAATAGAGTCTGATCTGTTAAGCGTATGAGCGATTCGTCATCCAATGATCACTGGAAGGATTTGGCTGATCTGATAGGGGCAGAGGTCCCCGATGAGCCAATCGAGCCGGAACAACAGGCCGAACCTGAGGCCCCACCCGAGGAGACGGCCGAGGAAGAGCCCGTTGCGGAGGAATCAACCGAACCCCCTCCCGAAGAGGAGTCCCCCGTTGAACCCGAGCCCGCTCCCGTCCCAGAGGAGTCGCCCCCCACCAATCACTGGTGGAGTCTGGCTGGCGAATTAGGGCTGGAACTCCCGGAACCGGAGCCTGAGCCAGAACCGCAGCCAGATCCGGAACCCGAATCGGAGCCAGTTCAGGTGCAGGAGCCCGAGCCTGAGCAGAAACCAGCGGCTGAGCCTACGCTCGAATTCCCAGTTGACGAGGCGGACCAGTCGCCAACGCCCAACGAACTCGCGCTTGACTGGGGCACTGACGCTGTTGAGACGCCGAAAGCTGAATCCGAACCTGAGCCAGCGCTCGAATTCCCAGCCGACGAGGCGGACCAGTCCGCAACGATCGATGAGTTCGACCTCGACTGGAGCACCGACGCTGCTGAGACACCGGAAGCTGAATCAAGCCCCGTCGAGGAGGAGTTGCCACAGCAACCAGAGCCGCCGGAAGACGATCGTGGCATGCCGCTGTTCGAGGATCCTGGATTGTCCCTTGAAGCTCCGGGAGTGCTGGACGCGGTCTTTGAGGAAGCCGACGCGGAAGCGGCTGAAGACGAATCAGAGGAACCGATCGTATCGTTTGAGGCCGAAGACAAGGAACCGCACGCCGGCGAAGATGCTGAGGAGGCTCCAACTGCTGCCGATACCAAGGAGGACGACGGACAGGCTGGAGCCGAGAAAGACTCGGACGAAAAACGCGGCAAACGGCGAAAACGACGGCGACGGCGACGTCCGGCGCGTAAGGACCGGGACGAATCCGGTGAAACAGCGGAGAAATCCGGAGCCGAAGCCGAGGTGACAGCCACTGACGACAGGCCAACAGAAAGCCGCAAGGGTCCACGAGAGGATTCGTCCGAGGACGCAGACACGACCGAGGAGGCAAAGCTCAAACACCGGAAGATCCCAACATGGGAGGAGGCGATCGAAATCGTAATCTCGGCTAACAAGGAGACGCGATCCAAATCCTCTAGCAGCGGGTCTCGGGGAAGACGACGCGGTCGCAAGAAGCCACAATGATCGAACACCATGACTGACCGTCGTCCAACCCACTGGGGCGTGCTGGTCTTCGCGATGGTCTTTCCGACGGTCGTGACATGGATCTACTTCGTGCTGTTGGTCGACTATCCCTCATGGCTGCAACAGACAGCCGCAGGGATCGGGAAAGGCATCCAGTTTCTACTGCCGGTTGTTTGGGTGTTCTTTGTGCTGCGTGAAAAGTTCGCGTGGACACAACCCAACCGCCGCGGTGCGGTGTTGGGAATCATCTTCGGGGCGGCTGTTCTTGCCGCCATCTTTGGGCTCTATCATTTGCTTCTCAAGCCGAACGGCGTGTTTGAAGGACCGGCAGGTCCGATTCGGGACAAAGTTCGGGGATTGGGCCTTGATACGATCTGGAAATACGCCGCGCTGGGCACTTTCTACGCCCTGTGCCACTCGGCGTTGGAGGAGTATTACTGGCGCTGGTTTGTATTCAAGCGACTGAAGGAACGTTTGTCGCTCTGGACCGCCATCGCTGTCTCCAGCCTCGCGTTCATGGCCCATCACGTCATCCTGATGGCGACGTTTTTCGGGTGGGTCTCGCCCTGGACTTACTTGTTTTCGTTGGCTGTGGCGGTGGGCGGCGTCTTTTGGGCATGGCTGTACGCCCGAAGTGGAACGTTGTTTGGCCCTTGGCTCAGTCACTTGTTGGTCGACGCGGCAATCTTCACCGTGGGCTATGACTTGGTGAAGGACATATTTACGAAGTAACGGGCTCTGCGCAAGAACCACGAGGAGATATGGACGAAATCGACCAATACACTCGCGAAATCGATCGCATCGTTGACCGGATGGAAAGCAGCGAGAGCATACTGCTGATCACCGGCGCAGGTATCTCCGCGGACTCTGGACTACCGACTTATCGAGGCATCGGTGGGCTGTACAACGTGAACACCACTGAAGAAGGCATGCCGATCGAAGAGCTTCTCTCGGGCAGTACGATGTGTACCGCCCCGGAATTGACATGGAAATACCTGGAGCAAATCGCCGAAACTTGCCATGGGGCGACTTACAACCGCGCTCACGAAGTGGTGGCGGAAATGGAGAAACACTTCGACCGAGTGTGGGTGCTGACGCAAAACGTCGACGGCTTCCACCGGGCCGCTGGTTCCGAGAAGGTCGTGGACATACACGGGGATCTTCACGACCTTATGTGTACAGCTTGCGATTTTCGGGAAACCGTGAGTGATTACAGCGAAATATCGGTTCCCCCTCGCTGTCCGCAATGCGATGCGATCGTACGTCCCGATGTCGTGTTGTTTGGCGAAATGCTGCCCATGGTCAAGGTCGAGTTGATGTACGGAGAGCTGGAGGAAGGATTCGATCTGGTGTTCACGATCGGAACGACTAGCGTGTTCCCATACATCGCCGAGCCGGTCATGATAGCAAAGCGCATGGGCAGACCGACCGTCGAAATCAACCCGGGAACGAGTGACGTGTCTCATCTTGTCGACATGAAACTTCCATTGCGCGCGGCAGCGGCGATGGATGCTATCTGGAGCCGCTATCAGCAGCGGCAGGCGAATCGGAGCTAAGTACCTGATATCGAGGAGACGCACGGCATATGGGCGAAGAACACATCCACTTCGTCACCGGCCGGCTTGCTGAACAGGCTCTCCGAACGGTCGTTGAGCCCCTGGCTGCGGAAGTCGGCTTCGATTACTCGATAGGCGTCATGCCAATTACGGTGGCCGCTCTGATGACGCCAAGATGGATCGAGCGCCACGTCGCGCCGCCCAGCGACGCCACTCGAATCCTGTTACCCGGCTACTGCGACGGCGATCTGACCTCGCTTCGTTCCGCAGCAACCGTCGACGTGGAGCGAGGTCCCAAGGACCTTCGAGCATTGCCTGAGTTTTTCGGCCAGGACGCTGCGTCCGGTCAAGAGTACGGGGCGTACGATATCGAAATAATCGCCGAAATCAATCATGCACCGCAGCTCGCGTTGGAAGAGATACGATCGCAAGCCAAACAGTTGGCAACCAGCGGTGCAGACGTGATCGACGTAGGCTGCGAACCAGGCGATGCGTGGAACGGTGTTGCCGCCTGCGTCAAGGCATTGAAAGACGATGGCCACCGAGTGTCCATTGACAGCATGAATACGGTCGAGATCGAACTCGGCGTGCAGGCTGGCGCAGAGCTAGTCCTGTCCGTCAACTCAATTAATCGAGACGCGGCGAAAGACTGGGGATGCGAGGTGGTCGTAATTCCCGACGATCCTTCCACGATGGCCGGGATAGAAGAAACGATCCACGCCATGGAACGATCGAGCGTCCCCTTTCGTATCGATCCGATTCTGGAACCAATCGGTTGCGGCTTTGCTGCCAGCCTAGGTCGTTACATCGACGCTCGCCACCGATACCCCGAGGCGGATTTGATGATGGGCATTGGCAATCTTACCGAATTGACGGACGTCGATTCGGCTGGCGTCAACGTGTTGCTACTTGGCATTTGCCAGGAATTGGGAATTCGCAGCGTATTAACGACGCAGGTCATCAATTGGGCTCGGACCAGCGTTCGCGAATGTGATCTTGCGCGTCGGATGGTTCGATACGCTGTTGAACAAGGTGTTCCCGCGAAACACGTCGAGCCTCGTTTAGTGACCTTGCGTGACCCAAGACTTCACTCTTATGCTCCCGAGTTCCTGGAACAACTGGCCGCTCAGATCAAGGATCACAACTACCGGATCTTTGCCGAAGGCGCCGTGGTACATCTGGTCAGCAAGGAAATGCACCTGGTAGACGCCGATCCGTTTGCCCTGTTCGAGCGGCTGATGGCAACCGAACCGCGAAACCTCGACCAGTCGCATGCCTTCTACCTGGGGTACGAAATGGCCAAAGCTCTCACGGCCTTGACGTTGGGCAAGGAGTACCGACAGGACGAGGCGCTCGATTGGGGCTACCTGACCGTGCAGGAACAGGATCGTCACCGGGGCGTTCGTCAATGATCGCTCGGTTGCTGAAGTCTCTATCGGGATTGAATCACGAGGCGTAGTCGCTCAAGTTCGACCGTAACCGGAGTCTCGCCAAAGGCATCCGAGCCGATTCTCGCTCCGAGATCTTCCCCTTCGGGCGGCAGTACGTACGCGGCAACGTCATGCAAAACGTGCTCGCCGAAGCGGATTGACCGAACGACCACGCGACGTGTCGGTAGGCGACGGGTGCGTCCAAAGGGCATCTCGAACACTTCCGCCGCGTCGGTAACGTTCACGCCCGCCGATTCCGCCATACTGGCGGTGAGTACCGTGGGATCGCTGCTGGTCTGCCAAGTAAACGTTACCGGGGTACGTTCATTCAGAATCGCCCCAACTCGCGTCTTTCCGCTCTGCACGTACAGCGGCAAGCGGTCAGTGAACGCGACGCGTTCGTATTCGCCCAATTGCCTTATCTCGGTAGCGTATCCATTGTTCGCAGGCCCCAAGCGATGCAACTCGCCTAGGCGATTGAGAGCTGCCGTCACGTCCGGATCTCGAGCCAGTTTTTCAAATTCGGAGTCCATTGCCACTTTCAGTTGACGAATTGCGATCACCGACAGGCCAAGCCGATTGCGCCGGTTTGTCAATTCCGTCAGCCGTGTCCGCACGTCAGGTTCAGCAGACAAGCGGCGCGGTTCGACGGCTTGCGTTTCAAGCTCCTTGATCTGTCGTTCAATCTGCTTTTTCTTCGGGTCGTCGGTATTCAAGGACGCCAAACCCTTGCGTAACGTTTGTATTCGACGTCGGTTAGTCTCCCAGAGCACAAGATTGTTTTGGCAACGTTCCTCCAAAGAACTCTGAAGGTTCAGAATCTGTTTCTTCAAATCGTCAAGGCGCCTGACGTGCTCGCGCAGACGCACCTCCGAGGGCGACAACCATACGTTTCCGCCAGCGATCTGCGTCAGCCCCTTGTCCTGCTGCAGAAAAGCTTCCGAATCGGCCGGCTCGGCGGCAACAACCGTTGCACAGATCAAAATCGTTAGCGCAGTCGCAACGAATACGGCGTGCAGTTTCCGCGCGAGCCGTCCCCACGATGGCGACAGATTCGCCGCAACGCCGCAGAAGATCGGTACAACTGGCATGATTGATCTCACCCTGCCCCACAAAACTCCGACTGCCCTAACCAGTATTCTAGTCACCGCTGGCCGCCAGTCGATAAGAGACAGGTACAGGTATGCACTTCAGCGCAACTGGAGGGACGGAAAATGTGGCGATCCATGTTCTATGCAATAGGCATCTCGTTGTGTCTCTTGGGCGCCGAGTGTTTTGTCATCGAAGAAGCCGTCCTTGCCGAGTCCATCGCACCACGCGCACCGCTCGTCGCCGCGGACGGCACGATCAATCCAAGCCGTAAGAGCCGCGAAATCAAGACACAAGAGTGGATGCCCTATAGCTTCCTGGGCGCGGGCACATTGATTATCCTATACACGATCACGCTCCCGCGGCGGTTTCAGAGCTAGGGCCTAGCGGCCACGCTGCACTACTATCTGTGGCTTTCTTGGACACTCCTCGTTGATCCCGACAGCGGCACGGCCATTCATGGCCGTTTTTCGCCGAAGGCGATACTAGGCCCGTCGTTTACGGCGGGTCACGTGTGCGACCGATTCCCAGCCCCGCCCCCCC
>CAZUAH010000052.1:0-43105 GCA_964617665.1 uncultured Pirellulaceae bacterium
GACCAGCGGTGACACCGCCACCATCGGCTTCTGGCACAACAAGCATGGGCAGGCGTTGATTACGCAAGGCGGCACCGCCCTGGCTCAATGGCTGAGCGCCAATTTCGACAACGTCTTCGGCGACGAGTTTGTCGGTGCCGGTGGGTCTGACGTGGCCCAGTTCTTCAACGACCAGCTGTTCAAGCAAAAGGGCAAGAAGTCCAACGGGCCAGCCAAGGTGGACGCCCAGTTCATGGCCGTGGCGTTGGCAACGTACTTCACCAGCAGCAACCTGGCCGGCAACGTGGCTGGCGACTACGGCTTCAACGTCACGGACACGGGTATCGGGACACGCGTCGTCAACGTGGGGTCGGGGGGCGCCGCATTTAGCGTCGCCAATGACACGGACGTGACCATCATGCAGCTGTTGCAGGCGACCAACGCCTTAACAGACCTGCCCGACGGCATCAGCGGCTTTGCCCATATCTACGACCAGGACGGTGACGGTCAGATTGACGAATTCGAAGCATTACTCCGTGTCATGGCCAACGATGTGTACAGCACGATCAACGAACAAGGAGACATCTGAACCGAAAAGCCATGGGGCATTCCAGTTTGATGGAGCCCCCACCTGACGCCAAGGTATGCCATCGCGTGGATCGTGGGCTTGGTGGGCCATTTGGCAGATGATACGTCGCGGCTGACCCTAGGATTGCGTTAGCGGGCTGCGCGGGATCATAGATTACGCCTTATCGGCTTTCTTCCAGCGTCGGCCGGCGAGGGCCGGTTCGAAATCCTCGCATCCTGCTAGTTCGGCGATAGCCGTCATTACCTGCAGCATGATTTGGCCGACGAATGCTGACGCGTGTTCCCGGTCGTAATATGACGACAGGTCAATCGGGTCACCAAATCGCGCGATGACCCTTGCGCTCATTAGAAACGGACTCCAGGCGGTGCCGTCGTATGGCGCACCTTCGATGTAACACGGCACGACCGGCACGCGAGCTTTCAGGGCCACCAGGATCGCTCCTGGGCGTCCCGGCAGCATGAATTTGTCGCTCTGGTTGATCCTGCCCTCGGGAAACATTCCCACCAACTTCCCCTCGGACACCAATCGCATCGCCTTCTTTGTGGCAGCGGTGTCGAGCCCCCCTCGCTTAACAGGAATCGCCCCACCGCATAGAAGAAACCAGCCAAAGGCCGGATTTTTGAAATACTCGCCAGCCACCATCCAGTGGACATGGCGGTTGCTACCGAGTTCTATGAAAAACGGATCGACGCTGCTGCGATGGTTCGAGACTATCACCGCGCCTTGGTCGGACGACAATGGCATCGGAGCCACTTTGGCCCGCCAGAGGACACGCGCCAGGACGAGGCTCAGCAGATACCAGAATGCTCGAAACGGGTCGAACGGGCTCTTCCGGCTCCAAACCACGAATCCGATCACAGGGGCGGTCGCTACCAGGATCAGAAAACCAATTGCCAATTCATGTTGAGACATGGCCCTATGATAGGGTCGACTGCCAACAGGCGGAAGAAGTCTGCGCGGTATCTGTACTGTACGCGATGACTTGATTCCAATACGTTATCGGTATCGGGATTCGCAAGAATTCCGAGAATACCGTTCGCGTCTGAACTTTTGAGAGTTCAGCTACCAACAGATCTGAGTTCGCCCTCGCAACGGCCACACCGCCGCAATCGAAATGGATTGGACAAACCCTTTTCAGAATCCAGAGTTTTTGTATTTCTCCTGGATTCTTCCAATACTGATCGTCCTGCTGATTTACGCTCACCGCAAGCGGATCGCTACGGCCAAACGATTCGTGGATCCGGAGATGGTTCAGCGACTCATGCCCGCTACTGGCGAACTGCGCCCGTGGGTCAAGGGTGCGGCGGTCGTCCTGGGCGTTGCCTGCCTGCTGACGGCGGCGGCACGCCCGAGGTGGGGCGTCTACTTCGAAAAGGTCTCGGCTCGAGGCGTCGATCTGTTTGTCGTGTTGGACGTATCCAAGTCCATGCTAGCCGAAGATGTGGCTCCGAATCGTCTAGATCGAGCCAAATCGGATATCCTGGACCTCTTGAAGAGGCTTGAAGGCGACCGCGTTGGGCTCGTCACGTTCGCAGGCGCGGCAGTGGTCAAAGTTCCGTTGACCACCGACCAGGGCTTCTTCCGTATGGTGCTTGCCGACGTGGATACGGACAGCGCACCAAAAGGCGGTACGGCGATTGGCGACTCCGTGCGCAGAGCCATCGGCTCGATGCCAGAAGACCGTGACCGTGACCAGGTGATTGTCATGATCACCGATGGCGAGGATCACGATTCGTTTCCAAAAGAGGCCGCCGCTCAGGCCGCCGACCGCAAGATCAAGATCATCACGGTGGGACTGGGCGATACGAACGAAGGTTCGCGCATCCCGATGCGCGACGAACAGGGCAACCTCCTGTACGTGAAACACGATCAACAAGAAGTGTGGTCCCGCATGGACGAGCGATTACTGAAGGAGATTGCCTTAACCACCGAGGGAGCATATGTCCCGGCAAGGACACGGGCGTACGACTTGGGGCAAATCTACGAAGAACACTTGGCCGGGCTAACTCGCGGCGACGTGTATGCCGAGAAGCGAAAGAGGTACCGCGAGCGTTTTCAGATATTCGTATGCCTGGGGTTAGGATTCTTGCTGTTGGAAATGATGATCCCCCGGCATAGACGAAAGTCTGCCGTGCCTGCGTAGCCCGCGGGGCTGCTCACTGCATCTCGTACTGCACTCGCCCGTGATGCTGCGATCTTGAAACCAAGTCCATGGCGTACAAGCCGCCCAATACGAACTCGACGCAGGCCGCACGCACAGCCGGATCTTCCGACGCGTTCACCTCGAACGCCTTGTCCCAAATCGGCGGTACACGTCGCAGGCGTTCGGCATAGTGCGTCGAGGGCAACAAATCGCCGACTTCGATTTTGACGCCGCGACCGAATATCTCTGCAATCTCCGCCAATCCGTGTTCGTCGACGTATTCCTGAAATACAACACGAATCGCCTCGGCCGTCACGGAATCCAACACTTGACGTTCGGACATCTGATGACTGCCCATCAGATCCAGTTCAAGCTTACCCAAGGAAGAGCTGTACAACCGGCCCAGGTCGCTGATCCGTGGTACTGCGGGCTTCTCGCCTCGCACAACCGCCCGTTGTCTGGCGCTGGCGATCATCGTGCGGTAATTGGCGATACTGAATCGAGCGCTGACGCCCGACTGTTGATCGACGTACTTGGACTTGCGTGCCTGTACCGTGATCTCTTCGACAATCTGACGCATGAAGAATGGCACCACGACCGGATACTCGCCATCCAGGTCGATTCCCGCCTCCTGTTCCATGATTTCGATGCCCATGTCGCGCGAGCGAGGATAGTGCGTATGAATCGCCGAACCGATGCGGTCCTTCAATTGCGGGATGACCTTTCCGCTGCGATTGAAAGTTGCGGGGTTGGCAGAAAACAATAGCACGATGTCCAAGTCAAACCGGATTGGATAGCCACGTACCTGAACGTCGCGTTCCTCCAAGATATTGAACAGCCCGACTTGCACCAATTCGTCCAGTTCGGGTAACTCGTTAACGGCGAAGATACCCCGATGCATCCGTGGAATCAGGCCGAAGTGCAACGCCTCTTCGGTTGACATGCTTTTGCCGCCAGCCAGTTTCGCTGGATCGATCTCGCCGATGATATCGGCGAATTTCGTGCCCGGCGCCAACCGCTCGGCGTAACGATCGTCGCGGTGCCACCAAGCGATTGGAATCTCATCCTCTGCACGTTCGGCGACGAAACGCCTACCGACGCTGCTGATCGGGTGATAAGGATCCTCGTGAAAAGGAGCGTCGGGAATATCGATGTAGGGCACCTCTTCGTCCAGGAAACGCACGAGGTTGCGCATCAATCGCGTCTTTGCCTGCCCCTTCTCCCCAAGAAACAGCAAGTCATGTCCAGCAATCAGCCCCAGATTGATTTCAGGGATCACTGTATCTTGATACCCGATAATGCCTGGAAACAGCTCACTGCCTGCCTCCAACTGGACAATGAAATTGTCATAGATTTCGCGTTTAATCGATTTCGATATCCAACCGCTCTCTCGCAACTCGCGAAGGTTGGCAGGTTTGTTGGCCATGGGAATCACGTTCGAAAAAGAAGCCGGGAATCAGACCAATGGAACGTTCACCAGCATTATAGAGCCATGTTCCACAGGGCAAGAGCAGGCTTGCGCATAGACTTGGTTCATCGACGGGCGCGGGCTCGACTCGAACGGATGTAGGCTTTGTCCAGTGCGACAGGCTACACACGCAAGGCTGCAAAAGCGTCGGTCAGCTTGGTGAATTCGACCGCGATTTCCGGCAGAAGTTCATCTAGATCTGTATCAGAATCAAAGGCATGGCCAACGGCTGGATCAAGCTCGTTCTCGGCCAGATTGATCTGCTGGAAGTAGGCATCAGCAGCCGTCCGCCAAGAGTCTGAACGATTGTCCGGCCCAGCATCGCGCTCGGAAGTTGTCGCAGACAACGCTTCGGATCGCGACGGCACTGCGTTCAGATAGTTCGTCGCCACCAGTGGCATAGCAACGACTGGCTCGTGTCCATCACTCGCCTTTTCTGTCGGTTCCTGCGACTCGCGAGAAATGCGGGCGAGATTCGCGGGCGCAGACTCACCTTCGCCAGAGCCGCCTCCACCTTGGCCAGGCTGGGGAACGGATTCACCGGCCGCCTGGACGTTCAATACGTCAATGATGATCAACACATCCAGGGCCGTCACGGATCCATTGCCGTCCACGTCGTAGTAAGGAGGCGGCTCGACCGGCGGCGGAGGTACGGACAGGTCGTCCAGATGGGTGTTGATGTAGTTGATCACCAACAACGCATCCACGGGTGTCACCAAATCGTCGTTGTTCACATCGGCAGGGTTCCCAGGATTTCGCCACGAAGCGCTCTGTCCGTCGAAATTGATACTGCCAACCGCTTCGCCCTCGGCCAACGTTGCTTCTTGTTGCTGCGGCAACGGATCCTGCGAACCTGGCGCGACGGTCTCGACGAAGTAGGTGCCAGCGGCCAAATCGGTCAACGCGTACGCGCCAGCGCTATCGGTCGTGGTCGTGGTGTCGGGGCCGAAGCGGAGATTGTCAAAGCGAAGTTCGGATCCAGCGTGGCCGTGGGCGATCGCATATGCGATATCCGGCGTCGAACGGCTGACCGTCATCGTCTCGACCTGGCCAACGTCCAATTGGCCCGTCGTGTAGCGATCCAACAATTGGCCGCCGGCGCTGTAGACATCCAGTCGCGCGTAGTCGCCATCACCGTCTCCGATGGAGTCTAAGCTGACGCTGGTGACTGCCGGATTGAAGTCCATTTTCAACTTGCGGCTCTCGGAGGTCCACACCTTCCCCGGGCCTTCTTGGTCGTCGAGGTACCCGAACACCTTGTCACCGGTCGACGTGCGCCCTCCAGCGGATGCATAAACCGATCCATTGATACCGACACCTTCGGCCGACAACGTGACTTTCGTGTTGACGTTGTCCAACTCCGAGCTGTAATAGTCCGGCTCTACCCCGTCAACCTCCAGCGGTTCTCCCTGGGCGCTCACCATGCGAACCGTCCAGCCCGGCAAGCCTGATTCACCTGGATCGAACTGCCCGTTGTCATCCTCGTCGTTCCATACGAATCCGTAGATACCCTGCTCCAGCATGGACGCAGCGGTTGTCGTATCGCCCTCGAAAACAGGGGACACAACGCCCGAAGTATCATCAACCGTGCGGATGTCCACCGCGTGGAATTCCCAGTCACCAAGCTCGATTTGCAGATCTATGTCCGCCGTGTACGTATTGGCGTCGAACGTCGTTGCCGTCTGCCATGCGCCATCGTCAATTCGGTACTCGGCGCGGCTGACTTCGTTGATCGTAATGTCGTTCTGCAGGCCCCAAGAGTTTTGGTTCAGCGTTGTCTGAACCGACGACGAGCCGATGAAACGATACGTTGGCTCCGCCTCCTGTGGATCAACGAAACCCGAACCTGTCAGCGTGAGCGGCGCGTCCAGCAGATCGAAGATGCCATCGCCGTCCGAATCGCGCCATCCAATCATCTCTAGTGACGGTTCGGAACTGACATGGTTCAAATAGGCCTCGCTCAGCAGATTGCCATTGGCCATGATACTGTCAGTTTGAACAAAGCCTTGGGCAGGATTGCTGGCATGATTCAGATTCTGGGTGTTGTAGTAGCCGCGACGATCGGAGTACGAGCCGGCTCCAGCGTATTCGTCTCTGGCCCAGAAGATGTGCCCCGCCTCATGAGCGTAGGTGCTGGGCGGTCTCCCTGCAGGCGTCACATAGAACTGACCGCCAGGAAAGGCGAACGCCCTCTGAAAGCTGCCGCACACGTTGTCGCACCTGAACTCGCCATCGACGTCGTTTGCATCATTAGCCACGAAAATGGTAAATGCCCAATCCGTGTTGTGCGCCAGACGCTGCGAGTGATTGAATGCGAGAATATCGCTGGCAAAGTTGTCGGCGGAATTGTAGCCAACCGTATCAAGGAAATCGTAGATCCAATCTTGAAACTTGTCGGAGATGTTTGCGATCGGCTCATACTCTGTAGACACGACGTCTGTCAGACTTGCGTTCTGGTATTCCCCGCCAGCGTAGGTCCAGTCGTACTGGAAGCTCAATGAGTGGGGCGAGCTGGGATGCTCTAGCGCCAGCGTGTCCTGCCACCAACTCAGGCCTTCCTCTACGTTTCGCTGGACCTGGTGGATACCGTCAACAGTCCAGTCCTCCGTGCTTGGATCTCTCTGGCCATTCGACTCCATCAGCACCACGGTGACCAGAACGTCGCCCAGCATGAATTCAGCCAAGTCGTCGGGGGCAGCGCCGAAAGGCACGGCGCTCAACAGCGCGCGATCCTCCAGACGCTCGAACGCCACTCGCCGTGACTTCGACCCTCGCCTGGCTCGCGACACGCCACCATTCTCTCGACGGCGTGCGAACGACCTCTGAAAAATTGACAACATGACGCTGGGGCGCTAATAGAGAAAACGCTGCTAGACTTTTTCTATTTTATCTTGTTTGCGCGAGTGTGAATGATACTTTTATCACAAGTTTTCCGGTCAGCTTGATTGTGCCGATCCTATCACATGTCCGAAAAGAGAACGAGAACCACCAGACCACCAACAAGACGGGGTAGCGCAAGCGCCGACGCATCGGTCGCCATTGTTTTGAGGCGAATCGCCGGCAAAAGTTCCGCCTTAACAGTTCTAAACGCCTAGATCAGCGAAGAAGGAATCGTGGGGGTCAGCATCCTGTATTGCCAAATCTACGTCTTCCACGAAGTCTAACCAGGTTTCGTCTGGGCCAAGAATGTCGGCCAAGTGATTCGGCTCGGTCGATGCCCGGCGTTCCGCCGTCCTGGACGCGAGAGCATTCCCGGCCGCTCGCTGTGAATCGTCTAGGTTCGACCGAGTGTTCGTCTCGGCCGCTGAAGCGACTTCCTGTGATCGCCCAATCGCTGTGGCGGTATCGTCACTGTCAAGCGACGGTAACATCGTCTCCACCGAAGGCATGGCAATCACATCGCCGACATGGGTTGAGGCTTCGCCTTCGGCCTGCGCCGCGACCAGCGTCCCGCTGCCGCCGAGCTCGCCTTCGCCCTGTTGATTCAGCAAGTTGATCTGGCCGATCAACTGAAGGACATCGACTGTCGTAGCCGCTCCGTCGCCGTTCACATCGTAGTACGGCTGGTTCGCCGGCCGTGTTCCGTCCAGATCTCCGGCACCAAATCGGTTGATATAGTTGATCAGCGTCAGTACATCGACCGGGGAAACGTTTCCGTCATCGTTGACCTCAAACCGATTGTCCGGGTTCTGCCATGGATTCGCCGCGATCGCGACGAAATAGTCCTCGACTTCACCGGCGTCCGTCTCTCCGAAGGCGTCAAGATTGCCGCTTGTGCTAAGCCTGAAACGGGCGTACGAGTCACCTACAACCGCGTTGCCCGGCACTACCAGGTCTTCAAACGTGAACACGCCGTTCGTCAAGACCGCTGTCGTCAAAATCGCGTTGGCGATGATGTGTTCGTTGGAGTCAGTCCAATCGCCGTCGCGGTTGAAGTCGATCCAAGCGTCGAGAACACCGAACGGAACGACCGTGCCAATACCGCTTGTCGACACTCGGACATCGAACTTGCGGTTGGGAACGAGCAATTCTTGCGTCACGGGATTGAAGACGACACCATCCTCATCACCCACGTCGCCGTCGGCATTCAGCGAAGGCTGGCCGTCAGCGTTGACTTGCACCGTCGCCCCAAGTGAGAAGCCATCCACAATCTCATGTCGAGCCCCTTCGTCGGCTCGAAGTGTCGGGTACGGTTCTGGCGCGTCGCCGTAATCCATTCCGGCACCGACAAAGACAGTAAACTGCGTGTCGCCGGTAATCTGATTCCCACGCAGCGGATTGCCCGCAATGTCCCGAATGCCGCTGAAGCCAGTGACAATCGAACCGGTCACGTCGCTAGCGCCGGATATGTACACCAAGTTTTCGGTCGCTTCCGCGGTGATCTCCGGCAGATTAGTGTCGTTGACAACCCGGGCGGTTATCTGCGCCATCTCCTCTGGCGTGAAATCCTCGTCGGGCGTGAACGAGATTGGCACGGCTCCCGATCGTCCAGCCTCGCCGACTTCAGTCATGGCAGTGTTCGTGACATCCAGCGTGAAGTTCGGGTCTCCGCCAAGCGCTACGATGCCGTTAGCGAAGTTGACAGGGAACAGCCCCAGCCCGGAATTTCGGATCCTGGAGGCCATCGTGTTGGCCAGTTGCCAGGTCGTGTTCGTATCGCTGAACGGAATCGCTGTGTTGCCGGGTGTCCAGTCCCCGTCGTCGTCCAGCTCAAACGTGACGCTGATCCCGGCCCCGTTGTCGACGATGAACGTCTCGCCGTCGAGCAGAAGGTCCGTGAAGGCACCGGCGGAAGTGGGGATTCTGAGGCCCCAAGGCAATCGTGCACCTGGTTCTCCAGTCAACGTCACGTTGGCCAGAGATACGTCGACAAGGTGATTGACCGAACCACCTATCTGTACGCGGCCGTCCCCCAAGTTTACCGCGTTCAAGCCAAGATTAGCCCCATCGATCGCAACAGCGACATTTTCCGCCAGTTGTTCGCTGTTCATATTCGGCGCGAACGGAATCGTTACGACATTAGAGCCGCCAATCGCACCCTCTGAAAACTCGAATGTCACGACCTTTGTACCGTCGTCGATAGTGAACGACTCGCCATCCGCAACGCCCAAGGAGAGGCCAAATGCGACGATCGTGCTGGAAGTTACATCCAGCGTGTGGTCGCCTTCCACGCCAAGGTGAACCAAACCACCGCCGGCATGCGTCGGATTCAGATTCAGGCCAGCGTTGTCCAACTCGGCCGCGATGCTATCGGCGATTTCGCCTTGCGTGTCCGTCGAGTTAAATGTGACGGCCGTGTTATCTGGGTCGACCACGCCATTGCTATCCAGTTCGAAGGTAACGGTTGCCCCGGTGGTCGTATTCTCTACCGTAATCGTGTCACCGTCGCTGACACCGCCTGCAGCGCCGCCTTCGATTGGAATCTGCAAAGCGAGCGTTTGGGGTATATCGAGGATATATCCGCTGTCGTATTCGAATGTCGTTGCGTTTCCAAACTGGTCAAGCACATCGAACCCATCGCCATCCACCGTCTTGGCGCCGCCCGAGGCGTGGACAACAAAACTGCCTTCACCCGACAGTCGGATGACGTAATTGCTTTCTTGGTCCCATACACCGGCCAGAGGCGTCAACCGAATCACATTGTTGGTGGCGTTATAGTCGAAGGCATAGTCTTCCCCTTCGATAAGAACCCGAGAGTCCTGAATCACCGTTACCGTGGAACCAATAACCGTCGAGTCGGCAATGCCGCTTCCTCCAAGCGATCCCACACCATCCACCAATTGGATAGAGAACTCGTTGAGCGTGGCACGAAACAGGTTCACCAAGCTCGTGCTGGGATCCAGGTCGTTCACACCGTTGTCCAGCGGACTGACCATGTTTGCCGTTGGCCCCTCGAAGTCTGCCCGTTCGAGAGCCCCGCGATCTATGAAGATCGATTCGCCCAAACCGGGTGGCGGAGCCACATTCGGGTCGTCCACGCGGAGTTGCCCCAACACGTCGTAGTTGGGCGCCAGAATCGGTGACTCGGGGATACCCAGCGGATCACGCAATTGAACCATCGAGAAGCGATCGTTAAGAGAATCCACCGAGCTATCGATGATGGGTGAGTCTTCCCTCGGATAGAAATTCCCGTTTTCCGCATCGACAAATAACGGGACGTTGGGATACGCGACAAGTGGAAACGCCCCCAGTCCAGTCCCAGTCGTGTCGCTACGATTATTCTGGTACAGCGTTCCCCCGACCACGGTGTCTCCAGACGCCGCATCGATATCAATCCCCGTCTCCCACCCTGAGATGATGTTGTTCAGAATTGTCGGACTGGCAGCGTTCCTGACGGCAATTCCCGCACCGCCACGAGCCCCCGTGGTGACCGTAGTCGTCGTTGTGACCGACCCCGCCAAGTCCGCGATAAACTGATCGAACACTGGATCCGGGTTCGTTGCGAATTGGCGGATGTCGAATATCCCCCCGCCCGTCTGAGTGGCGAAGTCGGCATAGGTGGGACCAATGTTGGTACTGGGATCAGCAATGCCGTAGAAAATAGCATTGTTTCCCAGCAAGGCGGCTAGCGCCGCTGTGGCGTCAGCAGCAGGACTGTCGTCGTCCTCGTCCGTAACGATGACGACTACGGGCGTCGCCCCGGTTGTGAAAGTGAAGGTCGTGGTGGGGTCAAAGTCGTTCAGTGCCTCGCGAACTGCCTGGCTGCCATTCTCCGTAGCGTCGACCAACGGATAAGTCATGAAGGGGCCACCCGGAGCGATGAACGTCGCGAAGTCTGTCAGATCCAGCACCTGTCTCGGGGCGGATCCCGGATTGCCCGCGGGAAATGTCACCAAGCCGTAGTTTGCAGTGATATTGCCAGCCACAAGGGCTGTGTCTATTCGACTAATACTGTTCCGCATGAACGTGGTCATGCTGGTCATGGTCCCAGAGGTGTCCATCAGGAAAATGATATCGGCCAAACCGCCACTGACGGTCGTTGTCGTGGTAGTGCTGCTGACCGTAAACTCACGCTGCACGATCGTGTTGTTCACGATCCGGCCGAACGGCACTGCAGCGGGCTGGGTCAGCGGGCCGCCGGGGTCGCCACTGAACTCGATTCCCCCTCCTCCGCTATCCACAATGACGTTGTTGGAGATAGTAACGCCCGGTGCCAATCCCGCGTTATTGACCTGGCTCAAATTCCGAAGGGCCGGCAGTTCGGGTGCAGTGCCGCCATTGACGACGATGCCATAGCCCCCGGTGCCCTCGATCCGGTTGGAATCGATGATGATCTGCCCTTGGTCACGGCTCAGATTCGAGTCGCCGGTGGCCTCGTGCTCGGTAACCGCGAATCCAAGTGATTCCGACGGACGTTGAATATCAATCTCGTAGTGGCCAGGCGTAGCCGGTCGACGGTTCACGTCGGCACTGGGTTCGAGCGTTGGATCGTACTCGTTATTGTCGTAGCCGCTGACGCCAATGTAGTAGACGCCGTCCGCCGGTGCTGTAAATGCGATGAAGGAGTCGCTATTGCTACCGAGAGAATTCTGGACGGCGACGCTTTCACCCGGCGCAATGTCGTCATCGCTTTCCACCGGCTGCTGGTTGCCTTGGTCATCCGTGATCATCACCGGAGCGCCGGTCGAATCAAACACGCGTACCACGCTGTCCAAGGGCGAAACCAACTCGCTGGCATCGATGTCGATCGTGATCAACTCGTCCGCGTTCAACTCTACACGGAACAAGTCCACGTCGGCCCCAAATTCGTCCAGGTTTCCATTGTCACCGATGATTCCGCTGGCGTGGAATCCTTCTCGTTCACCGCCGACGATCCCGGTGTCGAAAGCGGTCTGGAGAGTATCGTTACTCTCCTCCACTGGCAGGTTACCCGTAGGGCCATTGCCAAGAAGTCCGATGGACACAATAGCGTTGCCGAACAGATCAATCCGATTGCTGGTGCTGTCGACACCGGTGATCACACCATCGGTGGACACGGCAGTTAGGTCTAGTAGCTGCTGTTCTGCGGCATCGTTGATTGCGTCGCGAACACGGCGGGCCATCACAACGTCACTGTCGCTCGGGGAGAACAGAATTGCCACGTTTTCAGCGGCAACGCCGTCGCCGTTTCCGCCCGCATTGGTCGCGTCGTCAAACTCGAACGTTACGCTCTTTTCTCCATCGCTTACGATGAAGGTTTGGCCGTCCGTGAAGATGTGCCCGCCGTCGACGGTCAACGTGACGCCATCGGCAAGCCGGTCGTTCACATCAAACCCGCGATAGAGCCGAAGGGTTTCGTCTGGAAGTTCATCCGAGAGACCGTAGACGCTCGATTGACGGATTTCCAGTTGATAGGGGCCGAAGTCGACTTCGCCCGCCGGTTGATCGGTGTTGACGCCGAACGTAGTCGATTGTGCTTGGCCGCCGGTCGCCGTTTCACCGCGCGAACTGAACCCGATGATGATGTCGTCGATGTACACTCCTTCCTGCTGGTTGTCCTGCATACGCAAGGCACCCGGGAACCCGACGCCTGTTTGTCCATCGACGGAAGCGGACATGTCAAAGCCGCCGAAACCATCACCAAACAGACCACTTCCTTCAATCGCCGTATTTGGGTCGGAAGGACCGGACAATCCCAGTGGTCCCGCATCACCAATTCCGTAATTCACAACCTGAACTACCTCGTGACGCGTTTTGATCGATTCGACGTTACCACCGGCTAGATGGTCTGCCAGAGACGTCTGGATTGCATCGGCCACGCGCAGGTTGGACATGCCGGCGTCGACTCCGATCGAATACACCGGAACCGGCGGCAAGGAAGCATCGAACGGATTGGGAAGACTCTGCGCTACGCCCCCCTGTCCTTCCACGAACGAGTCCACGAACGATCCCGCGGGGCCGCTGGCCGTGACCGAAGTGGCATTTGGCAGATTCAGGCGGTTGCCAACCTGTTGCGGGCCCGTCGGATCCGTGACAGAAATCGTGAACTCGTAGAACCCAATCGTCGCCGCGCCACCCGATGCGCCACCGCTGCCCGGCACGTCCGGTTTGTAGTCGGCGTTGTGTCTGCTGCTGATGCCCACGTAGTACGTGCCGCGTGCGGAGGCCGTAAAGTCAATCCGCGAGTCCCGGCTGAAGGGGCTGTCCGGATCTACGTCGTCGTTCGCAGCCAACTCGTTGCCGTTGGCGTCGAACAGCCGCAGAAAAGTATCCAACGTTGTAGCCAGCCGACTGGTGTCCGTCTCGAGCGTGACGCTGTCACCTGCATCCAGATGGAATTCCACCATGTCGACGTCCAGCGTAACATCCGTCAACGTTAGGTTGTCGCGGATGATTCCTGTGCTGCGGAACACCTGCGTCGTGCCGTCCAAATCGCTGTCGAACGCGTTCGCTAGAGTATCGTTGGGCTCTAATTCCGTCAGGTCTCCAATGATCTCCGTCGGCGGCGGAGCGTTATCGACAATCACCTGCCCGATACTGGCTGCGAGTTCGGCGGCGGTTTCCGTGCCGTCGTACGGCACCGGGACGTGGGGAATATTGCTGGTCGCGGCCACGGTGCCATCGCTGTCAAACTCGTACACCCGCCCGTCGATATCGAATACCGCACCTTCGACGATCGCGGCGCCGGTCGGCACCACCAACGTCGGCCCCAAGTCGAATTCGAACGCCGCAACGACGACACGTTCATCTTCTTCCGTGTCGGGGTTCGTCCGCAAATCGGTCAGCGTGAACATCTGACCGTCGCGCAATTCGGCTCCCGCGATCGCTCGCAGTTCGTTGCCCGCGGTGTTCAGGTCCACGGTGACGTCGCGACCACCCGTGCTCATGCCGCCAGCGGTAGCGAAATCAAACCGTAACCGCAAGTTGTCCTGGCCCGCGTAGGGCGCCAAGTCCACCCTTGCTTGCCGCCAGGTTTGCGTGCTATCAAACGTCTCGGCGCGATCGAATGGCTGTTCCGAAACCACTTCGCCGGTGATGGGATCGGTGACGAGAAACGGATCGAATTCATCCAGGTACGTTTCGTTGAACACATCGAGGGTCGAGTTATTGGTCGTCAATAGCTTCCAACGGCCATCATCGCCGGAAATGTACACGCGGAACGAATCAAGCATCCGCTCAAAGGGATCGACCAGGGTCGTATCGTATGTGTTCTCCGCTTGCTCGGTGTCCAGGAAGTAGTTGAAATACAGCGTCGGCCTGTCCGCTCCCGCATACCCTTCCAGGCTGAACGTGTTGCTCACCACACTTCCGTGGGCGCCACCGGGGAAATCGTATGTAGGCACGGGGACAGTCTGGGTCGCCGGCGCGAAATTGCCGATGCCAAACTCGCTCTGCACCAACGGGCCTTCGTAGCCGAAGTACAGACTTGCGTTGAGCGCATCGACCTCGGTACCCCGACTCCCGTCCAACGACTGAAGGACGCCGTGGCCTAGGTCCGTGTTGCGGTTCAACGTCGCGTGCCACAAGTTGTCGTCCAGGTTGCCGAACGCCAGTCCGTTCGCAAATTCTAGCCCCGTGTCCACGTAGGAAGCACCTTGAGCGAAGACCCCCTGCGGCCGGCCATACGTATCGAAGGCAAACACCCGTCCGGTGTTATCGAGTCCGAACAGAAGGTTCTCATAAAGGCCGTCCTCCGTATTCTGCGGCCCTGCCACCAGACCGGCGAAGCGAATTGGCTCGGTCGTTTCGACCTCGGTTTCTTCCCCTGTCAACGGGTCGGTAGTTGTTTGGGTGACTTCATTGACCACTTGCAGCAGTTCGCGGGAACCATCAATGTAATCAGGCACATTGAACGGCGACGAAAGAGCAAACGCGTCGCCTGTCAAGCCATTAGCAATCCGGAACAGGCCGCCCGTGTTGGTAACCGCGTATAACTGATCACCGACAAAAGCCATTCCGGTGATACTTCCCCCTGGCCCGACGCCGCCACTCAACAGCGGACAGTCCGGGATGCCAGAAGCACCGATCAGCGGTGGCGTTCCCAGACTGGTGCACACGAATGCCGGTTGCGGGATATCCGGTTCCAGAAGGACGGTAGCTCCGGTTTGAGTGGTGTCAAAGTTCCCAAGGGGCATGGCAGCGTTAACCCGCGCGGCAATATCCGCAGCGTTGTCGCTAGCCGAGAACGGTACGGGGAAGCTGAGCGGAATTGTCGTCCCTGGCTGGCCGGTCGCGAAGCCCGTGCCCACGTTGACGGTGCCGAAGATCGGGTGAGTCACGCCCGCAAAGCTGTAGGTTACTGCGCCCACGAAGTTCAAGCGGTTGCCAACCGCACCGGCTTCGAATCCGAACCCCGGCGTCTGGTTGACCGCCCCCATGATGGCCTGCCCGATATCGTCCACAGTGAACGTTTCTTCGACAGGAACCGCAATGGCAGTCGACACCGCAACATCGGGCTCACCGTCGCCAACGACACCGGCAGCGGCGACCGTCGCTGCGGTGACGGGCGATTCGCCAAGCAGCGTGATGCGGTTTGTGCCCGTCAGTTGTTCAGCGTTCACGCCATAGCTCGGCACACCGTCTATCGCGTTAATGATGTTCGTAATAATCGCTTGTCGGTTGTCTGTGGTTGTGAACGGGATCGCCGTCGCATTGGGATTGATGAGGGTGCTATCGCTGTCGAATTCGAATGTGATCGTAACTGGATTGGTTGCGTTGTCCGTGATCTGGATGAGCCCGCCCTCATTCAACTGGCTGCCGTTCGCCGCGTTGACGACGATGACCGTCCCGGTGTCGAACTCGAATTGGACACCGTCGACCGTGAAGCGATCCCTGTCCCGCAGAACATTGGGATCCGTTGGGTTCGTCGTGTCGATGTCAAAGTAGAACTCCCAGCCACTATCAAACTCGAATGCCACGTCAGCGTTACCGTCACCGTCCTCATCCACCTCGAAGAAGTCACCATCCTCGATGTTGAACTGCGTGCTGGTGTTACCCAGCAAATCCGTCACCAACTCGGTTGCCTCAACGCCAGTGATGGTGGTGTTCGATCCGCCAATGGGAAACGCGTCAGTCGAGGTATCCAGAGCACCACGATCCTGGTAATTCGTACCGCCTCCGGCCAACACACCCAGGCCTGTGCGAGTTCCGCTGACCGGTATTCCCGTCTCCGGGTCAAACTCGAACAGAATGTTCGCCGGATTCGAAACACCAAGGGCCAACGAAGTCACTTGTCCGGTGTCTGGATCCACGTACGTGTCGCCACGATCGCCGATGGCGAAACCGCGGACGTTCAACGAATTCTCTTGGTTGCTGAACGTCATCGCGTTGAACCGCACACCGACTCCGTTCTTGCCGTTTGCCTGGATGGCTTTACCAGGATTCGCCACATCGATGATGTAGGTTTCGATATCGTCGTCGCCAACATCGAAACCGAGAGCGCCCGGCGTGTCCAAACCGGGATTCACTTGCCAGTAGTGACCGACGTTGGCGTCTGTCCATTGCGTTGGATCGTCTGGGATTGAGTACCCGAAAATCCCGCCATCATTACCGCCAGCAATACTTGGAACGAGACCGCCAGGATGCAAGGCGATATCGCCCACGCTGGCACCAAATGCGCCAATGCGGGTCTCCTGCTGGCCGGTGAACGCGTCAACGCTGACTAGTTCAGTCCGGTCCAAGATCAAAGTTCCGTCGGGCAACAAGCCGTGCTGGCTTACGAACAGAGTCACGTCGCCCAAGTCATAAGGAACGGCGGCCGGGCGTGAAACGTACAGACTCGTCTCCGTACCACCGGCTGCCGCGTGTTGTCGCACCAGCGGATCTGTCGAATGGCTGGTCGTGCGGACCAGCGGATTGACGATCACCTCGTTCGTGAGAAAATCGGTTGTCGTTACTTCGTTCAGTAGCGCGTGTCGCTGGACGCTCTCCGTCAGAGTTACCTCGCCGGCCGGTCCCACGTCTACCGTGAGTTCTGATGTGATGATGGGCCCGTCCACCGTCGGGATCGGAGGATCGGGATCGAGCGGATCGATCGGCTCCGGAGACGCAGGTGGATTCTCAGTGATCGCTTCACCAATCGCCGTGCCTATGGCGAACGAACTGGATCTGTAGTCGTACTCGACCGCAACGTTCCCATCGGCAACCGTGCCGTCCGAGTCGAATTCGTAGGTGACCGAATTGCCGAGATCGTTAGTGATTGTAAACGTCTCGCCATCTTGTACATCGTTTCCATCCTTGGGAAGCAAGGTGACACGGTCGCTGGCGCCAAATAGGATCGGAACTTCCGGCGTGTTGGCGGTTGTGGGCCCTTGCGATCCGAAGTGTTGCTCCGCGATTCGATCGACGGAGTTGATCGGTTCCAGTCGCAAGAATGGGTTGGCGGCGGTCGGTGTCAAGAACTGCTGCATCTCGTCCGGAACCATCGCATTGGACGAAACGGCCACATAGTACACGCCGGGGGCGAACCCGGTCGCGGGCAATTCAACCGTACCGATGAACGGATCCAGCACGCCAGCCGAACCTCGCGACAGGTCCTCCGTGGCCGAGTTGCCGCCGATCGGCCGATCCTCGGCAACGTTGGAATCCCGCCCGACCAACACCATTTGTCCCTGGTCGTCGAACACCCATAGATTTGTGTTCGCGCGGGCGAATCCGTCGGCATAGTCGACATCGAATACCACCGCTGCATGCCTGGGATCCAGTGTGTCCTCCCCACGAATTGCATCGTAGCGGACCTCGAACCGATACCAGTCCACATCCACCGTCTCGCCGTCTATGGTCGTGGTCACTGCGGGCATCTCGTCGATCGCCGGGTTCCCCGGACCTTCCGTCATCTGCGGAACATCCTGGTTGGCGAACACGCCCCGAAATGCCACCTCGAAGGGACCACCGACGGGGCCGGTCACCAGAACATTACCAGGCCCGATCGTTGTAAGGACCTCCAAAGCGGCCTGGATCGTCGCGGCGTCGGCATCGAATGAGATATTCCCCGTCGTGGCACCCGCGAAACTGAGGACAAAATTGCCAACCGTAGGCGGATTGGCGAACGTTATCGTCTGTCCCTCGAACGATTCGAGGCTTCCAGCCACGCCCAACGTTCCCCGGTCTGTGTTCAGCAGATTTCCGAGGTCGTCGTACCCAGTCCCCGCTACAACGTCGAGAACATCGTTGACGTCATTTCGGTAGGCATCCAACGCCTCGGCCGCTTCGCCAGTCAGCGGCGAATGCGCCGGTTGACCGTCTAATACGATGCCGTTCGTGCCGTATCGGATGTCGGCCATCTGCACGGTCGACCCCGGAATTTCGTCAGCTTCCCGCAACCGGATCTGGAGTTGATAGACGCCCGAAGTCAACCCACCTTCGATGTCGCTCAGGTCACCACTGCCGCTGCGTACACGGACGTGGTAGGTATTGGTCGTACCTTCCGGTCCAGGCAGAACCACGCGCATGCCGGCATCGCGAGGGTTTGTGGACCACAAATCGCGCGAGTCGAATGGCGATTTGCTCAATGGATTGAGTTCGTCCGCCTCAATGACGGATGTATCACGGACTAGCAGGCCGGGATCCGCGGCCTCCTCGGCCGAATTGTTGGACAGCGCGAGGGTGCTCCCGTTGGAATCGACCAATTCGACAACGGTGTCCAACGAATAAGTCGTACGATCGATGTCCAGCCACATCTCGGTCCCAACATCCGCATCGAAACTATACACGTCAACGTCGCCGGGGCGGTTTAGCGACCCGTGTACCTCAAAGCCCAATCGTCGATTGTCGTCGCCCGCCTTTTCGTCCGGGGCCAGAAAACCCAAGTACTGGGCAGTTCCGGGGCTTTCATTGGTGCCAGTGACCTGGATGCTACCTGTTTCCTGCTCAGTGGCCACGTCCACGTTACGGTCATGAGCTGCGCCTTCCAGGCGTACGCTTCCCCAGTCACCTGCGAACGAGAGCGCTCCGCCTGGGTCTCTGGGTACTAGGTTCAGGAAGGTGGTAACCGTCGCTTCGGTGGCATTCGGGTCCAAGGTCCAGGCAAAAGCAGTCGTCACATCGGCTGCTCCGTACACTTGCCCGAGCGTGGGATCGGTGAGCGGCGGCAGAGCCACAGTATCTATGTTGCCGGGAATAGAATACGTCGTGCCGGGGCCCTCGATGTCGGTCTGTAGGTCAGCATACTGGTCGGCGGCCCAGCCATCATATGTGGCGTTCACCAAACTGACACCGGCCTGGTAGATCCCCCCATGACTGAAGCCGACGCGTTCCGGACTGTCTAGCGTAAAAGCCTCAAAGTCCGGTTGTCCGGGCGTGCCCGCCAAGTACAAGAGGTCGTCATCAACCGCGACAATGTCCTCGTCCAAGTAGTTGATGAATTGGATATCCCCAAACGCTTGCGCGCTGCTGAAAGTGATTTGGTTGTACAGTGTCGGGACGCCGTCCAGGAAAAACGTTCGCGCCTCCCAGTTGATGGTATTGTTCCCCGCCGGGAAAGTTCCCTGGCTGACTACTTCATCGGGGCCAACCAAGATGGCCGGGCTGGTTACCGTCGTGCCGGCCCCGCCCAACATCAACGCCCCGCCGTCACCACCCGGGTCGACATAGTTCGTGAAGTCAAAGACGAAATCCTGATTGGTGAACAACTGAGCGTTACCTCGAGCCGTCACACCACTCATCCCGCCGCCTATCTGTATACCGATCGATCCCCCGTCTGCTGGCTGGGCTTCAAAGTGCCCGACTGAGTCGACTGGGACATTATTGTCGATAAGCGTCCCGTTAGGCACATCGGGAACTGTGGCCAACGCTCCACCGGGATCCGTTGAAAGCGGATCGCCATCATTGTTGGTATCACTTTGCGGGGAGCCATCCGGCTGAAAGCCCGCCGCGGCCGCATCGTCTCGCAGCGAGGTCAATACGACTGGGAATCCTGGCTGACCGATGATCTGTAGAACGCCACCAGCCCGATCCGTAATGTCCAGCGGTCTGCCGGTAGCTGTGAATCCAGCGTTGTCGCCGTCTAACTTCACTACCAGGCTCTCGTTCCCACTGCTTGCCAGACGCAGGCCGCCGTACGTATGGAATTCGGTTACGTAGATCGTCTCATTCAGGACAACATGAGCAATATCCGTATCGTCCCACACGCCTTCGGTCGTGAGCGTGCCACCACGAACCTGCATCCCGTTAATATCGTTGTTGACTAACCTGTTCTCTCGGACAAGCGGACCTTGGTTGTCGACAATGTGCTTCGCGGCGCTCACCATCCCCGTAGACCGCCCGTAGTCCGTCACCAATTCGTGGTTCAACGAGTTAAGATTGATGCTGATTGCAGTGCCTGAATTGTTGCGCAGAACATTGTCCACAATGATCGGCTGGGCGCCTCGCACGAAAATAACCGCGTCCGCGTTACTTCCGTGTCCGCCACGATTCGGCGACGCCTGCCCCCCAAGACCGTCGGCGTTGTTTTCGATGACCGAATTGGCGATACGCGCTTCGCCCTGCTGAATCTCCACAACGTTGAACGCCGCGAAGTTGCCGTCTACTTCCGACACGCCGCCACCGTATGCCAACACGGCGTGATCGATACTAGCGCTGCTCGCCGGCCCCACGTAGATGCCGGACCAACTACCCGGGGCCAAACTGCCCTGATCGCTGGTCTCGAACGTGCCACTTGCACCATAGCGGTTGTCCAGCAACGCGGTGAACACCACCTCGCTGCCGTCCTGGCCTTCGGCGATCAACTGGGAACCGAACGCAGTCTCGATGCCGGCCCCGTTCAACTTGACGATCGTCCCCGGATCGATCGCCAGCCTTCCGTGTAGGCGGGCGTTCAACTCCAACGTCGAACCGTCGAGCAGGCCGCCTAGCACGGTGCCGTCGTCCAGGTAGGTCCGGTCCGTAGCGTTCAATTCGGCAACCAACACGTACTGCCGAAGAGACTTATCGGTCGTGCGGTAGATATTTCGCCCCACATACGGAGCCGGAGCCACCGGCAGATCGCTGAGCAGCACGCTTTCTGTTTCTTCCGTTTCCGGATCCGTGACGTCCACCAGTACGCCCGTGGTGCGATCCGAAGCCGGTGTCTCGTTGCCGTCGGCATCGACGAAAGCGATGCGATAGTAGTGCTGCATGGCGGGAACGGTGCCGCCCGCCTGTGTCTGCAACGATACCAAGCTCGCGTCGGGTCCTTCGATGTACTGAATCGGACCGCCTGGGCTGCCCTGGATCTCCAGAGTCTCCGCCAACACGTGCACAATGTCATTGTCGTCCCAACGTGCAGCGACGGTCACTTTCTCCAGTTCGCCGCCGGCCGGCGTCCGCTGACGGACAAACAGCCCGTTGATCGAATTGTCCAGCAGGCGGTTCCCGTGAACATCGGGGCCAACCCGCGCGTAGTCCGGTGTGAAGAGGACGGTTTGATACTGCGGCGATTGGAAAATCGTCTCTTCGAAGCTATCGGGATTCGCGGAGATCGCCGCATCCGCACTGTGCGTGATGCTGTTGAACGTGACCGTCGGGCGGACGTCCGTAGTGTGGACGGGCGCAATCGCACGCGGTACTCCTTCCACGAACACCGACCCGCCGCCGTAACGCATATCCGCCTGGTTCACGTAGTTCAGGAAGATCCCTTCGTGTTCATAGTCGAATCTCCCTGCCGCTCGATCCAAATCCGCCCGGAACGACAGGCCGCCCCATTCGCCGGCCAGAGGCGTCGTGTCGAGACTCGGATTGCTGTCGCCGCCAAGCGACTCGTCATTCAACGACGTAAAGTACACGGCTCCTGGTATAACGTTGCCGTCCGCATCTTCCAGTACGTTCCCACCAATATCCAATAGACGCGGAGTACCAAGTACCTGCAGCGAGCCGGCACTGCGGTCTATGGAAGGCGACGAGCTACCCACCCCGATACGAGCCCGGTGCAACTTGAAAACGGCGCCGCGATCGATCACTACCGCTACGTCCTCCGGAACTTCCATCGTAACGCCGTCGGCCAACGGTCTGCCCAGGAGGTCGAAGCCAATCTCGTAAGGTTGGGCGTCTTCGGGAGGCGCCAACTCACCATCGCCCCCGCCGTTGCCGACGATTCGCACCACATCACCCGCCCGGGCTACGGCCAGTGCGTCATCCACGTACTTGAACGGAGACGTGATGTTGCCATTGCCGCCTGGCAACGCCATCTTGTCGACGATGATCGGCGTCGCGTCGACGCGGAACCAATAGTTGAACACGCCGCCGGGTACCCCGTCACCGTCGCCATCCAATGCGGTCGCCCGCGATATGGCGTTTGCCTCGTCATTCAGCGAATTGTCAAGGTCAAGAATGCTGTTGTCTGCATCCGGCCTGAACGTAAGACGCAGGTCATATTCCCCTTCCGTCAATCCACCATAGCCGGAGTCTTCAATCACCGGGTCGTAGTCGTCGTTGCCGGTCGACGATACACCCACATAAAAGACGCCTGGCTCCAGATCGAGTTCTAGGTACGAATCGTCGCTGAAGTAGTCGTCGTTCCTGGCCATCAACTCGCGCTGACCGTCCTGTTCTCGGTAAAGCGTGATCACCGAATCCAGCAAGCTCGTATCTGTCCGCCGTTCGGCGACGGTCGTGGCCGTGAACCGGCCGGTTTCAGTCACCTCGAACTTGTACAGATCAATGTCGCTTCCTTCCGGACGATACAGGTGTTGCCCGTGGACGATGTCATAGTCCCCAGGATAGATCGGCTCGGGTGTTACCCCGAAATCCAGCGTCGTTTCTTCGCTGGTGGTTGTCGACGAGGGCAAATCGTACGAGGATCCGAGACCCAGGAGACCGCTTATTCCCTGAAGTGCTTCTTCGAACCAGCTTACCTGTGCGGGATCATCCGCTCGGCCGAAACCGTCGTACCAATTCTCCGCATTGTCCATCACAAGCAGCAAATCGTTGTCAAGCACTCCGACATGTTGAGCCGAGACGAGGCCATCGCCTCCTCCCGTGGCAATACCCGGTATGGCCGCCCGCATGTCCCCGGTGGCTATGGTGTAACCCTGCGTTTCGGTCTCGACGAATTGCACTCCCAACCGGTTGCCGTAAATCTCGAAGATCTCGCGCGTTCGTTGTTTCTGCTCTTCGGTGATCAGATTCGTCAAAACGTTGCCGTCTGGATCAACGCCGTAGTCTTCGCGGAAGTTGTAGAACAACGTGGATAGACCGTTCGCTGGATCGGCGACGCTGTACAAGTGGGACTCCACAGCAAACCCATCCGTGCTGCGCTGTTCAAGATCGCGGTGTCCTGGCTCGTCGTTCGAACCGGGCATCGCCAGTTGGTGTACCTGAGGATCGATCACCGACGATACTATCTGACTGCCCGAAAGGCCGTTCAAATCATGGGCCGTCCCAAAACTCGATCCGACCTCCGCGTCGCTCAAATCCACCTGGATCGGCGTCATCGGGTTGCCACCCGAGGCCAATTCTTCATCGGTGCCGATGCGCAGACGAAACGTCCCGGAACCGCTCCCCAGTTGGTGCAACGGCGCCCTGAACGTCAACATCGCACGATCGCTGCTCGGAAAGTACTGAACTGCGATCGGATGGTAGATCTCGTCGTCGCTGCTCTCGACGGTGTCGTCCGTGAACACCAACTGGTAGAAGCCCGGGTCGGTGGCAGAGATAGGATCAAGGTCGTCGTCGTTGAAGTAAACTTCAATCTGGCTGGACGATTGGGACAGTCCCCCCGAACCAGTGCGGACCACGGGTTGGGGTACAACCCCCAATACCTGCGCGCCCAAGTCCAATTCGAACGGCAGCGATAAGTCTTCGCCGTTATCTTCACCGTCGTCTGTGTTATCGCCAAGCGCAAACCCCTGATCGTTGCGCAGTGGGGTAGTTCCGACCCCAACGATGTCGATCCGGTAGAGATCGTCTGGTGGCGTCTCCGCAAAACGGAAGATTGCTTCTCTGTCCGAATCGCCAAGCCCGAGATAACCGGGTGTGACCGAGACGTCGTTTGCGCCATCAAGCGTCAGAGGCGAATATGTGATTGCTGGTGTCGCAATGTCTCTATCCGGATCGCCCACCGAAGTCGACGCGAGTGCCAAAGCTCGCGCTTCCGGATTGGCGTTGAAAGCCGTGACCAACTGATCTGCCGTAGTCTCATTTCCTAGATTCGAGTTCAAATCAATAAGGATGTTTCGCTCGTCGATGACGTCGATCACCGGGTCACTGGCCCCGCCATGGTCGCTCTTCGTGAACGCGATGCTGATCCCATTCGCCGCTGGACCGCCTTGTACCGCAACAAAGTTGACTTCCAGGTTCGTGCCCGTGTTGAAGTTCGACGTAGCCGACGCCACGTTCGCACCGCCAACATCGACTGGCGAGTAGATTATCACCGGCGCTGCGATGTCGGTGTTGCCCGGGCCCGCTACCACGATCGCTTCGATCAATTCACCCCCTTCAAGGTGATTGTTCAACGCGTTCACCAGGGTGGTGGCTGTCGTCCGGTTGTTTTGATTCGAATTCAACTCGACGAAGATGGTCCTGCCCTGGACTGTGATCGCAGGAGCTCCCGGACCACCGCGGTCCGATTTGCTGAACTCCAAAGAGATTTCGTTTCCGAGCGGGCCTTCTGTCCTCGCTCGAAACTCGACCACCACCGCGCCGCCAGTGTTGAAATCGGTACGGCCTGAAGCGACGTCGAATTCGCCATCAAGTCCAGCTCGCGTAACCATCACCGATTCCAGAGTCGTGGCATCGATGACTTGGCCTTCGTTGAACTGAAACGTCAAATCGCGCGGTGCGATGTTACGGATGTCGTCGTCCTGCAGCAGAGCGCCGTCATTTGGCTGGACGCCAATGACCTGCGGACCTATGGCCAGCAGCCGGCGTTCCTCCAACGTTTCGACCAGCATGTGGCGACCTGTGCGACGGCGCCTCAGCTGTTCGCGTCTCTTTCGGTTCTTCCTGAATCGTGACGGCGACTTTCGGGAACGACCAGTGGCCATACCAACCTCGTGCTTCTATCGCAAGTTTGACTGTTTCTCGGGGCGAATCATGACTATCCCGCGAAGACTGCGCGCAGACAATATGCGCACCCTCCAAGCAGGGACAAGAACACACTCGTCCATTACGTCAAATCGGGGACCCACAATGTCAACATGAGCGATCTAGGAAAGATACGCAGATATACGTCACCTTAGTCGGATTATAGTTGCCTGTAGGGGTTATGCAAAAAGGTAACTCCTGTCTCACAAAACACCTTCCGCGCAGGGAATATGGTAACCCACTGGGATTTGACGAGACATCGCGGTGCGAAGTTCCATATTATTGTCTCCCCAGATTCGCCAATCGGCTTCACCTGACACCCCCTCCGATAGGCGGATTAACTCAAGTGTTATCCCACCTCAATTAACCAATATTGGCCGCCATTCACAACCACCGCGCACTTTCGCCAGTCGGCGGATTGATCTAGAATCCGAAGGATGCCCCTTTGGGCGGTTATCCCGTTGATGCGGAAGAAACGTGGCGAGAATGACCGAACCGGGAAAAGAACCACCTGATGTAAGAATGTCAGGATTCCCCAAGAGAACCTCTCCTCCCGAAGTTCTCGCTTGGCTTGACGACCAATTGGTGTGCCTTCCCCCCGAACGCGCTCCGCTTCTTGACTTGGCTGGCCGCGTGTTGGCCGCGGATATCACGAGCGAATTCGATGTGCCAGGATTTAAGCGCGCCATGATGGATGGGTTCGCTCTCCGAGCTTCCGACACTCAGGGCGCGTCCAGCTACAATCGCATACCGCTACAAATAGCGGGCGAAATCTTCCCTGGGCAAGAGTTCGATGGGACTGTCGAGCAGGGCCAAGCGGTCCGGATCATGACCGGGGCTCCAATACCCGCTGGCGCGGAGGCCGTGTTGCCTGCGGAGAAAACCGAAGTAGAAAACGACAAACTGTACGCGTTGGGCGAGGTTGCACCGGATCAACACATTGGGCGCATCGGTGAAGACATCTCCAAGCAGACACAGGTACTTCCACACGGACGCGTCATTAGACCGCAAGATTTGGGAGTTCTGTCGTCTATTGGCGTTGCCGAGGCGCCCGTTGTCCGTCGCCCCCAGGTTCGGATCATCGTTACGGGCAACGAGTTGTTGGCGCCGGGTTCCAAACCATCGGGCTGTCGAATCGTGGATGCAAACAGCCCCATGCTGGCTGCACTGATTCGCAGGGATGGTGGAGTGCCGATCAACCCAGGAATCGTGAACGACGATCCCGTGACGATTCTATCGGCTATGCGCGAAAGCGCCGATGTCGTGCTGGTCTCGGGTGGTTCGAGCGTCGGACAGGAGGACTACGCACCGCGGTTGATTGCCGAGCATGGTGAACTGGCCATTCATGGTATCGCGATGCGACCCAGTAGCCCGGCGGGCATTGGGCGGTTGGCCAAGCGGCTCGTTTTTTTGCTACCTGGCAACCCAGTTTCCTGTCTCTGCGCCTACGATTTTTTCGCAGGGCGGGCAATCCGTGTACTGGGGGGCCGCAGCGCCGATTGGCCATATCGCAAGATCGTACGACGATTACGCCGCAAGTTGGTTTCCGCAGTGGGGCGAGTCGATTACGCCCGGGTCAAGCTTGTTGGAGACGAGGTCGAACCGCTCGCAACCGGTGGAGCGTCAGTCTTAAGTTCAACCACCCGAGCCGACGGCTTCGTGGTCGTCCCCGGCGATAGCGAAGGGTATCCAGCCGACTCCGAGGTTGCGGTCTGGCTGTATGACTGATCCCGCCCGGTTTTGTCCGCCTCACCGCCAAAAACCTCAATTGACCTGTAAAGACGCCTCGTCTAACCTCCCGCGCTGAGAATCTGGGCAGGTTCACTGGCTCATCAGACCAACCGCGCCGCGAATGTCATCGCCATCCGCCACATACGTGTCATTGATTTCACTCATGGGCGTCTGTCTTGGATGTTCAGCCTGGTCATTCTCATCAACGCCGGACTCCTTGCTAAAGCCGCCATCGATGCCCCCTGACAGTGTGGTGATCGAGGTCGCGGTACTCGATGTACCCGAGGACGAATTGGCCGAGAGTGAGGAACTGTGGGATGAAGCGGACGAGCAGCAACTGCCGATCGAACTGCGAAGGAAGTTGGCGTCGAGCGGTTTGAGATGCGGTGTGATCGGTGGTCAACTGCCCGCTTGGATTCGACGCGGTCTGGATACGCCGAACAGGGCCGTAGAAATGGATCCGGAGCGTGGAACCGCGAGGATTAGCGACACGCAAATGCAGCGGCGCGTGCAATGTCGCCCGGGCAAGCGCAGCCCGATCCCGATTGGACCGCGGCAAGAATCCCTGACCATCAACGACGATGTGCAGGAAGAACCGGCTACAGCGTACGAGGATGCGCAATGTCAGTTCGCGTTGTCTACGACGCCAGAAGGCGATGGCACAGTCGGCATCCAGTTGACCCCGGAGATATATCACGGCAACTCCCATCAATGCTGGGTAGCCCAAGAAGGGATGTTTCGCGTGGACAGCACGCGTGACTGCGAGAGTTTTGATGACCTGCGAATTGAAACCACCCTATCTTCCGGTCAAACGTTGCTTCTAATGTCGTCACAGGAACTGATGGGCCTTGGCAAGACGTTCTTCGAGACGGACGCCAAATCAAGGCGCTGCCGGACCGTGCTTCTTATCCGTTTGGCGCAGACACAGTTGGACGACCTCTTCGCCCCAGATCAATCTCTCACCCCTATCGCCACTGCCAACGAATAGCTTACGATGGCGGTAGGTAGTGACGATTTTCGCATGCCCTTCTTGGACAGAACATATCTACCCGACTGCTGCACCAGCGACTGGGAATAGTGAGTTTCTTTTTGGCATAGAGGAGATAGTAGGATGCCGTTGTGCTCGTTACGTAAAGTGCTCGACCATGCTGCCGAAAATGGCTACGGCGTGGCCGCGCTGAATGTCAATAACATGGAACAGATCCAGGCCATCATGGAAGCAGCCGACGACACTGATTCGCCGGTCATCATCCAGGCATCGCGAGGAGCCCGAAACTACTCGCAGGATGCATATCTGAGGCACCTGATTCTGGCTGCCGTCGAGTTGTATCCCCACATCCCCATCGTCATGCATTTGGATCATGGTGACAGCCCCGATACCTGCGCCAGTGCCATCGAACAGGGTTTCACCTCGGTAATGATGGACGGATCGTTAAGGGAAGCAGATGACCTTGAGAACCCAGGCAAAAAGAAGCAAGTCCCGGCTACGCTTGAGGAGAACATCGAGGTGACCGCGAAAGTGGTCGAGATGGCCCAGGCAAAGGGCATTAGCGTCGAGGGCGAAGTTGGTTGCCTCGGTGGTATCGAAGACGGCCACGGAGCAGGTCTGAGTGAAGATGAAGTCGGAGAACATCTGACCAAGGCCGAGGATGCAGGCCGTTTCGTGGAAGCTACGAACGTTGACGCCTTGGCCGTAGCGATCGGCACCAGTCACGGGGCCTACAAGTTCACAAGTAAACCCACCGGCGATGTCCTGCGGATGGACAGGATCGAGGAAATCAACAAGGCGCTCCCGAACACCCATCTAGTCATGCATGGTTCGTCCAGTGTTCCCCAGGAACTGCAGGACATCATCAACGAATACGGTGGGGAAATCAAACAGACGTATGGCGTCCCGGTGGAAGAGATCAAGCGAGGGATCGAGCACGGCGTGCGGAAGATCAATGTCGATACCGACAACCGCTTGGCAATCACAGGCGCCATTCGCAAAGTATTCGCCTGCGACCCGACGAAGTTCGACCCGCGCGACTACCTCAAGCCGGCTCGCGCCGCCATGAAAGAGGTCTGCATCGCTCGAATGGAAGCGTTTGGCCAAGCCGGACATGGGCCAGCAGTCCGCAAGCTACTCTAGTAACGCGGAAAAGCCGAAGCCAACACAAGTGCCGCTCCTCAAGCGGCACTTTCTTTTCGTCACTTCTGATTGCGCGAAGATTAGTGCGCATGCGCAGACTGGGTCACGGCTGAAACACGAACTTGATCAGCACGAATCCACCGACCAGCAGCACCGCAAACACAATTGCCAGTACGTTGAAGTACTTGTCGATGAACTCTTTGATCTTTGGCCCGCAGAAATAGATCAGTGTCCCCACGGCAAAGAAACGCAAACCACGACCGCAGACCGAAGCACCGATAAAGGCCCAGAAGTTAAACTTGAAGCAGCCCGAGGCGATCGTGAAAACTTTGTACGGGATCGGTGTCAACGCCGCGATGAACACCCCCCAAAAGCCATGTTCGTCGTACAGCTCCTTGACTCTCGCCTTGACGTCTTGCCCGTGGTAGAACTCGATGATCGGGTCGCCTATCCATTCCATGGCGTAGACACCAATGCCATAGCCGACAACTCCACCGAGGACCGAGCCGACCAGGCATATGGCTGCGTAGCGGAACGAGCGTGCCGGTACAGATACCGCCAAGGCGATCAGGAGGACGTCCGGTGGGATTGGGAAGAAAGACGACTCTGCAAAGGCGAGCGTGAACAGGGCGGGCACTGCATACGGTGTTTCCGCCCAGTGCATGACCCAATCATAGAGTCTTCGAATCATCTCGGCTAACACCCCTTCTGTCTGTCTCAATCCAGGACGACCGAGCGGCTGATTCTCACACAGAATCATGCTCGAACGCCCGAACTCCACTCCGTCCATTTTGAGCGCGACAATATCGCATAAAGCACTCATTTCCATTGCCAGCAACGTACTACATGGAAACGGCTACTGCGCTCTTAGTCGATCTCATATCAAGATCATAAACGCCCGTCTATCTCAAAGTGAGATCTGGGCAGAACCTGATAGCACCAGTGGAACATGTTGCAGGACAGGGATTTGACAAGAAACCATGAGAAAAATGGTTACTTGGGCACCATTTTCGCTGTAATGATCGTTAGGAAACGAAAAGTTTGACATTACTGCACATCAATTCAGGGAGGAAGAGCATGTTAGTCCTAAGTCGCAAGGCCGGCGAAGAGATCATTATCGGCGACAACATCCGTTTGGTGGTCAATCGCGTCTCGGGCAACCGAGTCACAATTGGGATTGCCGCACCCGACGACGTCCATATTGTGCGTGGGGAGTTGCAGGCACTGGTCCATCAGTTTGATGATCCCCCGCGAGCAGAGAATCTAGCGTCGGCCATGTAACGCTTCGTCTTCGCCGATACTACTTCTCATCCCGAGAGCCCTCTTGCTTTCAGTTCAACGGTCGACTACATGTCGACTGCATGAGCGTCAAATCACACGAAGAGTTTCTCGCCCGGCAACCAGCCGAAAGGAGCTTGTCAGAGTTCATCGAGGGCGCATCGGCACCTCTGTATGGCCTTGGGTATCTCAATAGCCACCCCAAACTCTGGCGATATGCGATTCTTCCGACCGCACTGAATCTCTTGATCACGTGCTTGGCTCTAGTGGTCCTGATTATAGGTGCCATGTGGCTTGTCACCGAGCTCCACCCCTGGCTGACCGAAGGAATGGAAGGCGCATGGTGGTGGTTAGCGGTAGCTGGGGAGATCCTCGCTGTTGTCGCCATCTTGCTCGCATGTGCCCTCATCATGGTGCTGATCTGGAAGCTGGTTGGCGGCATCTTATGCGGGTACTTCTACGCCAAACTCGCCGAACATGTCGAGCTGGAACTCGGCATGAAAAGCGATGATCTAAGGCCAATTTCACTGTCTTACGAAGTGTGCGACACGCTCTTGAATCTGACACTGCTGATCGTGGTGAATGGCTTCATCCTGCTCTTCAACGTCGTCCCGCTCATAGGCGGCGTGTTGGCATTGCTCGGCACGGCGTACTTCACATGGTACATCCTCGGCTTGGACTATTTGAGTTTTCCCTTGGCGTTACGGGGCGTTCGGCGGCGCGACCAGTTTGCCTTTGGCCACCGCCACCGCATGCATACCATTGGGCTAGGGTCTGCCGTTTTCGCGTTAGAATTCATACCTATTATTGGGGCGGTATTACTCACCACGGCGACAGTGGGAGCTGTATTGCTTCACCGCCGAATTGCGATGCCACAGACGCCGCCATCGTCCTGACGAGATGGCTGCCGTACAATCGGCATATCTAGATTGGCCGAGATTGCGTAGAAAAGAACTTTTTCCACGCGCAACGCGACTTATTAGAATGTAGGAAGCGGCGCGTGCGATTGGTGTCTTTGCTCAGCGGGAGAAACGAAATGCTCCGAACGATTCAAATCCAGATAGCGGCGGCAGTCACGATCGTGTTGGCGGCCGGGACCGTAGTGGCCCAGCCGCTGGTTGTCAGATCTGCTCAGGGTGGCGGTGCGGCCCAGCCACTAGTCGTCAGAGGCGGCGGTCAGAGCGGCTACTCGTCGTACGTCAGTCCGTGGAGCGGCTCGATCCGCTGGTTGTACATGGAGTCGGTCAAGAAAGATCTGGAGTTGGTCGACGAACAGACGGAGAAGATCAACCAAATTCGCACCGACCTGCAAAAAGAGATGAGGGAGATGTACAAAAAGGCGGGCGAAGGCTCGCGCGAAGAACGCATGAAGCGCTACCGCGAGATGAACGAGGAGTTGGCCGAGAAGATCGAAGACCAGATCAAAGAAATCCTGCTTCCCGAGCAGATGGCACGGTTGAAGCAAGTCGCACTACAAATGAAACTGCGCAGCTACTACGGCCTGGGGCAGGCTCTTAACGGCGACGATCTGGCCGAATCGCTCGATATCAGTGAAAGACAGAAGAGGGAGTTGGTCGAAGTCCAACAGGAAGTCCGGAAGGAGATGCAGGAGAAGCTCAGGGAGTTCCAAGCCAAGATCCAGGCAGAGGCTCAGGAGAAGATCCTAAAAGTGCTGAGCAAGAAGCAGCGGGACAAGCTGGAAAAGATGCAGGGCGACAAGTTCGAATATCAGCCCTACCAGTACCAGCGACCCAAGCAGCCAGGCGGTGACAAGAAGAAGTAGGACTCCGGAACAACTGCGCTCTTCTGTTCTGCACCCCAATCCAATCCGTTCCGGCAACGCGGCGGCGCGTTTCTCCGTCGCCGCAGTCCCCCTCCTCGCGTGTTCGACCTCCCGACCGCCGGGATTAGCTGCTACAATCGCTGCCTTTGCCCACTCCCCGCAAGGCAGCGACCCTCGATGATCCTGCTGTCGGTCAAAGACCTCTCGAAACGCTACGGCCCCGAGCCCATCCTGGACGGTGTCTCGTTCGACGTGCGCGCCGGAGAGCGAGTTGCTTTGGTGGGACCCAACGGAACGGGAAAGACCACACTGCTCCGAGTACTCGCGGCACCCGAAGAAGCCGACAGCGGTTCGATCCAATTGAGCGCCCAAGCACGCGTTGGCATGCTCGAGCAGCAGGCAGAGTTCGCGCCCGGACGTACCGTCTGGGAAGAAGCCCGCGACGCGTTGGGCGACCTGATCGCCTTGGGCCATGAGGCGGAACACGTCGCCGAAGCATTGAGCGACGCCACGGACGATGTGGAACGCACTCGATTGGGCAAACGATTCGACCACCTACAACACCTGCTGCAACTCCACGACGGATACAACCTGGACCACAAGATCGAACGGATTCTCTCGGGATTAGGATTCGACTCGGCGGCATTCAGACAGCCGGTTCTGCAACTTAGCGGCGGACAGCAGAGTCGGCTCTTGCTGGCCAAGTTGCTGCTACAGCAACCCGATCTGTTGTTGTTGGACGAACCATCGAACCACTTGGATATTGCTGCCACGGAATGGCTCGAAGACTATCTGCTCAACGCCGGACTAGCGTTAGTCGTGGTTAGTCACGACCGCTATTTCTTGGACAGAGTGACTGAGCGCACCCTTGAACTCCTTCGCGGCACCGTCGATTCCTACACCGGCAACTACTCCGCCTACCAGCGTCAGAAGAGAGAGCGTCTGGAGGTCGAACGTCGGACCTACGTGAAGCAGCAGATCGAAATTGCCAAGATGGAGGATTTTGTCCGGAGGCATAGCTACGGTCAGAAGCACGCTCAGGCGGAAGACCGGCGCAAAAAGCTTGAACGCATCGAACGCGTTGAATTGCCACGCGAAATCACCGCACCAACAATGGGCTTCCCCGAGGCGGTGCGTAGCGGAGACATCGTCGTCCGAGTAGAGGGACTGTCGAAATCGTTCGCAGAACCGCTGTTCCAGGATGTGACCTTCGACGTGTTACGCGGTGAAAGGTGGGGCATCCTAGGGCCAAACGGCTCTGGAAAGACCACGCTGGTCCGATGCCTCTTGGGCCAATGCGAGCCGGACGAGGGACGTGTCGCGAGAGGCGCCGAGGTGAAGGTGGGCTACTTCGACCAATTGTTGCGCTGCTTGGACGACGACGAACAAGCAGTCGATGCCATCCGTCCCGACCACAAGGAGTTCTTCGAACAGCAGCGTCGCGACTTGTTGGCTCGCTTCGGTTTAGCGGACGACATGGTGTTTCAGAAGGTCAGCAGCCTTAGCGGAGGTGAACGAAACCGCGCTGCGTTAGCCATGCTGGCCGCCTCCGACGCGAATTTCCTTGTACTGGACGAACCCACTAACCATCTCGACCTGTGGGCTCGCGAGTCCTTGGAGCGATCGCTGAAAGCCTTCAATGGAACACTGCTGTTCGTCAGCCACGACCGATACTTTCTCAATCGCGTCGCCGATCACATACTTGTGATTGGCCCCGATCGGTGCTACGTGATTGAAGGCAACTACGAGACTTATCTATATCTGGCAAAGCAACGACTGGCTGCCGACGACGGCACATCATCCGAAACCAGCGAGGCGCCGGCCACCACTAAGAAACGACCGCAGAGCGACAAGAAGTCAGCCCGCCGAAGACGCAAATTCCCCTATCGCAAAGTAGAAGACATCGAAGCCGAAATCGCAGAACGCGAAGCGCGAATCGACGAGTTGCACGCCGCCTTGGCCGATCCGGCAGTCGCACGCGACGGCAAACGCATCAAACAAGCAACGGCCGAATTGAAAGAGCAGCAACAGACGCTTACGACTCTGTACGAACACTGGGAGGAAGCTGAGGAGTTAAACGGCTAGAACAAAAGGCAAGCCACAGTAGCGCGAGGTGCCTGGGGTCGAGCGCCAGCGAGCCCCCAGTTGGCTCGGATCTGGGGGTTCCCCACTCGTTCCTCGCGGTTCGCCTCCAGCCACACCTACCAAGCGAACAACACTCGGCTCCGGTTAGCCGAAGTGCTCGCCCCGGTACACGGCCAACAACGCTTTCAACTTTCGTTGCGCTCGGTGTTTTCGATATCGCACCTGCTCGGGTGTCAGATCCAAGGCAGCCGCCGTTTCGGCCTCGGTACATCCTTCGATCGTTCGCATCTCGAATATGCGGTAGTTGACTTCGGAGATCTGCTGCCGCAATTCGCCCATCGCGATTCGCAGCATGGTCGCGTCCCATTGCTGTTCCATCGCAGCGGCTGGATCCGGTTCGTCGCTGCTTGGCTCGTCCCCTTTTTCGATGCACACGTCTAGATTCTGAGTCGCTCGCCGCACGTTGCGGCGTATGACATCGGTCGTTTTGCTGCGAACCACGGCGTACAGCCACGCTCGTAGTCCTGGGCGATCACCGGGATGTTCAAAATCCGCCAATCTCAACGCCACGGCGCTCCACACCTCCTGAACACAGTCGTCCACATCGGCACCGCGCGCCCCGTGTACGATAACAAAGCGTCGGATCACATCGCTGTAGACGCGGTAGAACTCCTGCCATGCGTGTGAAAGCAAAGTATCGGGCATACGCCGCTGGAGCATGGCCTGCAAATACGCCTGAGTTTGCTCCAACAGGCAGATATTTGTGGCTCTCGGATCAAATCCGCGCTTCCCTTGGCTACCTTGCTTCGATTCGTTCGGGGCGGCCATGTGAAGTCCCTTGAGACGAAAACTGCATATCGGTGGCATTGCTCAATTCAATGTCCGGCTTTGGCACAATGGTGTCAACCGGCGTGCAGCGGCCGATTTGTCCCTGAGAAGCTGCCTAGCTATCCTCGCAGCACCCGCGCGTTATACTCGCTCCAGTCGTCTCACCGAATAGAAATGGACGCTTGGCACGGATTTCTGAATTTCATGGGAATAGTCCTCGGCCACAGACGTAGTATCTTTGCCGCGACACGAGAGTGGTAAACTGAAGTGGGTTCTTTGACAGACCAGAGAGAGGACGACGCCAAGATGTCGCCTGGGGATCAAGCCATCGTTGTCCAACTGCAGGAGTTGGGCGGCAGCGGCTTTGCTCTGGCTGTGCAGCTACTGCGAAACCGTGAGGACGCTGCAGATGCAGTGCAAGATTCGCTTCACACCGCCCTGCGCAAACGTCGGATGTTTGATCGTCGGCGAGGCGAGTTGCGAGGGTGGTTCTTGAAGATCGTGCGAAACCGCTGCTTGGACCTGCTGCGGAAGCGAAAGCGGCATCCGAGCCAACCCGTCGAATGGTCGGGACTCGCCGCGTCGAGTACACAGCAGCCCGACGTGGCTGCGGAAAAGCAGGAAATACTGAGTCTGCTGCGGAGGGAATTGATGGCACTGCCACAAGGCCAACGCGAGATCATTTTGTTGCGAGACTACCACGATCTCAGCTACGCACAAGTCGCCGAAGTGCTTTCGATCCCGGTGGGAACGGTGATGTCCCGTCTCCACCGGGCACGCAGCGAGCTTCGGCGCCGGATGCAGGAGTATCGGTGACGCATCATGTTGGATTGCCCGCAAATCGACGAGATGCTGTCCGGTTACCTGGACGGCGAACTAACGCAAGCGGATCGGCAACGAGTCGACTTGCACTTGGAGTCCTGCTCGAAGTGTCGCGGCGCCTACGAGGAATTGGCCGAGCTTCGCCAAGCGGTAGGCAAAATGTCGTTTGGCGAAATATCACGAGAAGAATGGAGCGAGATCATGAGTGACCTACCGGTTCGAACCAGTCGAGGAGCCGGCTGGTTGTTGTACGTGGCGGGGTTCTTGATCGTGTGCGGATACGGTTGCTACGAATTCCTGGCCGACGACACCGTGCCGGCACTGATCAAGACCGGCATCGGTGCTTTGGTGATTGGTTCATTGTTGTTGTTCATTTCGGTACTGCGAGAGCGAGTGCTTGCCCGAAAGACCGACAAGTATAAGGACGTGCAAATATGAAGCGAATGATCGTCGTTACCAGTCCCGATATTGCGGGAAGAAAAGTCGTGCGCACGCTGGGTCTTGTCCGCGGCAATACCATCCGCGCCAGACACCTTGGCAAGGACATCCTCGCGGTCTTCCGTAACATGGTGGGAGGCGAAATCCACGAGTACGGCAAGCTGCTGGCCGAGGCCCGCGAACAGGCGCTGGATCGCATGGTCGACGAGGCCGAGGAGTTGGGCGCTAATGCCATCATCAGCGTCCGCTTCGCCACCTCTGTTGTCATGGGCGGTGCCGCCGAGATGCTGGCGTTCGGCACAGCCGTAGTTGTGGAGGAGTAATCTCCAGCCTCGAACGGTCGTGTTCAAGCCAATTTCAAAACGGCCCTTCCACGCAAAGTTCGGGAGGGCGAAGCTCCTGCTGAGCCGCCTTTTCCGGTAGGTTCGGTTCGGCTGGAGCCTCGCCCTCCCGGTGGTGGACCCGCCTCACGAGCCTCCCAACCGAAACAACCGCCCACCGGAAAAACTCTCGTGGATTTCCTGACCCGAACGGCCGGTCGTCGAACGACGACCACCGTCTCACGCGAGGCGCAAATCAGCAAGGGACTCGCCGAACGTTGCCGATGACTCGATATAACCAGTCTGTCGGCAAGAAACGTCCCCCACCCCGCGCAGCCCACCGAGTGTGCCCAACTAATGGTCCGGCGAGTCCTACTGCAACAGGCAATCCGCTCACTGCGTCAGACTGTACGCGTCCGCGTAACAGGCCTGATGCTTCTTTGCGCTTTCCTGAACGTCGGACTAGCTGCAGGGGAGCAACCGCTCCGTCTACGACCGGTGGCGGACGCCCGGCTGTTATCCACCACTCATCAGGTCCAACCGGCCGAACCGAACGACGACGTATACGCGCTGTACGAGGACGGGGAAGCATTGGACCATTTCCCCTGGACTCTCCAGTGGATGCCTGAGGGTCTGATCTACCGTTCCTACATGGCCGGTGTGAAGGAACCTCGTTTTGCCAGCGTCTGGTCGTCGGAAAAGGACGCGGGATCAGTTTGGGACACAGCATTAGGCGGCAGACTAGGTATCCTGCGCTATGGAACAGACGACAGCGTCTACGCACAAGGCTGGCAACTGGATGTCGAAGGTGGTGTGTTTGCGCGACTGGATCCACATGGTCCCAGTACCCCGCTGATCGCCACGGATTTCCGTGTGGGCGTGCCGCTCACGTACGGTTGGGGCCCTTGGCATTTCAAGTTTGCCTATTACCATATCAGTTCGCACCTGGGAGACGAATTTCTGCTGCTGAACCCGGGCTACCCTAGGATCAACTACGTTCGCGACGGGGTCGCGTTGGGAGCCGGCTGTTATTGGACCGACGCTCTGCGAGTCTACGGCGAAGTGGGCTGCGCAATCGGCACGGGCGGTGGTGCCGAGCCTATGGAGTTTCAATTCGGAGCAGACTACAGTCCACCGCACACGACCAATTGGGGATCGCCATTTGCCGCCGTGAACACCCACCTGCGGCAAGAAGTGGATTTCGGCGGTCACATCGTGTTACAAGCCGGCTGGCAGTGGCGGAACGGCGCAAGCGGCCGAGCGTCCCGTCTGGGCCTTCAATACTTTAACGGCAAGCACGAACAGTACGAATTCTACAGCGACTCCGAAAACAAACTGGGCTGGGGTCTGTGGGTAGACTACTGAACCAGGCGTCACTTCATTGCGCGATATCCGGGTACCTACCGACTTGGCGGCAGTTCCGCGCGAGCATCTATCGAGCGCCGCAAACGCCCCAGCTCCGGCTGAAAAAGGCGTAAGCCCCGAGCCCACGCTTCATGCACGCGACAGCCGTTTGACAGCCCTTTTCCGGGAAGCGAGAATAGAAGGTGCCGCGGCCGAACGAAGATCTCGTGTGGCCCTTTCGCCAATCCGATCATAATCGTTGCGGCCGAACCGTCGAATCAATAACCGTGGTGAATACGCGAATAGCATAATGTGGTGACGCGCGTTTGCGTGTCATCCCAACGTAGCGGGGCCAACGAAGGGCTGGCCAGTTGCCCGCATCCATGACGTAGTTGGAGGCGTGGGGCGATGACGGCGGTGTTCCTTTTCTGCGCGGTGGCAGGCGGCACGGTCCTGGTATGCCAATTCGCTCTGACGTTGCTGGGCTTGGGAGGCCATGATTTCGGCGACGGAGACCATGGCGATACGGATCTTGGAGATCACGGCGCAGACGGAGCCGTCGATGACACGGCAGCCGACGACATCCATGACTCGGGCGACGCCCACGACGAGGATCAAAGCCACGCACACCGTTCCACGTGGATCTTCGGCGTAATCAGCTTTCGCACACTGGTAGCAGCGATTGCCTTCTTCGGGATCGCCGGCATGGCGGCCAGCGAAGCCGGACTGTCCCTCCCGCAGCAAGTTGTGCTCGCAGTCGTGTCCGGCATCGGCGCGATGTACCTTGTGTACTGGCTCATGTCGCTGCTGTACGGGCTGGGCGAAGACAATACGGTTTGCATCAACAATGCCGTTGGCTGCGAAGGCAAGATTCACGTTGCCATCCCGGCCGGCGAATCAGGAAGGGGAAAGATCCAACTGGATCTGCAGGGGCGTCGCATGGAATACGAAGCCGTGACGTCGGTCCCGTCGGGTCTCCCAACAGGCGCAGAAGTCGTAGTGGTAGGTGTAATCGACGCTGGCGTGCTGGAAGTCGCGCCCGCCGAGCAGCAGACGGTCGCTGGACGCCAGGTCTGACGGCCGAATTCGAACACACGGGAGTCACATCATGAGCGACATCTTCCTCTTGGCGGACTTCGGATGGTGGGGCTGGACCGCTGTGGGCGGCGCGGCATTGGGCGTGGTCGCCTTCACGACGGTTTTGGTGTTGAGGAAGCAGTTCAAGCGGTGTCCCAGCAACCGCGTGTTGGTGATCTACGGCAAGACGGGCCGCGTGGGAGGCGCCGCCAAGACGATTCACGGCGGCGCCGCGTTTGTCGTGCCGCTCGTGCAAGCTTACAACTACTTGAGCTTGGAACCGATCCAAATCGAAATCCCGCTGCGCGGCGCCTTGTCGGCCGAGAACATCCGCGTAAACGTGCCCAGCGTGTTCACCGTGGCGGTCGACACCAAACCGGAAGTCATGCAGAACGCTGCGATCCGGTTGATGGGCCTAACCGTGACCGAGATTCGCAAGCAGGCGGAAGAGATCATCTTTGGCCAGTTGCGCCAAGTGATCGCATCGATGAACATCGAGGAAATCAACCGTGACCGCGAACAATTCTTGCAGCACATCCAGGTGTCGCTGGAACCCGAGTTGAACAAAATCGGCCTGCAATTGATCAACGTGAATATCACGGACATCACGGACGAGTCCGGCTACATCGACGCCATCGGTCAGAAAGCCGCCTCGGAAGCCATTCAGAAGGCCCGCGGCGACGTAGCGGATAACGAGCGGATGGGGGAAACGCGAGCGGCCGAGGCAGGCCGAGACAAGGCCATTCAGGTGGCCGAAGCCGGTAAGGAACAGTCCATCGGCACGCGTTCCGCCGAGCGAGACCAAGCGGTGCGCGTTGCATCGTTGGAGAAGGAACAGGTCATCGGCGAAAAGCAGGCCGCGTTCGAGCGGGAATCGCAGGTAAAGCAGGCCGAACAACAAATGCGTATCCAAGTGGCCGACGCCGACGCTGCTGCGATCGCCGGCGAAAACCTCGCCCAGGCCACCGTTGCGGGGTCCAACGCCGAGTTGCTCGTCAAAAAGGCGGAGGCCTACCAGGTTGGCGAAAGCCGCAAGCGCCAAGCCGAAGCTGCCGTGATGGAAGCTCAGAACCTTGCCATGGCAAAAGCCGCAGTGGCCGAATCGGAACGCACCGAGGCAGAACAGCGAGCCAAGCTTGAAGCTCCCGCCAAAGCCCAAAAGGCGAGGCTGATCGTCGACGCCGAAGCGGCCGCCGAAACACGCCGCCTGCAGGCCAGAGCCGAGGCCGACGCCATCTTCATGAAACTGGAGGCCGAGGCCCAAGGTCAATACGAAATCCTGGCCAAGAAAGGCGAAGGCCTCCAGCGGATCGTCGAGGCATGCGGCGGCGCCCACGATGCCTTCCAATTGCTGATGCTCGAACACATGGACAATCTGGCCGACGCCTCCAGTAGGGCGATCTCGAACATCAAGTTCGACAAAGTCGTGGTCTGGGACGGTGGCGGGCAGAACGGTCGCACGGCGACGGCCGACTTTCTCAGCGGCTTGGCAAAGACGCTGCCGCCGATGATGCAGGCAATGAAGGACGTAGGCGGTGTCGAATTGCCCGAATCCCTGGTGAAGCTCGCCGGCGCAGGCGACGGCACACCCCAGGCGGAAACGATGCCTGAGGCCGACAACTCGGAGGCCGGCTCTCCACCAGAGCAGAAAGAGACCGAGGGAGCGGAGACATCGGAGGCTGCGGGCTCTGGGTAGACTACTGAGAGGCTGCAGGAGCAACCAATTGAGGGACTGACGGAGCGGCTATGATGCGTAGGTCATGCTGTGCATGACGATACCACATTCTGTGTCAGGCACAGGCTGCCCTACGATCCCTGAGCCGTTGTAGCGTTGGTACATCGACATGCTCTAGCCGCTGCCTATCAATCGTTAAACGGCAAGCCGAAGGCGACAGTGCCCCAGCCCACCCAGTCGCCTTCGGCTTGCCGTTAAACAACGCACTCGCATGGATTCGTGTGCGCCGTCTCATCGCAAACAGACGATGGCGAACTAGAATTCCTCCATTTTTCTTGACGTCTCCCACCGTCGGCTCCCGCCTTCCTTAATAGCCGGGGATTTGCGGCTTTCCCCCAGTCGGTGCTAAACTAGCCTCAACTGTGGCAATACAACGTTTTTCGTCACAAATTTGGCCGCACCATGACTGACGGTAGCACCACGCAAATCCAGGCACTACTTGATCTTGCAGCCGAAGGGAATGCGGACGCCTACGACGATTTGATCGTCTTGGCGTCCGAACGCCTGCTTCGCCTGACCAGGAAGATGCTCCGTGGTTACCCCCACCTGCGAAGGTGGGAGCAAACCGACGACATTTTCCAGAACGCGGCGATCCGGTTGCACAGATCACTGAGCGAGGTGAAACCTGAATCAGTGAGGGCATTTTTCGGGCTGGCGGCAACGCAGATTCGCAGGTCGTTGATCGACCTTTGCAGACACCACTTTGGCCCCCAGGGTCACGCCGCCAAACACGAAACGCAGCAAGTGGGAGCGGCAAATGGTGATCCTATCGAAGACCAACCCGACACGACGGAACCGCAGGAAGCCATGGCGTCCTGGGCGGCTTTCCACGAAGCGGTCGAAAATCTGCCTGCCGACGAGCGAGAGGTGTTCCAAATCCTCTGGTACGGCGGCTTGGAGCAGAAACAGGCTGCCGAACTGCTGGGCATCTCCATATCCACCGTCCAACGACGCTGGTATGCCGCATGTCACCGGCTGGAACAATCCATGGACGACCAATTCCCACTCGGCGGTTAGGAACAGAATCATGTCGAACGACGATCTTGTCTATGACCTCGTGGCGGAATGGGATCGGCGTCGGCAGAAAGGCGAGGACGTGTCGGCCGAAATCATCTGTGCCGATCATCCGGAATTGGCCCCGATGGTCGCCGAACGCATTGCCAGCGTGAAGAAGATCACCGCCATGATGCCGGGCGATGATGAGGAAACCGAGGACTTCCTCTCCCTGCCCGATTTCTACACACACTCAACCGAACGGGACGACACCGTGGGAGTGACAACACGCTTGTCTCTTGACGAATTCACATCGTGCATCACCTCGGCTGGCCTGATGACCGCCGAGCAGTTGTCTTCGTTTCAGTCTGCTCTGTCCGAGCCGGTCGATGCGACGGAACTGGCCAGGCAATTGGTTACAAAGCAACGCCTGACCATGTACCAGGCGAATACCATTTGCGAAGGCAGGACCGACGGTTTGGTGTACGGCGACTACGTGATCCTGGACCGCATCGGCGCTGGTGGCATGGGGCAGGTATTCAGGGCCCGCCACCGGCGAATGAAGCGGGTGGTTGCGCTGAAAATCTTGCCGGCCGAAGCCGTAGCCTCGCCGAATGCAGTGGAACGATTCGAACGCGAGGTAGAAGCCGCGGCCCGGCTGCTGCACCCCAATATTGTTACCGCCTTCGACGCCGGCGAGGCCAATGGCGTCCATTACCTGGTCATGGAATGTGTCGATGGCAGTGACCTGTCGTCGTTTGTCAAGGAGAACGGACCGGTATCGGTCGCCAAGGCCGTTGATTACATCAAGCAGGCGGCAACCGGCTTAGCCTTTGCCCATGGCAAAGGCGTCGTTCACCGAGACATCAAGCCCGCCAACCTGCTGCTGGACGGCGAAGGCACGGTCAAAATCCTGGACATGGGCCTGGCGCGACTGGAACAGCCTACCAACGGCAATGGCGTTGCCATCACTCAAGCGGAACTGACACAAGACGGATCCGTCTTGGGCACCGTCGATTACATGTCGCCCGAACAAGCCTTGGACACCAAACACGCCGACGCACGAGCCGACATCTACAGCCTGGGTTGCACCTTGTACTACCTGCTGACCGGCGGCCCAGTCTTTGTCGGCAATAGCCTGATGGCAAGGATGCTGGCACATCGAGAAGCCGACATCCCGTCACTGGCCGAAACAAGGCCGGAAGTACCCGAGGAATTGGATGCGGTTTTTCAGAAGATGGTAGCCAAGGAACCCGAGGAACGTTACCAGACCGGCACCGAGTTACTGACCGAATTGGACACAATCCAAATTGCCGACGACGACGTTCAACAAAAAACGGCCGTAGCCGCAGAAACCTATGTGGATGCAGTCTCGAAGGAGACGTCGTCAGCTCAACTGGACGAAACACTCGACCTGACGCCGAAGCCGGAGGAGGAAGCACCCA